>URRJ01000207.1 GCA_900550205.1 uncultured Collinsella sp. | reverse complement strand
GCGACGTCCGTCATGCTGATCGTGCTCAACTTTTTGCCGATTGGCGGGGTATGGCAATTGGCGGCGTACCTGGCGGCGTATTTCGTCATCGGGTATGACATTTTGCAAAAGGCCGGCAAGAGCATTCTAAACGGACGCGCGTTTGACGAAAACTTCCTGATGGCGCTGGCCACGGTGGGCGCGTTCGTCGTCGCGGTCTGGACGAAGAGCGGCGACTATGTCGAGGGCATCGCTGTCATGCTGTTCTATCAGATCGGGGAATTGTTCCAAAGCTATGCCGTGGGCAAGAGCCGGCGGAATATTTCGGCCCTGATGGACATCCGGCCGGATTATGCGAACATCGAACGGGATGGAGAGCTTGTGCAGGTCGACCCGGATGAGGTTGAGGTCGGCAGCGTCATCGTCGTGCAGCCGGGCGAAAAGGTGCCGCTCGACGGCGTTGTGTTAAGCGGCAGTGCCAGCCTCAACACCAGCGCGCTTACGGGTGAGAGCGTGCCACGCGATGTACACGAAGGCGACGAGATCGTCAGCGGCTGTATCGACATGTCGGGCGTGCTCAAGATCCGCACGACCAAGGCGTTTGGTGAATCGACAGTGTCTAAGATCCTCGATCTTGTAGAAAACGCGAGCTCGCGCAAGTCGCAGTCCGAAGCATTCATTTCCCGCTTTGCAAAGGTATATACACCGGTCGTGTGCATTGCGGCGCTGCTGCTCGCGCTGGTTGTGCCAGGGGTGCGGATGCTTGCCGGGCTGCCCGCCGACTGGGTGAACTGGATCTACCGTGCGCTGACCTTCCTCGTCATCTCCTGCCCCTGCGCGCTCGTCATCAGTATCCCGCTCAGCTTCTTCGCCGGCCTCGGCGGCGCGGGCAAGGAGGGCGTACTTATCAAGGGCTCCAACTACCTCGAGACGCTCGCCGACGTGGACACCGTCGTCTTCGACAAAACGGGCACCCTCACCAACGGCACGTTCTCGGTCGTCGCGGTGCACCCCGAGGCCGGCTATACCGAGCAGTCGTTGCTCGAAGTCGCCGCCCTTGCCGAGTCGTTCTCCGATCACCCTATCGCGCAGTCGGTGCGCGCCGCCTACCAGGGCGAACTCGACCCCACACGCGTGACGGATTCCGCTAATGACGCGGGCCACGGCGTGACGGCGACCATCGACGGCAAGCATGTCGTCGTCGGCAACGCCAAGATGCTCGCCGCGGGCAGCGTTGAAGCACCGGACTGTGAGGTTGTCGGCACGATCCTCCACGTGCTGGTCGATGGCATCTATGTCGGCCACATCGTGATTGCCGACACCGTAAAGGCCGATGCCGAACAGACGATTCGCGACCTGCACGCCGCCGGCGTTAAGCGCACCGTTATGCTCACGGGCGACCGCGAGGAAGTGGCTGCGTCTGTTGCCGAACAGTTGGGGCTCGACGAGTTCCACGCGCAGCTGCTGCCGGGCGACAAGGTCGAGCGTGTCGAGGCATTGCTGGCGGCCGAGTCGGGTAAAGGTAAGCTCGCCTTTGTGGGCGACGGCATCAACGATGCGCCCGTGCTCACCCGTGCCGATGTGGGCATTGCCATGGGCGCCATGGGGTCCGACGCCGCGATTGAGGCCGCCGACGTGGTGCTCATGGATGACAAGCCGTCCAACATTTCCCGCGCAATCCGCGTGGCGCGCAAGACCATGACGATTGTCTGGCAGAACATCATCTTCGCGCTGGGGATTAAGCTGCTGATCCTGGTGCTTGCGGCGTTCGGCATCGCCAACATGTGGCTTGCCGTCTTTGGCGACGTGGGCGTGGCAATCATCGCCATCCTGAACGCCATGCGCGCGATGGGGGTCAAGAACCTGTAGCGCCTGTGGTCCCTCCGGCCGGGACTGGGCTTGGTTTTGAAAACGTCCTCGACCAATGAAGTGCCCCCGTTCTGCTCCTTCGGAGCTACGAACGGGGGCACTTTTGGTCTGCGGAATGTTTTCAAAACCAAGCCCAGTCCCGGCCTGCGGTGACGTTGCTGGTGGTTCTTGGGCATCGCTTGCTGGCGGGATTC
>URRJ01000206.1 GCA_900550205.1 uncultured Collinsella sp. | reverse complement strand
GAATGAAGATGTGGGAGGCTACATCATCGGGGATTAGACGAATCTGCTGTGCCTTGGTCTTCGTCATGGTCGATTTGCTCCTTGCTGGGTTGATCGCAAAATCGTACAGGCTCTCTTCAGTATGCCACCTGCCGCTAGGGCTGGTAAAGTTGCCGTTTGCCGCTTGGGATTTTGTTGCAAGGGTGGGGGAGTACACTCGGGGGTGTTGAATTACCTGCCAGAGATGGGGACGCCCATGCAGCATATCGATCGGATTATCCGCTCCAAGAACGTCTTTACCGCCCAAGACGGTATTGATACCGCCCGTGAGCTGGCGATCGCCGTCGCGGGCGACCGTATCGTCGCGGTCGGCGCGCCCGATGACGTGATTGCCGCCGCACCTGCCGCCACGCCGGTGGTCGATTACGGCGAGCAGTTCATCTGTCCCGGTTTCCATGACGCTCATCTGCACTTCTTCCATACCTCGGTCGGTTCCTCGCCGTACATGCTCATGGATATGGGCACGTCAGAGGCGGCGCTGGTGCAGCACGCGCTCGAGTTTTCCCAGGACCTGCCCGACGACGCCTGGGTCGTGACGCAGGGCTGGCGCGATTACCGTTGGGATCCGCCCGAGCATCCCACTAAGGCGTCGCTCGATGCAGCTTTTCCCGATCGACCCTGTGTTATGTACTCGGGCGACGGACATACGCTGTGGCTCAACAGCCGCGCGCTCGAGGCGCTCGGCGTGACGCGTGACAGTGAGCCGCCGGCAGGTGGCAGCTACGATAAGGACGCAAATGGCGAGCTCACGGGTATCGCTCACGAGGCTGCGGCCATGCAGCTGCTGCCGCGCTGTCTTGAGTGGCTGGGCGAGGACCGCATCGCGAGCGCGTATGCCGACCAAATGAAACGCATGGCCGAGCAGGGCATTACCTCGATTTGCGACATGTCGCTCATGCCCATGCCGGGCTGCGACTTTATCCGCGACGACGTCTACGACAAGCTGCAGGCTGCCGACAAGCTGGGCATTCGCGCCCACCTGTTCCCCACGCTGTTGGATGACCAATCGCGCTTGGAAGAGCTTCAGACCCGCTACGCAAACAATGCGTTGCTCTCGGCGCCGGGCTTTAAGCAGTTCTTCGACGGCGTGTCGAGCGAGCATACCGCATACCTCACTGAACCCTATACCAACCCGCGCTTCCCGGGCGACCAGGGTCGTCTGACGGTTCCCGCCGAGCGCATGCGCAAACTGGTTCTGGCGGCAGCCGAGCGCGGCCACACCGTGCGCATCCACGTTATCGGCGACGGCGCCATCCATGCCGCACTCGATATCTTTGAGGAGGCGGCAAAGCTCTACGGCTTGCCCCAGCACGGCCATAATACGCTTGAGCATTTGGAGAATCTGCTGCCCGAGGACATCGATCGTCTGCGCAAGCTCAACGTCATTGCCTCGAGCCAGCCCTGCCATATCACGCTCGACCCGGGTGGTCCGGAGCGCGACCTGGGCTTGGAGCGCAGCCGCATCATGTGGCCGTTTGCGACCTATAAGCAGCGCGGCATCCGCCAAGCCTTCGGCACCGATAGCCCCATCACAGCCGTTACCAGCATGAACGTGCTCTACACGGCTATCACGCGCCAAGACCCCCGCAGCCACTGGCCCGAGGGCGGCTGGTTACCGAGCGAGCGTATCGACGCGGCAACGGCTCTACGCAACTACACCTTGGGAAGTGCCTATGCGGCGGGCGACGAGCAAAACCTCGGCAGCCTGGAGCCCGGCAAATACGCCGACCTGGTAGTCCTGGACCAAAACCCGCTCACCATCGACCCTCAAGAGTTGCAAGCCACCAAGGTTCAGGCCACCTACCTGGCAGGTAGCTTAATCTACGAGCGCTAGCCCCATACCCCACCCATAAGGGGCACGTTTCAACAACGTGCCCCTTTCTTGTTCGCACCATCTGCATCGCCATTTTGCTGCACTGACTTTTCTGAATGCCGGGTCCGATAACGTTGACTCAGCTCCCGTGTGGCGCCGGAGGGGCGGGATATAAGGTTTCCTGCTCGGACAGTCCT
>URRJ01000205.1 GCA_900550205.1 uncultured Collinsella sp. | reverse complement strand
TAGACCTCGAGGTCGCGGTCGCCGAACTTGTTCATGAGGTACTCGAGCTGCATGAACTCGTCCCAGGTGCCGCCGACGCCCATCAGGAAGACGGCGTCGTAGCCCTCCTCGTGCACGCGGTCGGCCAGGGCGGTCATCTTCTTGCCGGCCTCGTAGACGTTCCTGCCGTCCTCGAGGTAGCCCTCCTGGTCGAAGTGCATGATCTCGATCTTCTCGGTCTCCTTCATTCCCGCTCCTTTCACGAGCAGTTTGAATTGTCGCACGGAATGGACAGGCTTGCCGCCCCGTCTCGCCGCTTAACCTTGTGGACATCTTGGCCCCAAGCTCAACAATTCAAAGGTTCTTAATACCAGTGAACGATTACAGGTTAGCCGTTTTTAATACCGATTTTTTGATTTCATCCTCCCCTCTCGGTAGACGGTCAGTTTTTGCCGTTCATCGGTCATGCGACACATGTCCGTAAAAAAATGAGCACCCCGCCGTGCACGAGGATGCTCTAGACGCTAATAGTTGTAGGTATATCCGCCGGCATCACCGCGGTTAAAAGACTTGGCATGCTCGATCGCCTGCCCACTCGAGTCATAGGTCATGCATTCCAGTACGAGCGCCAGGTCGCCCGGCTCAAGATTGAGCAAACTCGCATCGCGTGCGCCCAGCGCTTCAATATCGAGTTTCTCAATCGACTTGTCCGGTTTGCGCCCCAACATGTCGTAGGTCTCGAACAGGCTGAAGACCGAAATGTCCACGTCTTCGATGCCCGGAAACAGCAGACACGGAATCAGCGTCATCTCAATCGACACGGGCTCCCCATCAATGCAGTTGAGACGGCGCACCGAGTAAAGCAGATCGTCCTCGGCGATGCCAAACAGGTCGGCGTAATACGGGCCGGCGTAGCGTTTGGAGCGCGCCAGAATGCGCACCGACGGCGTCGCGCCCGACGCCAGAACCGACTGACGGAAGCCGCCCTTGCGTTCGTGCTCGTCAAACCACTTGTGTCCCACAAAGGCGCCCTTGCCCTGCACGCGACGAATCTGGCCACTTTTGACCAGCTCGTCCATGGCACTTCGGATTGTCAGGCGCGTCGTGCCAAACTCCTCGGCCAGCTCGTTTTCGGACGGAATCATCGAGCCCGTCGGGTAGTCGCCGCGCTCGATTCGCTCCGCAATGCAGCGGCGAATTTGTTTGTAAACCGGCAAGTCTTCTACTGCATCAGCCATTCGACACCTACCTTCGTCGCAACGCCGTCTGCCTCGCCGTTATCGGCAAAACGATACTTGGTCGGCAGAATCACGGACTTGCAATACTCGACAAAGCCATCGTTCTCGTCACGCTCGTGCGAAGCCTTGTAAAACACCGGCGTGCCCTCCTGAGCACCCAGCAACTTGGCCTCGTCGGCGTTCAGACGGCTGATGGAAATATGCTCCTTGCCGTGCGTCACATGGACATTCCCTTCTTTGAGCAAAACGTCGTAGAGGCTTTCCTGCTCAAAATCGTGATCGGGAAGCGAGGGGCACAAAGACAGATTGACGTGGGCCGTCTCAATCGACGCCGGGGAACCATTAACCACGCGCACACGTCGAATGCAGAAAAGCGGCATGCCCAGGTCGATCTGGGCCTTTTGGGCCAGATCGATATCGGCGTACACGACCTTGGACCAAACCAGGCGTGCGGTCGACTTTGAGCCAACCCTCTCCACCGCCTGCGTATAGTTCCATGTTTCCTGAAAGATGTTCAGCGGTTTGGGAGGACACACATAGGTGCCCGAACCGCGGCGGCTTTCCAAAGTTCCGCACGAAATAAGGCGCGCGATCGCAGCACGCAACGCCGTGCGCGACACGCCCAGCTCTTCACAGAGCACACGCTCGGCGGGCAGCCGGTCGCCACCCTGCAGGTCATAATGATTGATATACCAAAGAATGCCCTCAAAGGCGCAATCTTTGGGCGGAATCGCATATGGTTCACTCGGCATGGGCACGGCTCCTCAACCGCTTGATGCTGCAGACATCATTGCTCCGGACGCCCCATGGCGTCGAAGGCTTCTTTGATCTGCTCC
>URRJ01000204.1 GCA_900550205.1 uncultured Collinsella sp. | reverse complement strand
AGGCGCCGGCGACCGTGTCGACCATAAAGCGCGGCAGGTCGGCGGCGGAGTGTTGGGCGGCAAGCTGGTCGGAAAGCTCGGTGGCGGCAAACTGCCTGAGCTTGAGCTCGGGCTTAACCTGCTTTTTCTGCTTACGACGACGCGGCTTGGACATCCGTCTTTCCTTCCCGTCCCAAATTGACTACTTTCCGGGCACGCCGCTGCTGGCGTGCTTTAGTACTGGCTCTCGTGCTTGCTAAAGAAGTCGAAGCGCGGGGGCAGCGGCTTCACGCGGTGCTCGCCGGGCTTCTCACCCAGGCTCTCCACAAACTCATCCGTGGAGGCAAAGATGTTATCCCAGCTAAAGAAGGCGACCGGGTCGATGTCGAAGTACTCGCAGATGAGCTCGCAGCCGGCCGGGACGATGCCATGCATCAGGACGGTCGCCACGCGCAGCTCGGTAAAGGCGTCGACGAGGGCCTGCGTCATCGCGGTATTGGCCGGCTCGCCCTCAAGCTTGTTGGCGGCCTTGGAGGCGTCGCTCCAGCGCTTGTTAGCGGCGCGCAGGTAGTCGTCGCACACGGCGAGCGCGTGGTGCGTCTCGAACTTGTACATGGCCTGCTCAAACGCGAGGGCGGCTTGCTCGGCGGCCTCGACCACGGTGGCCGAGGCGGCGCCAGCGGGAATGCAACCGTTGCGGTACGGGCTCTCGTCGCCTTCCTTGACGGCGACGCCGTAGAAGCAGCTGCGGGCCAGGCGGTTGAAGACGCCGGTCAAAAGGGCGCTCTCCTTAAGGGCGGGGTCGATGACGCGCTTGTCGTCGCAGGCGTGTACCTCGTTGCCGTCCTTGTCCTTGCCGGTCACGCGGGTGTCGTATGCCTTGGGGCTAAAGCTCACCGGCTTCTCGGACAGACCGAGCGACAGCCAATGCGCGCGCATCTGCTCGCAGGTGTAGTGGTTGAGCAGGTCGTCTGCCGGCGGGGGAGGCGTCTGCGAGGACGAGCTTGCCTTTTTGCCCATGTAGAGCAGGTGGTAGCAGGCGCTGACGGTGCTCTGCGTAAGGTTCCAACCCAGGGCCTCCCACATGGCGGTCTGCGCGATGCAGTAGAAGTAGATGTTGTCCTGTCCAATGAACTGGTAGATCTGTGCGTCATCCGAGCACCACCAGTCGCGCCAGTCGAGCGAGCTGTGCTGGTAGGTGGGAGCGGGGACCTGCGTGGAATCGGCGGCGGGCTCGCCCATAAGGGCGGCGTCCTGGGCGGCGAAGTCAAGGACGTTCTGCTGCTCGACGTAACCCCGCTGTCTCTGGGCATCGAGACCATGGGCGGCGTGTGCACCAAGCTCATCGACCGCAACACCACCATCCCCGTGAAGAAGAGCCAGATCTTCTCCACCGCCGCCGACAACCAGACCAGCGTTGAGGTCAACGTCCTGCAGGGCGAGCGTGAGATGGCTGCCGCCAATAAGAGCCTCGGCCGCTTCCACCTCGACGGCATCGCTCCGGCGCGCCGCGGCGTGCCGCAGATCGAGGTCACCTTTGACATCGACGCGAACGGCATCGTGAACGTCAGCGCAAAGGATCTCGGCACCGGCAAGGAGCAGCACATCACCATCACCTCCTCCACCAACATGAGCAAGGAGGACATTGAGAAGGCCGTCAAGGAAGCGGAGCAGTATGCCGCCGAGGACGCCAAGGTCAAGGAGAAGGTCGAGGTCCGCAATCAGGCCGACCAAATGGTCTACCAGAGCGAGAAGACCCTCGGCGAGGTGGGCGACAAGATCCCCGCGGACGAGAAGAGCAAGGTCCAGGCGGGCATCGACAAGCTCAAGGAGACCCTCAAGGGCGACGACACTGACGCCATCAAGGCCGCGACCGAGGAGCTCACGCAGCTCTTCTATGCGATGAGCGAGAAGCTCTACCAGCAGGCGAACCCGCAGGGCACGCAGGGCGCAGGCCCCGACATGGGCGGCGCTCAGGGCGGCGCTCAGACCGGCCCCGACGGTCAGCAGTATTACGACGCCGACTACAAGGTCGTGGATGATGACGACCAGAACAAGAAGTAAAAAACCTATACGGATCGGAACCGATGGGACGGGG
>URRJ01000203.1 GCA_900550205.1 uncultured Collinsella sp. | reverse complement strand
CCGTCGCCGGCGGCAGCGCCCTTGTACAGGCAGGCGGCAGGTGCGCACTCGACCACGACGAAGGTGGGCGGGTTATCGGGATACAGGTTGGTGAAGTAGCCCACCACGGCGCCGGCCAGCGAGCCCACGCCAGCCTGGACAAAGACGTGCGTCGGACGGTTGATGGCCATCTCGCGCAGCTGCTCGGCTGCCTCGGAAGCCATGGTGCCGTAGCCCTCCATGATCCAAGACGGGATCTTCTCGTAGCCCTCCCAGGCGGTGTCCTGAACGATAACGCCGCGCTCGCAGGCATCGGCCTCGGCGGCGGCCATGCGCACGCACTCGTCGTAGTTGACCTCTTCGATGGTCACCGTAGCGCCCTCGGCGGCGATGTTATCAAAGCGGGGCTTGGTGGAACCCTTGGGCATGTGCACGACGGCCTTCTGGCCCAGCTTGTTGGCAGCCCATGCCACGCCGCGGCCATGGTTGCCGTCGGTGGCGGTAAAGAAGGTTGCCTGGCCAAAGTCCTTGGCAAGCTGATCGGAGGTCAGGTAATCGAAAGTGCACTCGGCAACGTCCTTGCCGGTCTCGTCGGCAATGTAATTGGCCATGGCAAACGATCCGCCCAGAACCTTGAAGGCGTTGAGGCCAAAGCGATAGCTCTCGTCCTTAACGCACAGGTTGGACAGGCCCAGGCGCGCAGCCTGACCGTCCAGGCGGGCAAGCGGAGTGACGGTATATTGAGGGAACGACTGGTGGAAGGCGCGGGCCTTCTTCACGTGGTCGAGGCTCATGATTCCCAAGTGCTTGTCATCGCTCTTGGGCATCGTGTTGCCCGCCCACTGGATCTTATCGGCCATACGGTGAACTCCTTAAGTCCTCTCTTGCCGGCCCCCGCATACGCGTTTCAGCCCATTCCCATTCATGCGACTGAACTTTTATGTGGATGCCAAACAAAAAGTTTGTTAGCACTGTTCTATCACACATTTTGATTGATAAACCTAACAAATTGTTTGTTGCCGTAATCGGTACCTTTTCGCCGACGAACGGTCACATAACGCAGTGCCACTTTCGCTATTTGCGAACAAGTGAGGTTTATGGCAAAGTGTGCCCAAACTAATTTTTAGGAAGGCACCCATGACCCCCGCACAGATTGAGTTTTACAAGCGCCTTGCACACGGCCTGGCGCTCCAATTTGGCCCCAACTGCGAAGTCGTCGTCCACGACCTGGAAACCGAGGACGTGGACCACTCCATCGTAGTGATCGAAAACGGCCACGTCAGCGGGCGCAAACTGGGTGACGGCCCCAGCCATATTGTGCTTGAGTCCATGCACGATGGCACCACCGACGTGCACGACCGCGAGCCATACCTCACCAAAACCACCGATGGCAAGCTGCTCAAGTCCTCGACTATCTTTATCCGCAACGACGAGGGCAAGCCCGTCGGCATTTTGGGCATTAACTTTGACATTACGCTCATGAAGGCTTTTGAGCGCTCGCTCGATGCCTTTACCGGCACCGGCGCCACGGGCTACACCGAGCCCGAGCCCATTACCAAAAACATCGGCGACCTGCTCGAAGATCTGCTGCGCGAGTGCGAGCAATACGTAGGCAAGCCCGCGGCGCTCATGACCAAAGATGAGCGCATTCGCGCCATTGGCTACCTCGACCGTCGCGGCGCCTTCCTCATTTCCAAGTCGAGCGAGCGTGCCTGCGAGTTCTTTGGCATCTCTAAGTACAGCTTCTATAGCTACCTCAACGAGGCAAAGGCTGCCGCCGGCGACAAGTAGTCAGCGCGCCTGAGCCCCTCCCCTTTTGGGCGCGAGTTCTGGAATGCACGAATCCAAGACTCGGCCGCAAGGCAAGTTCCATATAATCGATGAGATAGACAGTTCGAAAGGATGGAACAAGATGGGGTCGAGCAACGCATCACGCAACGGCCGCGGAGGCTTCGCTTCTGCCGCCAGGCATGCGAAACGCGCGTTTGACGAGGGCGAAGACGATCTGTTTGCATTGAGCCTCGACGACGTGATGAGCGACCGCCCTTGGACCGCCGATGAACTCATGGGCGGCGGGGTTCGCTCGGCAGGCCCAAAGCCTACGTCGGCCGCTGCTC
>URRJ01000202.1 GCA_900550205.1 uncultured Collinsella sp. | reverse complement strand
GCGAGCGGCCATAGGCGATGATGTCGGCGGCGCCGTCTTCCAGAATCTTCTCGCCGGCCTCGACCGAGACAACACGGCCGACGGTTGCCACCGGCACGGAGACCAGGGCCTTGACGCGCTCGGCCACGGGCAGCGTCCAGTTGTAGGGCATGGCGCCCATGGGCGGAATGGTGTCGCCCATGTTGCCGGTGTGGTTTGCCTGCGCGACCTGGATCATGTCGATGCCGGCGCCCTCGAGCAGCTTGGCAAACTCGCAGGCCTCGTCGGGCTGCAGGCCGCCCTTGCCGCGCGGCGTGCCGTCGGGGTTCTCCATGATCACGGGGAGCTTGTACTCCACCATCAGCTGCGGCGCGGCTTCCTTGATGGCAGCGACGACCTCGAGCGCATAGCGAACGCGGTTCTCGAACGAGCCACCATACTCGTCGGTGCGCTTGTTGAGGATAGCCGAGCACAGCGAACCCACCAGACGGTCGCCGTGGACCTCGATGGCGTCGATGCCGGCCTGCTGCGCGCGGGCGGCCGAGGCGGCGATGGATTCCTTGATCTGGGTGAGCTGCTCCACGCTCGCCTCGTTCACAAAGTGCTGCATGTCGTGATGCAGCTTGGCGTAAGCCTGCTTGCGAATCTCGTTGGACTCGGCCATCTTGGCGGCAAAGGTCTCCTCGTCGCCGGCGGCCTTGGCCTCCTGCGCGGCCTTGGCGGCAGCCATGGAGCCCATGACCATGCGACCGACGCCGGGCACGTCGTACTCGGGGTGGAACAGCTGCAGCGCAACCTTGGCGCCGTACTTGTGGACGGCGTCGGCCAGCGCCTTAAACGTGGGGATTTGGGCGTCGGTCGCAAGCTTGGGCGTGGGACTTGCGGTCATAACGGGAGCAACATCGCCGATGACGATGTAGCTCACGCCGCCACGGGCCAGGCGCTCGTAAAAAGCCAGGCTGCGCTCGCCGATGGAACCGTCGCGCTCCTCGTAGCCGGTGGTCAGCGGCGGGAACATAATGCGGTTCTTGAGCTCAAGGGGGCCAACCGTAATGGGCTGGAGCAACTTGGATGCAGGTGCGGTCATGGATATTCCTCTCTTGTAGGCGCGGCGGCGATGTTGCCGCGTAGTTGTTTAAAGGATATGGCATGGGGGCACAGTAGCACAACGAAAATCGGCGGACAGCAGGTGGCGGCAGGTGGATGGGGCGGGACGGCCCGTCGGTTTGTCTCAATCTGTAACAGTTGCTCGGCAAAACCGGGTCATACTGTTACAGATCGAGATATTCCTCTCGACCCATCCTCAACAATCTAGATCTGTAACAGCTAGGCCCACTTTTGACCCCTACCTGTTACAGATTGAGACAAACCAAACCCGCCTGCCGGAAAATCTCAATCTGTAACAACAACTCGGCAAAATCCATCCCTCGTGTTACAGATTTAGACAAACCGTCCGGGCGGGAACTCAACATCTCAATCTGTAACACCTAGCCGTCCAAATCGGGTCTAGATGTTACAGATCGAGATTTTGTTTGAGAGGTTGAGAATTGGACCGAAAGCACGGTCCCGAAATAACAAAAAAGCTCGCCGGCTAGGCCGACGAGCTGCAAGTTCTTGGTCGCGGGGGCAGGATTTGAACCTACGACCTCCGGGTTATGAGCCCGGCGAGCTACCAGACTGCTCCACCCCGCAATGTCTGGACGCCTCATGTGCGCAAGAAAGAATATTACGTGGGAGTTCGGTAAACGGCAAGGAAAATCTCGTAGAGCATAATTCCTTCATATTTAAAACCCTCAGCCCATATCGCCGTGAACGAATCACAGCCTAGCGCTGCCGACGGCGCGTATACAATGGTGCGCGTCCTTTTATGCCAACACCGGGAGTAGACATGCTGCTCGCTATCGATATGGGAAACACGCAGACGGCCATGGGCCTGTTTGACGGAAACGAGCTGGTGCAGTCGTGGCGCATGCCCACCGACCGCTCCTATACCGCCGACGAGATCCACGTGCGTCTGATGGGCTTCTTTAAGATGTACGGCCTTTCGCTCGACGCGGTCGACGCGATCGCCTTTGCCGGCGTGGTGCCGCAGCTCTCGCGCGAGTGGCACGCCGTGGCCGACCGCATCGCGGCAGACGC
>URRJ01000201.1 GCA_900550205.1 uncultured Collinsella sp. | reverse complement strand
TTTGCAGCGTCGGCCAGTTACGGCGTTTGGTAAAACGCCGTAACTCCTAGCTTTCGATATAGTCCTTCAGCTTGCTGCTGCGGCTGGGATGGCGGAGCTTGGCCAGGGTCTTGGATTCGATCTGGCGAATGCGCTCGCGCGTGACGCCAAACTCGCGACCGACCTCCTCGAGCGTGCGGGGATGTCCGTCAACAAGGCCAAAGCGCAGCTCGATAACCTTGCGCTCGCGGTCGGCAAGCGAATCGAGCACCTGGGTGAGCTGCTCCTGCAGCATGGAGAAGCTGGCCGCATCGGGCGGAACGATGGCCTGGGAGTCCTCGATGAAGTCGCCCAGCTGGGAATCCTCTTCCTCGCCGATAGGAGTTTCGAGCGACACGGGCTCCTGCGAGATTTTCTGAATCTCGCGGACACGGTCGGCGCTCATGTCCATCTCGGCACCGATCTCCTCGGGAGTCGGGTCGCGACCCAGGTCCTGGAGGAGCTGGCGCTGCACGCGGACGAGCTTGTTGATGGTCTCGACCATGTGCACGGGAATACGGATGGTACGGGCCTGGTCGGCGATAGCACGCGTAATGGCCTGACGGATCCACCACGTGGCGTACGTGGAGAACTTAAAGCCCTTCTGGTAGTCGAACTTCTCGACGGCGCGAATCAAACCGAGGTTGCCCTCCTGGATCAGGTCCAGGAACAGCATGCCGCGACCGACATAGCGCTTGGCGATGGAGACGACCAGACGCAGGTTGGCGCTAATGAGCGCCTGCTTGGCCTCAAGACCGACATTCTCGATACGGGTCAGACGACGCATCTCGGAACGAGTGAGCTCAAGCTCACCCGCCTCGGCGGCCTCGAGCTTCTCAGTGGCTTCGAGACCCGCCTCAATCTTCATAGCCAGATCGACCTCTTCGGAGGCGGTCAGCAGGTCGACCTTGCCGATCTCTTTGAGGTACATGCGGACGGGGTCGCCGGTCAGCATCACCGTGGAGGCGTCGATACCGCGCACGCGCGAACGCGAACGGGACGTGCGCACGGTGCGCTTCTTCTTGCTCTTGGAGGAGCCCATCTCGGCATCGGCCTGACGGGCCATCTTGAGCTCGTGATCGTCGAGCGAGCCGGAATCGTGCTCGTCGTCACCAAAGTCGTCGGTATCGGTATCGTTATCGTCATCGTCGACGTCCATGGGGGCGTCGTCGTTACCGCTCGCGGAGATAATCTGGATGCCGCTGTTGCGCAGCGCGGAATACACCGCGGTGAGCTGCTCATCAGTTACATCGATATCCTTCAGGGCGACCTGAATCTCGTCCTCGGTTACCGAAGTCCTGTTTGAGCCGTTGCCCATGAGCTTTGCAACGTAGGATTCCAGCCCAGTACCCGTGCTCTCAGTCTTTTTTGGCACAGATTCTCCCTTCATAGTCCACAGGACTCAATACTTTAGCACACACAGTGACGTCTATACCCAAAAAGAGGTCTGGATATAGGTGAGAATACGCTGGTTGACCACAACATCTAGGCCTGGTCGGCGCCCGCCGTCTCCAAACCGATCAAACGGAACGGGTCCGCCACGCCGCCGATCGACTTTTGCAGCTCGCGTTGACGCTGCGCGTCCTGCACCGCCTGCATGGTCAGCACGCGCCGCGCCTGTTCATCGAGCGAATGGTCCCGGCGCAGCTTAGCCTGTGCGGAGCGCATGCGGCGTTTGATGGTGTAGAGCTCGAGCGTGTCAAGCATAAAGACGATGTTCGTCTCGGTGGGGTGCTTGCTCGTCGCCGAGATGCGTCCGGCACTGACAAGCGATGCCGCCTCGGGACATACCGCGCGCGCCGCATCCATGCAGGCCGCAGGATCGGTACCAGGGGGCGACGCCAGTATGGCCCATGCAATCGACTCGTGACGCGGGTCGACCCAATCGATGGAGCAGATGCGATCGGCATACGTGCGGAACAAGTCGGGGTAGCTGGTGAGCATCGTCAGCAGCTCGCGCTCCCCCGCCAGCGACTTCCGCTCCAGATCGGTGAGCACGATCGGCATCGCCGGAACTGCGGGCGTGCCCGTTGCATCGGCAACCGGCGCCGCACCATCCATGCCAACCGGCACATCGATCGGCGGCATATCGTCGACGACATCGACTGGCGCGGCCTCATAGGCCTCGAGCGGCACATAATCGTACGGGTCTTCCTCGACCGGTGTGGACACTGGCGGCGTCGCGCCCGACGTCCAGGCGCCGCG
>URRJ01000200.1 GCA_900550205.1 uncultured Collinsella sp. | reverse complement strand
CCTTCTTGGGGTGCCGTGGCCAAAAAATGGCAAATATGAGTACTGTCACCAATTTAGTAACAGGCAATTTTGGCCTCTCGGACAGATTTTGCGCTCAGTGTCGCCAACCTGATGCTTATTTATTCTACATTTGTTTATTATCTTCTTACTTTATGCCGCCTCCGAGTCCTAAACTCCTTGATTTTGCTGTTACTAATTTAGTGGCAGTACTCATATTTGCCATATTTTGGCCAGGGCATATGATTAACCCCCTAATTTCGACGTGAATTAGACCGGCTTAAGCCCAAAACACGCCCGCAGTGTGTTAAGCAACGCCTCTTGCTTCTTCCTGCGGGCATCGACACGATTCCGATACCGCTTTCGCATGCGCTGGTGGATGCGCCATGCGAGGGCTTCCATCGCTTCCATGTCGCAGAGCATCTCGTTGTTGACTGTCGCGACCTCGATTCCCATGGCAATAAAGCCCGTGTTGCGTTTTTCGTCGTGGATACGCCCGCCCCGGGAGGAATGCCCCGGTTCACCGTTGTATTCCAGGTCAAACCGGGCTGCTTCCTGATACGCATCGCAAACTGCATGGGGCATCCCCGAGATTGCCTGCGCTCGATCGTCGAACTCAATCTTGCAGTCGGTCTTAAAGGGACCGCAGGCAAATCCGCCATAGGAAAACGGAAGCGAAAACAGAGCGAGCATGATGCACTCCATGGGCGAGCGCAGGTTTTCTGACAGGTAGGGACACAGACGCAGCAGCTGTTTGGCCGCACTCCCCTTGCATGCCGAGAGGTAATCTGTCAGGCGATCGGGCGTCAGCACCGGCTCGACTTCAAAGTAGCCCACGTCTGCCGGTTTGTCCTTGTCCTTTGCAAGTCTATTCGCAACAGGCGAGGTGTAGGGAGGCAGATACTTCCCGCGATCGCTCAGTGAAATCTTGGAACACAGTTCCTGGGCCAGGGCAAACGCCTGGATACAGCCGACCTCGCGGGCGACAGCAACACAAAGGGCCTCGGGAGACAGGCTGTACACCCCCGGTTCCACCTCTAGAATCGAGCCGGCGGGCAACTCGGAGCATACGGACCAGCTCACGCCAAGAATACGGCGGCGCTGCGCCGCAGATCCCACCAGCAAGCACAGATCTTCTTGCACCTCGCCGCTTTTGGCTCCAATTCGCACCAGGTCGGAAAGATAGATATCCTCGTTCGAAGGCGATGACGTACACAGCACGCGGCGCTCCTCCTCGGGCTCAAGGTCCTTCCAGCCGATATAGCCCATCTGCCGGCGCTCGGCTCGAATCATACGCAACGCCGAGGCGCACGCCAGGATCACGGAAGCCGCTAGCTGCTCTTTTGTCGGTTTATTGCACTGCCTGATTGTTACCGCCACATGAGTCACCCCTACCAGACACGCGCAATCGCAAGGCCGTCGACGGCTGCAGCGCCGGCGCGCTTGAGCTCGGCAGAGGCGGCCGCCATGGTTGCGCCCGTGGTTATAACGTCGTCGATAAGCAGCAGACGCTTGCCCCGCACGTTCTCGACCGCTTCGTACATGCCCCGCGCACGCTCGCGGCGCTCGTCGCGACCGAGCTGGCGCTGATCACCATGACCGTATTTAACGAGGGCATCGAGCAGCGGCAGCCCCGACAGCTCGCAAAACGGACGGGCGATGGCCTCCATGTGATCAAAACCGCGACGCCGAAACGCAGCTGCCGTCGCCGGCACAAACACCACCGCGTCGGCACCGGACAACACGCCACCATAGCGATTGGGAGCTGCGACTTGAGCGTTTAAGGCAGCGTCATAGAGCAGCTCCGCCAGATACGAAGCTAGGCGTCGCTCGCCCGCGTCCTTGTACGCCTTAATGATGCGCGGCAGCGGATGCGCGTAGACGGCGCACGCCAAGCAGCGATCGAGCGCCTCGGCCATCGCCGAGGACTCCCCCTCGACCGAGCACTCGGTGCACAGCAGGTCCCCATACGGAGCACCACACCGGATACAGCTATGGCACGGGTCGATGAGCACAAGCGAGGCCAGACAATCCTGGCAAATCAGTGCACCGGCGCGTTCGCAGCCGGCACAGCGCGTGGGCGACAACGCCTCGAGCGCTTCGTGTGCCGCCCGCTCGGCAAACGGTCGCAATTTTTCCGCAAACGGCAGGTCGGCACCGTCTTGCAAGCGGTTCAAAACATCCAAATGGTTCTTCATGACACAGCCCTCCCTACGCACTGGGCGCGGGGAGGGC
>URRJ01000199.1 GCA_900550205.1 uncultured Collinsella sp. | reverse complement strand
GCCGAAAGCGTTCGTCGTCGCGCTCAGGACGAGCGCCTGGCCGTCGCCGCCCAATGGAATAAGCGCATCCAGATCGCGGAAGCGAAGGAGAAGAACATGGATATCCGCAATCTCGAGGGCTCAATCGTCGCCCTTGTTACGCCGTTTAAAAAGGACGGCAGCGTCGACTTTGACGCACTCGAGCGCCTTATCGATTTCCACCTGCAAAACGGCACCGACGCCATCCTCACTCTGGGCACCACCGGCGAGAGCGCTACGATGACCGACGACGAGGACAACTCCGTCGTCGCCGCCGTGGTCAAGCATGTTGCAGGACGCGTCCCCGTCATCGCCGGCTCGGGCTCCAACTCCACGCAAACCATGCTCACCAAGTCGCTCACCTACCAGGGCCTGGGCGCCGACGGCCTGCTGCTCATTACCCCCTACTACAACAAGTCCAATGAAGAGGGCATCTTTCAGCACTTTAAGACCGTCGCTGATGCCGTGGACATCCCCTGCATCCTGTACAACATCCCCGGCCGCTGCGGCTGCGGCATCAGCGAGCGCAATGTGGAGCGCCTGGCCGCGCATCCCAACATCATGGGTATTAAGGAGGCCTCGGGCAACGTCGCCTACGCGGCCAAGATCGCCCACCTGCTGTCCGACGACTTCCGCATGTACTCGGGTGAGGATGCCCTCACCGTGCCGCTCATGAGCCTGGGCGCCTCGGGCACCATCAGCGTGTGGGCCGATGTTCAGCCGCAGCTCGTGCATGACATGTGCCGCGCCTATCTGGACGGCGACGTGGAGCGCGCCCGCGATATCCAGATTGCCGGACAGCCGCTCATCAACGCCCTCTTTAGTGAGGTCAACCCCATCCCCGTCAAGGAAGCGCTCGCTCAGATGGGTATGATCGAGGCAAACTACCGTATGCCGCTGTGCCCCATGGCCAACGACACACGCGCTGCACTTACCGATGCTCTGAAGGGAGCTGGTCTGCTTGATTAAGACCGTCATTATGGGAACGGGCCGTATGGGCTCGCTCATCCGCACCACCGCCGAGGGCGTTGTCGACGCCGCCGGTCAGCCCGTTTTTGATATCGTCGCCCAGATCGGTTTTGATCTGTCCGAGCTCGAGAGCGCCCCGGCAGCAGACATTATCATCGACTTCTCGAACGTCGTGACCTTTGACGCCGTCGTCGCCTATGTCAAGCGTACAGGCGCCGCGTTGGTCTCGGGCACCACGGGCTACACACCCGATCAGATGGACCGCCTGCGCGAGCTGGGTCAGAACGCCCGCGTCATGCACTCGGGCAATTACTCCATCGGTATCGCAGCCCTGCGTCATCTGGTAGCACAGGCCACACACGAGCTGCCCGGCTTTGACTGCGAAATCGTCGAGACGCACCACAACCAAAAGGTTGACGCCCCCAGCGGCACTGCCAAGTTGTTGCTCGACACCGTCGTCGAAGCTGAGCCCGAGGCAGGCTACCACCCCGTCTATGGACGCGAGGGCATGTGCGGCGCGCGTGACCCCAAGGAAATCGGCATGCACTCGCTGCGCGGCGGCACTGTCGCCGGCGTCCACGAAGTGAGTTTCTTTAGCCAGGACGAGGAGGTCACGCTCACCCACCGCGCCACGAGCCGTCAGATCTTCGTCAACGGCGCCCTGGCCGCCGCCCAGAAGCTCGTCACCCGCGAACCCGGCTTCTATACGTTCGACCAGGTCATGTTTGCCTAACCAGGTATCAACCGAATCCACCCAAAGGAGAGATAGCAAATGAGCAACGCAGCCGAGATGGATGCCCAGGAGATTATCAACTACATCGCCACCGCGCCCAAGAAAACGCCCGTCAAACTGTACGTGCGCGAAAAGCCGGGCATGAAGGTCCAGTGGGGCAATGCGCACGTCTACGGCGGTCGTCGTGGCAAGACCGTCTTTGGCGACTGGGACGAGCTCAAAGCCATCCTTGATGCCAATGCCGATTCCATCGATTACTACGATGTGGAGAACGACTGCCGCAACTCCGCCGTGCCCATGCTCGACCTCAAGGGCATCAACGCCCGCATCGAGCCGGGCGCGATCATCCGTGACCGCGTCGAGATCGGCGATCGCGCCGTCATCATGATGGGTGCCATCATCAACATCGGCTCCGTCATTGGCGAGGGCTCCATGATCGATATGGGCGCCGTGCTGGGCGGCCGCGCCACCGTGGGCAAGAACTGCCACATCGGCGCCGGCACCGTGTTGGCGGGCGTC
>URRJ01000198.1 GCA_900550205.1 uncultured Collinsella sp. | reverse complement strand
CCCGATGTGCCCAAGCGCTGGCCGCAGGTGCCCTGCCCGGTGAGTGCCGCGGCGGGGGAGCGCGTCGTTGTCCATTGCAAGCGCAAGGTGGATGCGGGCTGCGAGGTATATCTGATCCGCAGCGCCGGCGTGCTGGGGCAGACCGCGGCGGTGCTGGAACGTATGCGTGCCGAGGCAGACGAAGCTGCGCCGATTGAGCGCGTCGTCGAGGTGATGCCGTTTGAGGGCGTTCTGACAGATGGCGACGTGCCGACGGAGTTGGCGAGGCCGGCGGAGTCGGCAGAGCGTGAGGGTTTTGCTCGTATGGTCTTTGCCTGGGAGCTGATGGATGCGGATCCGCGCGGTGAGTGCGACCTGTCCGATGCAATAGTGGTGCTCGACGAGGTCTGCCGCGCGGGCGACGCCGAGCGGACTCGGGCGCTCATGCAACGTGCCGGGCGTGTGGTTTGCCGCAACCTGGGTCAGGTGGCGATGGCCCGCGAGCTGGGCATGGCGTTCGACATTGCAGCGCCGGTGTTTTGCGCCAACCGTGCCACGCTTGCTTGGATGCGCGGGCTTGGCGCGGGGCGGGTGTACGTGCCGGCCGAGTTGCTCGGCAATGACAAGGAGCGTATTGCCGAGCTGGCTGCCGAACCTGGCGTCCTTGGGCCCATCGACGCCGACCGCCCCGAGCTTATGGTGTCCGAGCATTGCCTGCTGACCGCCGAGGGCGTCTGCGCGACGGATGCGACGGGGCAGGTCCATTGCCGCGACTGCTCACGTCGTCGGCAAACGCGCTATTTAGTTGAACGTGACGGTACGCGCCTGCCGGTCGCTGTTGACACGTGCGGCAGGACGAGGATTTTCCTGTCGTAGGTGCCGCGTCGCGTCAGTTTGTTATCATGTGAGAGTTTATGGACTTCCAGCACCGCCGTTTTCGGCGAGGGTGCTATAGCAAAAGGAGGATACCCAATGCTGTCTGTTGACGAGCAAATGCGTATCATCACCTCGGGCGCAGCGCAGATCGTCCCCGAGGCCGACCTTCGCAAGAAGCTTGAGAAGGGCGAGCCCCTCAACATCAAGCTCGGCGTCGACCCCACCAGCCCCGACCTTCACCTGGGCCACGCTGTGCCCCTGCGCAAGATGCGTCAGTTCCAGGACCTGGGCCACAACGTCACCCTCATCATCGGCAACGGTACCGCGCTGATCGGCGATCCCTCGGGCAAGAACTCCACCCGCCCGCAGCTTTCGCAGGAGCAAATCGAGGCCAACGCCGAGACCTACGTGAGCCAGGCCATGAAGATCCTGGACCCCGAGAAGACCACCATCGTGCATAACGGTGACTGGATCTTGTCGATGGACCTTGCCGGCCTGCTGCAGGTGTGCTCCAAGTTCACCGTCGCCCGCATCCTCGAGCGCGATGACTTTACCAAGCGCTACCAGTCCCAGACGCCGATCGCCCTGCATGAGTTCCTGTACCCCGTGATGCAGGCATACGACTCCGTGCAGATTAAGGCCGACGTGGAGATGGGCGGCACCGACCAGCTCTTCAACCTGCTCGCCGGCCGCGAGCTCATGGAGAAGATGGGCATGGAGCCGCAAATCGCGCTCACCATGCCGCTGCTCGAGGGTACCGACGGCGTGCGCAAGATGTCCAAGTCCTATGGCAACTACATCGGCCTGACTGACGCTCCCAAGGATATGTTCGGCAAGACCATGTCTATCCCCGACGAGATGATTGGCAAGTACTATCGTCTGGCCAGTTCGCTCACCCCGGCTGAGGTCGACAAGATCGACGCCGCCCTGGCCGACGGTTCCGCCGATCCCTATGAGCTCAAGCGCGCTTTGGGCCGCGACCTGTGCGACACCTATCACGGCGCCGGTGCCGGCGACGAGGCTCAGGCCGAGTTCGACCGTGTGTTCAAGGAGGGTCAGCTTGCCGACTTCCCCGAGAAGCACGTTGAGCTGACTGTTAACGACGAGGGCCAGATCTACCTCGCTGGCCTGCTCAAGGATCTGGGTCTTTCGGCGAGCGCCGGCCAGGCCCGTCGCGACATCGACGGCGGCGGCGTCAAGATCAACGGCAAGGCCGTGGCTCCCAAGAGCTACAACATCGACCCCAGCGCCCTTAAGCTGGGCGACACCCTCTCCGTGGGCAAGCGCAAGGGCTTCAAGCTGGTTTAGTTACGCGGTTTTACCAAACCGCGTAATCGGTTGACGCTGCGCGGGCTCCAGAGCGACAACTTGTCATTCAAAGAGGACGGCATGACCAGAAGGTCTATGCCGTTCTCTTTTCATGCCAATTTGTTCGCTCTGGTG
>URRJ01000197.1 GCA_900550205.1 uncultured Collinsella sp. | reverse complement strand
GCTAAACAGCGGATTCACCAACGAGATAATCAAAATCACCGGCAGCTGCCAGCGAAGCGCGCTCAGCGTGCGAGCAGCCCCGCGGGTCGCAAAGCCGTATGCCAGCCCGCCCGCGAGCGACAGCGCGATCAGCACCGGTTGCATCGAGAACATGGTGAGCCCCAGCGTTAGCGCCATGTAGAGCGCAGGCACCGCCGGGTGCGACATCGAGAATGCCGCAACGGGCTCGATGGCCGACCTCTCTCGCATATTGTCCACGGGCACCCCGCCTTCTCACCCAAATACCAACGCCGCAGTGCCGCAAACACCGCATAAGCAGCGCAACCGACGCGCCGGAACCACAAACCCAGCCGCCGCGGCCCAAACGTTACGCGCTCATCATATGCCTGCGGTATCATATTGCGCCGTGTATCGTTTCCAAACACACGTCTCTATAACGTAACAGGAGATCACATGGACGCAACCGCAATTATCCTCGCTGCCGGCGAGGGCACCCGCATGAAGTCGAACCACTGCAAGGTTTCGCACAAGATCCTGGGTAAGCCCATGGTTCAGTGGATCGTCGACGCCACCATCAAGGCCGGCTGCAGCCGCGTCGTGGTCGTCATCGGCAGCCACGCCGACGAGATGCGCGCCCTTATCGACGGCGCCTACGCCAACAGCGCCACCAAGGTCGAGTGCGTCGAGCAGACCGAGCGCCTGGGCACCGGTCACGCCGTGAAGGTCGCGCTCGAGGCCTGCGGCATCACGCAAGGCCCCGTCGTCGTGCTCAACGGCGACTTGCCGCTCATCACCGCCGACACCGTCGCCAAGTTCGCGCAGACCGTCGCTACCGGCGAGCTCGCCTGCACCGTCATGACCATGACCCCGCCCGATCCTTTCGGCTACGGCCGCATCAAGCTGGGCGCCGATGGTCAGATCGAGCGCATCATCGAGCAGAAGGACTGCACGCCCGAGCAGGCCGCCACGCTGCTCGAGTGCAACGCCGGCTGCTACGCCTTCGACGGCGTGCAGCTCGCCGCACACATCAACGAGATCGGCAACGACAACGCGCAGTCCGAGTACTACCTGCCCGACATGCTCGAAATCCTCAAGGGTCACGGCCAGGCGGTCTCCATCTTCCACTGTGACGACTACCGCGACGGCTTGGGCGTCAACAGCCGCTTCCAGCTCGCACAGCTCACCGCCATCGCGCGCGACCGCATCAACGAGCACTGGATGGCCGAGGGCGTTACCTTCATCGACCCCACGCAGGCCTGGATCGGCCCCGACGCCACCATCGGCCGCGACACCGTCGTGTGGCCGCAGACGCACCTGATCGGCCACGTCACCGTGGGCGAGGAGTGCCAGCTCGGCCCCAACAGCCGCCTCACCGACACCACCGTCGGCAGCGGCTGCACCATCGATGAGACCATCGCCATCGAGGCCGTCATCGAGAACGGCGTCGACTGCGGCCCGCTCGCCTACCTGCGCCCGGGTACCCACATGCTCGACGGTTCCAAGGCCGGCACGCACGTGGAGATCAAGAAGTCCACGATCGGCGAGGGTTCCAAGGTGCCCCACCTGTCCTACATAGGCGACACCACCATGGGCTCCGGCGTCAACGTAGGCGCGGGCTCCATCACCTGCAACTACGACGGCGTCCACAAGCACAAGACCGTTATCGGCAAGGATGCCTTCATCGGCTCCGACACCATGATGGTCGCGCCCGCCCAAATTGGCGACGGCGCGCTCGTGGCCGCCGGCTCCGTCATCACCGAGCCGGTCCCGGCAGACGCGCTCGGACTGGGCCGCGCCCGTCAGGTAAATATTGAGGGCTGGGCCGCCGATTATCGCCGCCGTCTGCACGAGGACGACGAGGTATAACGTTTTACCAAGCATCTAAGGAGCTGTTCCCATGGGGGACGGCTCCTTTTTCTATGCTGACCTGCGTGGCCGGATGAGTGGTCGGTTCGTGTCCGTTGACGGTAAAGACGTTATCAAGACTCGATAAACCCCGCCGCGCGGTTACAATGCAACAAGGCATCTATATGGCATTCGATATAAAGGAGAAGGGTAATGCCGATTAATGATCCCGAGAAGTCGGAGAATATGCGCAAGTCCATCCGCGTGTATTCCGGTTCCTCCAACCGTCCCCTCGCTCAGAAGATTGCTGAGTACCTTGGGGTCGAGCTTTCGGGCCTTACGCTAAAGCAGTTCGCCAATGGTGAGATTTACGCCCGCTACGACGAGACCGTCCGCGGCGCCGACGTCTTCCTGATTCAGTCCGTGGCCGGCGGCAACGTCAACGACATGCTCATGGAG
>URRJ01000196.1 GCA_900550205.1 uncultured Collinsella sp. | reverse complement strand
GCCGCGCTGGGCGATCTTGCGGCCGACCGTGCGCGCAGCCTTGTAGAGCTGATCGGTCTTGGGCGTGCGAGCACTGCCGAAGATGGTCACCGCGGGCCCGAGCTCGGCAAGCGCGCCAAAGCCATCAACGAACTCGGCCTGAATGCGCAGCACACGCCAGGGGTCGGCATGCAGCCAGTCGGTCGAATCCTCGGGCGCCAACAGGTTGGCGTAGGTGTTGTCCTTGGGAATCATGGGGCCACGCATGACCACGGGACCGCGGCGGTACGTCTCGTCGTAGGCGGGCTCGCCCTCGACATTCTCATTCTTAATCATGGGTACTCCTATCGAAAAAAGAAACGGGCGGGGTCGACGCCATGCGCCAAACACCCGCCCGAACATCAACTATTCGGTATGGTACCCACGATGCATCAAGTGCTTGCAAGCTATCGGTCAGCGGTCGCGCAGACGGTGTTAGCGAACGCGACGACCGATCGCCGCCTGGCCTTTGCCGTTACTCACGCCCCGCAAGCGCCCGCGCCGCTCTTAGTAGTCCACCGCCGCAGGACTGTTCATCCAGTCGCTCACGAACGCACCGTAGCGGCCCTCGATAATGGCTTGGCGGGCACGCTGCATAAGGTTGAGCAGGTAGTAGATGTTGTGCATCGAAAGCAGAATGCCGCCGAGCATCTCCTTCTGCGTGACCATGTGACGGATGAGCGCACGGCTGTAGCCGCCCGTGCACACCGGGCAGGTGCAGGTGGGATCGATGGGGCCGTCGTCGTGCGCAAAGCGGGCGTTGCGGAAGTTGAGGCGACCCTCGCTCGAAAACGCCGTGCCCATGCGGCCGGTACGCGTCGGCAGCACGCAGTCGAACATGTCGATGCCCACACCCACACCGCGCACGAGCGTCGTCGGGTTACCGACGCCCATCAGGTAGCGCGGCTTGTGCTTGGGCATGTACTCGCTCACAAGCGGCGCCAGCGTCTCGAACATGGTCTCGTGGTCCTCGCCCACCGAGTAGCCGCCGATGCCGTAACCGGGGAAGTCACCGCACTCCTCCAGATGGCGCAGCGAGCGCAGACGCAGGTCCAGATGCATGCCGCCCTGAACGATGCCAAAGAGTGCCTGGTCATCGCGGGTGTGAGCCTTGTAGCAGCGCTCGGCCCACATGCTCGACAGCTCCACCGCGCGCTCGACGTAGGCGCGCGTGGCAGGATAGCCGGGGCACTGGTCGAGCTGCATGCAGATGTCGGAACCGAGCTTCATGGCGATTTCCATGTTGTCCTCGGGCGTCCAGAACACGTGGCGACCGTCGTAGTCATTGACGATAAAGCGCACGCCCTCGTCGGTGAGCTTAACGGCGTCGTTATGGCTAAAGACTTGGAATCCGCCCGAGTCGGTGAGGATGGGGCCGTGCCAGTTCATAAACTTATGCAGACCGCCCAGCTCGGCGATGGTGTCCTCGCCAGGGCGCATGGACAGGTGATAGGTATTGGCAAGCACAATCTGGGCGCCGAGCTGCTTGACGGTCTCGGTGGGGATGCCTTTGACGTTTGCCTTGGTGCCCACGGGCATAAAGATCGGCGTCTCGATGTCGCCGTGCGGGGTGTGCAGCACGCCGGCGCGCGCGTGCGTGGTCGGGTCCTCGGCGATCAGGTCGAATTTAAAGAGGCTCTGGTCCATAAACTGGAACTCCTTGGTTGCGGTTCATACGCAGACCATTATACGAGCAACCAGCAAACCGCACCGACTCGACAGAAACTGGTGCAAAGAGGTCATAGTCATTGGGGACGTTCTTAAACGACTAGTCGTCGGAAACAGTTTTCAGCGCCATCTTGCAAAGGAGCGTCCCAATCTGCCGGCACTTAGGGACTGTCCCCAAGTGCCGGCAAGAGTGTCCCTTTCGACTAGTCATTTAAGAACGTCCCCAACGACTAAACAACAGCCAAGGTAACGCCGATGTTATGGCACCGACAGACACTATGACCCAATCCGAGGGCACTAAAAAGACAGGAGCCCCCGCTCGTGACCGCGGGTCGGGGCTGCGACAATGATGTTGAAGTGCCATAGGCGCAGCCGCGCCGCAACGAGGTTGGGAGGCTCCCATGCCAAAGTATTCTACCGCGTTCGGGATGGACGTCCACCTGAGGTCGACCACCGTCTGCGCCCTCGACGCGGACACCGGCGAGGCCGTGACGAGGAGGTTCCCCGGCAACCCCTGGGGCGAGATCGCCGGGTGGATGGATGGGTTCCCCGGGCCGTCGCTCGCGGCCTACGAGAGCGGCTACCTCGGCTTCGCCCCGCAAAGGGAGCTCGCCGGGCTCGGCGTCGAGTGCGTCGTCGCCGCGGTCTCGAAGA
>URRJ01000195.1 GCA_900550205.1 uncultured Collinsella sp. | reverse complement strand
GGGAAACGAGCCTCTTTTTGTCTCTGGGCTTGTGGATTGGTGAAGGCAGAATGCTCTGTCGGCTATTTTGAGTTCTTGATGCGGCGTGTGGCTGTGGCGGTTATTCCGAGTCCCATGGCGGCGATTCCTGCGAGTGCTATTGCGCTCGGTGCTGTGTCGCCCGTGTTCGCGAGCTTGCCGGCGGTCGTATTTGCTTGCTTGCCGCTGCTCGAGTTCGCCTGCTTGGTCGAGCTTGGTAGGGCGTCTTTGCCGGTTGCAGGTGAGGCAACGGGCGGTGTCGCCTCGGCGGGTTGCGTTGAGCCGGAGGGAGGCGTCGTCTCGGTCGGTTTCGTTATCTCGGGCGAGGTGGCCTTGTCTGCCGCGGCCTTTGCCTCTTCGTATGCCTTGCAGGCGTCGTCATAGGCCGCTTGCGCCTTTTCCAAATCGCCGAGGAGCGCATTTTGCTTGGCTATGTCCTCGTCGATGTGGGCTTTAGCTTCCTTTGCCTCACTTTCGAAATACTGAACCTGTTTTTCCTGGCTTTCGAGCCGGCGTTGGTAGCGGTGAAGATCATCTTCACAAGATTCTTCTCGCCTTTCTGCCGTCATGATCTCCATGCGCAACTGCTTAATATGCTCCTTAATAGCTGTGCTGGGCTCCTCGCCGCCGAGTGCTTCAAGTGCCTTATCTAATTCTGCCTGAAGGCCGCTTGTCCGGTTGTGGGCCTCATCGTATTTGGCTTGGGCTGCATCGACGTTCGCTTGCATGGCGGGAAGGGGTTCCCTCTGTTTGGCGGCTTCCGCCACCACTATGTCGTAGATCTCTTGAAAAGCGGCAATGTCATCATCGATTTCCGCAATTTTCTCGGGACTTGCGGCGTCTTTTGCGGCCTCGAGGGTTTTGAGCGCTTCCTGCATGGCTGCATACGCTTTTTCTTTTGCGGCGGCCGCATCTTCCGTCTGCAAGGCAACTGCACCGGTGGGGGCGCTGGTTTCTGCCGCGATCGCCGTTACGGGGGCGATTCCCGCGACAAGTGCCGCGGAAAGGGCGATGCCCGCAGTTGCTCGTCTTGCTCTTCTTGCGAGAATGTCGTTCATCTCGGCACCTCATTTCAAGGGTCGGCGACTAACTTGGTAGCACTAATGTAAATATACCATGCTAGTTGACCCGACACTGGCTGGGTGTGCGCGTATACCCCTCCCCTGAAAACTGAATCCCGTTAGAAATGACGAGTTGTTTACGCTTCTTTTGGGGTGGCGGTACTATCATGGTTCGAATTGAATGTGGATGATGATAGGGAGCGCCTATACATGATTGAGCTGCTCAGGCGTTTTGGTGGTAAGTTTCGCCGATATATGGTGATCGGCCCTGCGTGCAAGCTAATCGAAGTGATCTTTGACCTGCTGACGCCGCTGGTGATTGCCCAGATGATCGATAAGGGCATTGGGGCGCACGACGTGAACGCCGTTATCCACTACGGTATGCTGCTTGCCGCCATGGCTGTGATCGGCATCTCGTTTACGCTCGTCTGCCAAAAGATGGCGGCGCTCACCTCGCAGGGCATGGGCACCGACATTCGTGGCGCGCTCTACCAGCATATCAACAAGCTGAGCTATGCCGAACTCGACCGTTTTGGCACGCCGTCGCTCATCACGCGTATCACCAACGACGTCAACCAGGTGCAGCTCGCTGTGGCGCTGGGCGTGCGCATGCTCATCCGCTGGCCCTTCCTAGCGGTGGGCTCCATGGTCGCGGCCCTTGCCATCGACCTTAAGCTCGGCATTATCTTTTTGATTTGCACGCCCGCCATCGGCCTGGTGTTTTGGTTTGTCATGGCGCGCTGTATTCCGTACTACAAGCAGCTGCAGGGAAAGCTCGACCGCATCGCGCTAATCTGCCGCGAAGGCCTTTCGGGCGCTCGCGTGGTTCGCGCCTTCGTGCGCGAGAACCACGAGCGCGAGCGTTTTGCCCAAGCTGCCGATGATCAGGCCAATACTGCCATCGCGGTGGGCAAGCTCTCGTCGATTCTCAACCCCGTCACGTTTTTGGTGATGAACCTGGGCGTGTGCGCCATCCTGTGGGTGGGCGGCATCCAGGTCAACGTGGGCGAGCTCACGCAGGGCCAGGTCATGGCGTTCGTCAACTACATGACGCAGACCCTCACCTCCATCGTCTACGTGGCCAACCTGGTCGTTGTTTTTACCAAGGCGAGCGCCAGCGCGTCGCGTATCAACGAGGTGCTCAATTGCGTGCCGAGCATCGCTGACGAGGGCAACGAGCCGGTCGCGCTGCCCCAGGCGCTCGCGACGGACGTCGACGCCCCGGCTCCCGCGCTGCGCTTTGACCATGCGAGCTTCTCGTTTGGCGCCGGCGCGGCCAATGCCGTGAGCGATGTGACCCTGGAGCTGCCGCTGGGCAAAACGCTCGGTATTATCGGCGGCACGGGCAGCGGCAAGTCCACACTCGTCTCGCTTATTCCGCGCCTGT
>URRJ01000194.1 GCA_900550205.1 uncultured Collinsella sp. | reverse complement strand
GCGCGGCGTCTATGGCTCGCCCAGCGGAAGAGTTTACGGACGAGGGCCGGGGTGCCCGCTTTGTTTTGAGAGGTGGGATTCGCGAACTTCTCAAAACAAAGCAGGCACCCCGGCCCCGCCGGCAAATAGCGGACGCTCCGCATGCAATCTATGCAAACAAACAAGTGCGCTTAACTATATTCGGTAAGGTCAAGCACACTGCCCTTCACGATAAGCGCCGGCTCCAGAACGACCTCTTCGGCACGTCTACCGCCCCTACCGGCAAGACGCTTGGACATGCAGCCAAAAGCATGCTCCGCGAGGACACCAGGGTCCTGCTCAATCGCGGTCAGCGCCGGCTCAAAGAGAACGTCGGCCGCCGAGTTGTCATAGCTTACGACCGAGATATCGCCCGGGATGCTCTTCCCCATCTCGTGCAAGCGCTTGAGCAAACCGAGGGCAATGTTGTCCGAGCTTGCGAACACGGCGGTGGCGTCGGTTGCGAGCACCGCCTCCGAGGCCTCGTAGGCGCTCGGAATGTAGTACTCGCTCTCAAACTCCAGGCGCGCGTCGATGGGCAGTCCCACCTCGCGCAGTGCGCGCTCATAGCCAGCAAGTCGCTTGCGGCCCGTATTGGAGCGACGCGCGTTAACCAAGCAGGCAATGCGACGGTGGCCTTGCTCGATCAGATAGCGGGTGGCCATGTAGCCGCCCATCTCGTGGTCGAACATCACCTTGTCGCACTCGAGGCCCTCAATGGCGCGGTCGACCATCACGGCAGGAATGGGCAGATGGCTCACTTCCTCGCGCAGGGCGCGATCGTCGGAGAACTCGTCACCCACTACCAGAAAGACGCCGTCGACGCCGCGCGTCACCAGCTGGCGCAGCAGTTCCAAATCGTCATCGGCGCTTCCGCCCGAGCTGGTAATAAAGAGCGCGTAACCGTCCTCGCGGCAGCGCTTTTCCAAGCTGCCGGCAAGCGAGGCAAAAAAGCGACTCTCGATATTGGGAACGATAAGGCCCAGTGTGCGCGACTCGCGCATGACCAGGCTGCGCGCGATCTGGTTAGGAACATAGTGGTTGCGCGCCGCAACCTCCTTGATGAGCTTGCGGTTTTCTTCCGAGATGCGACAGGGCCGATTATTGAGAACAAGCGAGACCGACGAAGGGGAAAGCCCCACCTCCTGGGCGATCTGCTTGAGGGTGACTTTGTTGGCCATCTCGCTCCTTCCGGGTTTACGCGCAATCTCTTGAAAGTATAGCGACTGCCCATCTACCTCGGTGATAAACACTTTACCAATCCGGTGGACGGCTGTTTTATCGCCGTCAGCGCACCAAATCCGTCCAGGTGGGGTATATTGCAATCGATTGATGACAACAACCACCAAAAGGCGGATATTCGTATGCACGAGAACGACTTTTTTAACGAGGACCTGCTGTGCGCACTTGCTGGCGTTGCCGGCGAGGACAACGTACTCATGAGCGAGCCCATGCGCGAGCACACCACGTTTAAGATCGGCGGCCCGGCCGATGTCTTTGTCACGCCCGACACCGAGCAGGGCCTCGTCGCCACGCTCGATACCTGTTATCGCTGCGATCTACCGCTCACCATCGTAGGCAACGGCTCCGACTTGCTCGTTGGCGACAAGGGCATCCGTGGCGTCGTCGTGGCGCTGGGCAAAGGTCTCTCCGACATCACCGTCGATGGCATGCGCGTCACGGCGGCGGCCGGCGCCTTGCTTTCCGATGTCGCCGCGGCTGCCGCCGAAGCCTGCCTCACCGGCATGGAGCCCATCTCGGGCATCCCCGGATCGGTCGGCGGCGCCTGCTACATGAACGCCGGCGCCTACGGTGCCTGCATGGCCGATGTACTGGAATCTGTACGCGTCTACAAGCCCGCTCGCATGCTCGACGACGGCACCCGCGGTAGCGGCAGCATCATCGAGTTCGATGTCGACGAGCTCAACCTGGGTTATCGAAAGAGCCGCATCGCCGATGACGGCTTTATCGTGCTTTCGGCCACCTTCAATCTCGCCCCGGGCAACGCCGCGATGATCAAGGCCGACATGGACGACTACCGTCAGCGCCGCGAGGACAAGCAGCCGCTCGACATGCCGAGCGCCGGCTCCACCTTCAAGCGCCCCGAGGGCCACTTTGCCGGCAAGCTCATCATGGACGCCGGCCTGCGCGGCCACGCCGTCGGCGGCGCCCAGGTGAGCGAAAAACACTGCGGCTTCATCGTCAACGCCGACCACGCCCCCGCCGCCGATGTCGACGAACTCATCCGCCACATCCAGGCAACCGTCAAAGACCAATTCAACGTAGACCTAGAACCCGAAGTCCACCGAGTAGGCGAATTTTTATAAAAAGAAGGCCCCGAAAGGGGCCTTCACTTTCTTTATATCAGACAACCAGTCCGGTGTGCCGCGCCCCGAATCCGAGAGGGCCGGGACAGTCCGAGAGGCATAAGGTTGATCGCGAGTTCCGCACGAGCCGGAGAGCACTTAATGT
>URRJ01000193.1 GCA_900550205.1 uncultured Collinsella sp. | reverse complement strand
CAGGTGCGCTCTCCCCTGCCGCCTCGGCAGCGGCGCGGGCAGCGAGGTCCTCGCGTTTGAAGAGGTAGTAGTCGTAGTCGCCATCGTAGACCGTGACCTTGCCGTCGCGGATGTCGATGATGCGGTTGGCCACAGCGCGCACCAAGTGCTCGTCGTGGCTGATCAGCACAATGGTACCGGGGAAGTTTTGCAGTGCGTTCTCGAGCATGTCCACCGAGTCGATGTCCAAGTGGTTGGTGGGCTCGTCTAGGCACAGGAGCGCCTCGGGCGCCACGAGCATCTTGGCCAGAGCCAGACGCGCCTTTTCGCCGCCGGAGAGGACTCGGACCTGCTTTTCGATTGCGTCGTTATCGCTAAACAGGAAGGCGCCCAGCAGGCTGCGCTGCTGCGGAACGGTCCACTTGGGCGTGACGGTGTCGATTTCTTGCAGGACGGTGTTGGACTCGGTCATGCCTTCGAGCGCGTGCTGGGCATAGTAGGCGACGCCCACGTTGGTGCCCAGGTCGCGGGTGCCGGTGGTGGGCGGCTCCAGGCCGGCGATGATCTTCATGAGCGTGGACTTGCCGGCGCCGTTGGGGCCGACGAGCGCCACATGCTCGCCGCGGTAGAGCTTGAGGTCGATATCGCTGTAGATGTGCTTGTTGCCGTAGGACTTGGACACGCCCTCCAGGCCCACGACCATGTCGCCCGAGCGCGGCGGGTCGGGGAACTTAAAGTCAATGTGCTTGTTGCCCTCGGGCAGGATGACGAGCTCCTTTTTGATCTGCTCGATCTTGCGGATGCGCTCCTGCGCTTGGGCGGCCTTGGTGGGCTTGTAGCGGAACTTGTCGACAAAGACCTGCATGTGGGCGATGTCGCGCTCCTGCGCGGCACGCTTGGCGCGCATCTGCTCCAGGTTGTCCTCGCGCTGCTTGAGGTAGCTGCTGTAGTTGCCGGTGTAGGTGGACACGCGGCGGTTCTCGAGCGCGGCGACGTGGTCGACGCAGGCGTCCATGAAGGCGCGGTCATGGCTGACGATGAGCACGGCGCCGTCGTAGTTGGCGATAAAACCGCGCAGCCATTGGACACTTTCGAGGTCCAGGTGGTTGGTGGGCTCGTCCAGAAGCAGCAGGTCGGGATGGCGCAGGAAGAGCTTGGCCAATGCGATGCGCATCTGCCAGCCGCCCGAGAACTCGGAGCACGGGCGTTCAAAGTCGGTGACCTTGAAGCCGAGGCCGGACAGGATCTTGCGGGCGTTGCTCTCGAGCTCGTAGCCGCCCAGATGTTCAAAGCGGTCCTGGACCTGGCCGTACTCGTTAAGGAGTGCGTCGACGTCCTTGCCTTGCTCGGAGAGCTCGGTGATCTGGGCCTGCAGCTCGTTGGCGCGCTCGCCCATGCGGCGGATTTCCTTGGCGGCGGCCATGACCTCGGCAAGGATGGCGGTGTCCTTTTGCTCCAGGTTGGTTTCCTGCTCTAGGTAGCCCACCTGGCAGTCCTTGGCGTACTGGACCTGGCCGGCGTCGGGGCTGTCGATGCCCATAATAATTTTGAGCATGGTGGTTTTGCCGGCGCCGTTGGGTCCCACGAGCGCAAAGCGCTCGCCGGGGTTGATCTGGAAGGACGCGCCGCTAAAGAGGACGCGCGCGCCGAAGCTTTTTTCGATCTTGTCGACCAGGAGGATCATGGTGCCGCCTTTGACCTTGTGTGCCTATATGAAAAAAGGCCCCAACTTGCGTTGGAGCCTCATTCAATGCTCGGGTGGAGACGAGGGGGATCGAACCCCTGACCTCTTGACTGCCAGTCAAGCGCTCTCCCAGCTGAGCTACGCCCCCGTGACGAGGAGATACTATAGGGGAATGTTTTGCTTGATGCAAGAAGTTTTTTGGGTTGATTCTCGCACTTACGGGTTTTCCTGGGACGGGGCAGAAATAATCACTCTTCGATCGTTTATTTCTATCCACCGTCACGATAAAACCCTGATGCGATAGTCCTTACTTGTAGAGGTAAGCGATGGCGGTGCCGGTGTGGACTTGGATCGTGGCGGTAGACCGGACTATGTTACTAATGCCTGTGTCGGCCAACAGGCCTAGCGAGTCGTGGTCTAGCTCCCATTCTAGGCCGTGCTCGCTTGCCACCGTCCCAGGCGCTATGGCGATGATGGAAAACGTCTTGCCTTCTGAGCCCTCGAAGGTCCACGATTCGCCTCCGTGCAGGATGCGGGCCGTGGTCTCGTCTTCGGCAATCCAGACAGGGGCGTCCTCGTAGCCCGCTAGCAGGCCCAGTACGGAAAGCGCCATATCAGAACGGCCGCCGGTGGCGCAGGCCGCAACCACTTCGGCACCTGGCCAGCGACGGCGGACGGAATCGAGCGCCAGCGCCAGATCGGTATAGTCCTTGTAGGGGTCGTGGCGCTCAACTTCAAAGTCGGCGGCGGCATCGACCAGCGCGCGACCCGCGTCACTCACCGTGTCGGCATCCCCCACATACACGTCGCAGCCCAGTCCCGCGCCCAGCAGCGCGTCGAGCCCACGGTC
>URRJ01000192.1 GCA_900550205.1 uncultured Collinsella sp. | reverse complement strand
CGCGCGATCAGGAACCCGCCACGCTCATCGCCGGCGTGGCCGTGGCGACCGCGCTCATGCCGCCCCTGTGCGCGGCGGGCCATGGTATTGCCATCGCGAGCGGATCGCTGTTCTTCTCGGCCCTCTACGAGTTTGGCATCAACGTCGTCTTTATCGCGCTGGCGGCCGAAGCCGTGCTGCTTATCTTGCGCGTGCCGCTCAAGCGCGACCTGAACGGAGACGGCGTCGTAACGGCCGAGGAAAACGCCGAGGTCGACGAGCTATCGCGCAAGGTGCGCCGCCGCATCATCGTGGGTACGGTAATCTTTGCCATCCCCTGCATCGTTATGACCGCAGGGTCTATTGGCTCGGCGCAGGCCGGCGTGCAGGACGGCTACGGCGTCACCGAAACTACGCGTGAGCTCGCCGCGGTGCTGCCGGGCTTTAAGGATTACACCGTCGCTGTCGAGACCTCGGCTACCGAAGGCGAGGAAGAGGGCATCGTCGAGCGCGAGGTTGTCGCCCACGTGACGACAAGCGAGGCGCTTGGGGCACACGACCGTCACCTCGCCCGCAAGCTCATCGACCTCAACGTGCCTGAGCTCGATCGCGTGGAGTTCGATGTCAAGTGATGCGGAACATGAGGTGGGCCCGGCGCGAACGCGCACAGCCGCGAGGCACAGACACAGCCAAGCACGGCCCTACAGCTCGTACTTGTACACGCGGTAGATGTACTTCTCGGCTTCCATCTCGTAGGTGGCGATGGGCAGTCCATAGCGATTGTACTCGGTAAAGGTCTTGGCCTGGCCCGATGCCACGAGCATGCTGTTCGAATTGCCGACGCGCTGTGCGCTGCGTACGTAGCCCGAGAACAGCACTGCATCTGGTCCACAAGCTCGTAGGTGCGCGCGGCCTCGTCCACCGTAAAGATGCGCCCAAACGAATGCGTTCCCTTGCTGTAATCGGTCACCACCGCGACGCCCAGCTGGCCCCAGTCGAACTTGGGATAGCTTTCGGCCGCACCAAAGTTGTTGTCGTACAGCAGTACCTGATAGCGACCGGTTGTTGCCGTCTCGTCGTTTGGCAGATACGTCACGCTGTGCTGGCCCGCATTGAGCGAAAAATCGCTCTGGGCCTGCAGCAACTTGTCCTCAAAGCCCGAGCCGGCCCATTGCCACTCCTTTCTATTTCTGGGTCCATCTTCTCACTGCTGGCGACAAAAAATGATCCGTTTTCCTCCGTCCCCGAGGGATTATTTTTTAGTACTTGAAAAAGCCCTCGCCCGAGCTTTCGCCCAGCTTGCCTTCGTCGAGCATCTGCTTGAGAACGGATGCCATGGCCTTAAAGTTGTAGGGCATCATCATCTTTTTGAGCAGCGGGCTCACCAAGCCCGGCACCTTCTGATACTGCATGACGATGTTGTAGGCCGTCTGGATACCAACCGTGTCGAATACGCGGAACGGGCCTTTGGGGGCACCGGTGCCACGCGTCCATGCGAGGTCGATGCTCTTGGGGTCGCTCACGCCCGAGACGTACAGGTCAAGGCCCGAAAGCAGCCATGGCACCAGCATGGAATTGAGCAGGTAACCGTTCTTTTCCTTGTTGACGGGCAGGGCAAGCATACGGATATCGCTAGCAAAGTCGACGAGCTCATCGAAATAGCGCTTGTCGGTCTGGTCCTGAGCCATGACCTCGGTCATGTTGTTCTTCCAGATGGAATTGGCAAAGTGCAGCGACAAGTACTTCTCGGGGCGGCCGGTGTACTTGGCAAAGGTACTCGGCAGCAGCGTGGAGGAGTTGGTCACGACGACGGTCTTTTGCGGGAGGACCGGGGCAAGCTTCTTGTAGAAGTCGATCTTTGCCTGAGTGTCCTCGGCCATAGACTCGATGACCAGGTCGGCGTCGGCCACTGCCTTGGCAAGATCGAGCTCCAGCTTGAGCGTGGAGTAGGCACGCTCGACGGCGGCGAGTGCCGCCTCCTTGTCGAAGGGCTGGCCGCTATCGGCGATACCGGCGCACCACTCGCCTGTGCCGTCCGCCATGCCCTCGATAGCCGCGATGTACTCCTCGCGCACATGATCAATCTTGGGCTGGGTGCGGCCGATGCTGCCCTCGCTACGCAGCCAAATCGTTACATCAAAGCCGCAGTAGGCAGCCTGAAAGGCAATCTGGCTTCCCAACACGCCGCCGCCGGCAACACAAACGGTCTTGTAGCTCATAGGACGGTCCTCTCTTACGTAATTCCATAGATGTGTATTTATTCAACCGTAAGGGGACTGCGCGCTGGGGGTGGGTTCTATAAACGGACGGTAATTTGCGGCGAACGGCAACATCTGTTCATTATCTCAGGGTTCCGAGGGCGATTTTTTGTGCCACCGAGACGTGGTTTGCGGAAGTATGCGGCAAATTCCGGAACCCTTGAGCACACCCCGGTTTTCCGCCAATAAAACCGCAGATACAGGGCTTGGACATATTCGGTGTGCTCGGCCTATTCAAATTTTGCCGCATACTTCCGAAATCTAAGTTCGCAAGGGGTGATAGCT
>URRJ01000191.1 GCA_900550205.1 uncultured Collinsella sp. | reverse complement strand
GGCGGTAGACGTCGCACGCGGCGAGCAGCGGCGATCGGCCCTGCTTCTTGAGCAGGTAGGCCAGCTTTACGGCCGCCGTGGTCTTACCGGAGCCCTGCAGGCCCACGAGCATGATGACGTTGGGAATGCGGTTACTAAAGACGAGCTTGCTCTCGGTGGAACCGAGCATCTCGGTGAGCTCGTCGAGCACGATCTTGACGACGTTTTGCGCCGGCGACAGCGACTCCATGACCTCGGCGGTCATGCAGCGCTCCTTGGTCTTGGCGACAAACTCCTTGACGACCTTGAAGTTGACGTCGGCCTCGAGTAGCGCCATGCGGATGTCGCGCATGGCCGAGGTGATATCGGCCTCGGTCAGCTTACCCTTGCCGCGCAGACGGTCAAATGTGTCGTTGAGGCGATCGCTCAGAGAATCAAACACTAGTCACTCCTTAGTTGGACTCGCCCACCAGGGCGCGGCAGAAATCTTTGGCATTGAACTCCTGCAGGTCATCGACCTGCTCGCCCACGCCGATGCGCAGGATGGGAAGCTTGAGCTTCTCGGCCACGGCCATGGCGATACCGCCCTTTGCCGTGCCGTCGAGCTTTGTCATGATAATACCGTCCAGGCCCAGCGCCTCGTTAAACTCAAGCGCCTGGTTGAGGCCGTTTTGGCCTGTCGCGGCATCGATTACGAGCACGACATAGACGGGCATGGGGCCGGCGGCCATTTGACCAGCGCGCTTACGGGTCACGTTGACCACCTTGGCAAGCTCGCGCATGAGCTCGGGACTCGTGTGCAGACGACCGGCGGTATCGATAAGCACCAAGTCGCTGCCGCGCTTGTCGGCCTCGTCGAGCACGTCGTAGCACACGCTCGCCGGATCGGAGCCGCGGTCGCGCTTGATGACGGGAACGCCGGCGCGCTGGCCCCATACATCGAGCTGTTCGATGGCGGCGGCGCGGAAGGTATCGGCCGAACCGATTACGACGTTCTTGCCGCGAGCTGCCATGGCGCTCGCGATCTTGCCGACCGTCGTGGTCTTGCCGGCGCCGTTGATGCCCACAAACAGCACGCAACTCGGCGTATCGGCGAACGGATCGCGCTCAATGGGCACAAAGTGCTGCTCGAGCTGCTCAGCCAGGGCACGACGGAGCTGTGGGGCGGTCTTGAGGTTCTTCTTGGCCGCGGCATCGCGCAGGTCATCAGAAACCTGGATGGCGACCTCGGCACCCATGTCACCCATGACGAGCGTGTCCTCTAGGTCCTCCCAAAAATCTTCGTCGACCTCGCCGCCAAAGTAGAAGACCTCGTTGAGGGCCTCGCGGCTGCGCTCAAGTCCGCGCGAGAGAGCATCAAAGAATCCCATTACGCATTCACGACCTTTCCGGTTTCGCGATCGAGTTTTTGCGAGACGACGCGACTGACGCCGTCAGCTTGCATCGAGACGCCGTAGAGAACGTCAGCGTCCTCCATAGTACGGCGCTGATGCGAAATGACCAAGAGCTGCGTATCAGAACGCAACACGTCCAGCGCGCCGATGAGCTTGGACAAGTTGGCGTCGTCGAGTGCCGCCTCGACCTCGTCCAGCACATAGAACGGCACCGTACGCGTGCGGTACACGGCAAAGAGCAGGGCGAGCGCCGTCAGGCTCTTCTCGCCGCCCGACATGAGCATCATCTTGGTGATGCGCTTGCCGCGCGGCTGCGCCACGACCTCGATACCCGTATCGGCCGGATGCTCGGGGTCGGTCATCTCCAGATGAGCCTGGCCACCCGGGAACAGCATGGCGAAGATCTCGCGGAAGTTCGCATCGACCTTCTCGAAAGATACCAGAAACGCCTTGCGCATCTTACGGTCGATGGCCACGGTAATCTTGGTGAGCGCCTTGCGCGCGCTCTCCAGATCGGCCAGCTGCTCCTCGATGTAATCGGCGCGGCGTTTGAGCTGCTCGTACTCTTCCATGGCAACCTGGTTCACCGGACCCAGGTTGTTGATTTGGCGAACGAGCTGGTTGAGCTCACGCTCGGCAGCGTCGCGGTCGGTAGGCGCGGGAAGCATGAGCGCTTCCTCGAGCACCGTGGTGCCGTCGGCAGTGATGGCCTTGATGGCTGCCTCCACCTGCACCTCGAGCTTGCCGCGTGCGACCTTGAACTCGTTTTGCGTCGCGGTGGCGGTATCAACCTTATCTTTGGCGCGAGCGACTTCGGCCTTGGCGTCCTCGATGGTCTTCTTGAGCGAGGCGGAGTCTGCCTCCTCGAGCGAAGCCTGGTCACGAAGGCGCGCGGCCCAGTCCGAGGCGCGCTCCAGCAGGGCCGAGTAGCGCTCGTGCATGGGATCGACGCGCAGTCGCAGCAGCTCAAGCGAGCGCGAAGCCTGGCGCGTTCCGCGGATACGGCGGTCGATACCCTCCAGACGATGCTCCAGATCGGGAACGCGGCCCTTCAGCGAACGCAGGCGCTCGCTCGTCTGGGCCAGACGCACCTTGGCATCGGCGAGCTTACCGGCGGCCTCGGAGTCATCGCGGCGCACGCGGTCGAGCTCGTCGTTGGCCTCGGC
>URRJ01000190.1 GCA_900550205.1 uncultured Collinsella sp. | reverse complement strand
CGCGTGCTGGCCTGGGACCCCGATGACGATGTCATGACGGCCGCCAGCATGGGCACTGTCGCCGGAGAGCTCAACGACAAGACACTCGGCGAATGCGACATCATCGTCCTGGCCTGCTACCCCGAGGCCTGCATCGAGTGGCTCGAGGCGCATGCCCAGGCACTCGCCGACGCCACCGACACCGAGGCCATCATGGGCCCCGTGGTGATCGACACGGTGGGCGTCAAGGGCATCGTGTGCGAGCGCGCCTTTGAGCTTGCCCGCGAGCACGGCTTTTACTTTGTGGGCGCGCACCCCATGGCGGGCACGCAGTACTCGGGCTATGCGCACTCCCGCGCCGACCTGTTCCAGGGCGCGCCGCTCGTGCTCGTGCCGCCCGCGGTGGACGATGCACTCAAACTGGAGCTTTTGGGCCAGGTGCGCGAGATGGTGCGCCCCTTGGGCTTTGGCAAGTTCAGCGTGACCAGCGCCGCCGAGCACGACCGCGTCATCGCCTTCACGAGCCAGCTTGCGCACGTGGTGTCCAACGCCTACGTAAAGAGCCCGACCGCCCAGGTCCACCACGGCTTTTCGGCCGGTAGCTACCGCGATCTCACCCGCGTGGCGCACCTCAACCCGCAAATGTGGTCCGAGCTCATGATCGACGACGCCGATGCGCTCGCCTTCGAGATCGACCATCTGATCGAGTCGCTTGGTGCCTACAGCCGTGCGCTCAAGGACCGCGACCAGCGCTATCTGGAGAATCTCCTTGCCGAGGGCGACCGCATTAAGCGCGCACTCGACGACGAGGCCTCCCACTAGATCACCTATCACGCCAGGTCGAAAGGACCGAAGCTTATGGCGATTACCATCGATATCGACACCGCACGCCCCTACCAGGTACACGTGGGCACGTTTTTGCTGGAGCAGGCGGGCCCGCTCATCCGCGCCACCGCCGGCGGATCGCGCGCCGTCATTGTGACGGACACCAACGTGGGCCCGCTCTACCAGATGCCCGTTAAGCAGAGCCTGGAGGCCGCGGGCTATGAGGTGAGTATCTGCACCTTCGAGGCCGGCGAGGCCCACAAGCGCGCCGAGACCTACATTGGCATCCTGGAGTTTGTGGCCGAACATGAGCTTTCCCGCTCCGACGTGATCGTGGCACTCGGTGGCGGCGTTGTGGGCGACGTGGCCGGCTTTGTGGCCGCCACCTACATGCGCGGCTGCAAGTTTGTGCAGATCCCCACGAGCCTGCTCGCTATGGTTGATTCGTCGGTCGGCGGCAAGACGGCCATCGACCTCGCTGCCGGCAAAAACCTGGCCGGCGCCTTTTGGCAGCCGAGTGTGGTTATTGCCGACGTGGGATGCCTGGCCACCCTCACGCCCGAGCAGTTCGCTGACGGCTGCGGCGAGGTCGTCAAGCACGCCGTGATTGCCGACCCCGAGCTTTTCACCGAGCTGGAGAAGACCCCGCTCACGCTGGAGCTCCTCAACCAGGACGTGGCCCGTGTGGCGCTCATCATCGCCCGAAATATCGACATTAAGCGCGCCGTGGTTGTCGCCGATGAGCGCGAGACCAACCAGCGCAAGCTCCTCAACTTTGGACACAGCGCCGGACACGCTGTCGAGGCCTGCGAGCACTTTGAGCTGGGACATGGCAACTGCGTGTCGATCGGCATGGGTATCATCACGCGCGCCGCAGCCCTGCATGGCATTTGCGACGCAGAGCTGCCTGGCCGCATCGAGGAGCTCTGTGCGCGCCACGGTCTCAAGACCCGCTGCGAGCTTTCGGCCGACGCCGTCTTTGCCGAGGCGCTGCACGACAAAAAACGCACCGGTGATACGATCGACCTGGTGATTCCGCACGGCATTGGCCGTTGCAGCATCGACCGCACACCGCTTTCCACCTTCCACGATTTAATTGCCGAGGGCCTCGGCCAGAAGGGAGACGCTTCCGCATGCTAGCCCGCATCACCCCGTCCCCGCTCAAGGGCACCGTTCCCGCCATCGCGTCCAAGTCGATGGCGCACCGCCTGATCATCTGCGCAGCACTCGCCAACGGTGAGACACACGTCGCCTGCAATACCACCTGCGCCGACATCGAGGCCACGGTCCGCTGCCTTACGGCACTCGGCGCCCGCATCGAGACCGTCGAGGACGGATTCCAGGTTCATCCAACCATGAAAAGCGTTGAATTTGGCCTGCTCAAGGCCCTTGCCGGCGGCACGCTCGACTGCGGAGAGAGCGGCTCCACGCTCCGCTTTATGCTGCCCGTCGCCTGCGCGCTGGGAGCAGAGGCCACATTTGTGGGCCAGGGCCGTCTGGGCGCCCGCCCGCTCTCCCCGCTCTCGGACGAGATCATCGCCGCCGGCTGCGACCTGCAGGGTCTGGGCGGCTTTCCGCTCAAGACGAGCGGCCGCATGCGCCCGGGCACCTTTGTGCTGCCGGGCAATGTGAGCTCGCAGTACATCTCGGGCCTGCTGCTGGCGGCCCCGCTGCTGTCCCAGCCCTCCTGCGTGCAGGTGACCGGGCTCATCGAAAGCCGCCCCTACATCAACCTCACGATCCAGGCC
>URRJ01000189.1 GCA_900550205.1 uncultured Collinsella sp. | reverse complement strand
CTGGCCGCATCCGTGCGTGCCCTGAGCTACGGCACCAACCTGTGGGGCTCGGCCGACTACCGCCGCCGCATCTCGGCCCCGCTGGCGATTCAGGCTGTGCGCCGCGCCGCCGGCATTGAACTTTCGGCCGCGCTTGCCCGCGAGCTCGAGACCGTGCAGATCCCTAAGTTCGCCACGGACGAGTATTCCTGCCGCCGCGTGCCCGGCGTCGATTCTAGCGAGGTGCGCTAATGGCTGCCAAACTCATCGATCTTTCCTTTACGCTCAACGGCCGTAAGGTCAAGGTTCAGATTGCCCCCGACACCATGCTCTTTGCGCTTCTGCGCGAGCAGGGTTGTGCGTCGGTGCGCTGTGCCTGCGAGACCACCAACTGCGGTCTGTGCACGGTGTGGCTCGACGGCGACCCGGTGCTGAGCTGCTCGGTTCCCGCCGCCCGTGTTGAGGGACATACCATCACCACGCTTGAGGGCCTTAAGGCCGAGTCCGAGACACTCGCCCGCGCGATGGCTGCCGAAGGCGCCGAGCAGTGCGGTTTTTGCGCCCCCGGCCTCATCATGAACGTGCTGGCGCTTGCCCGCGCCGCCAAGGAGGACCCAAGCCTCGTCGCCACGCGCGAGGAACTCTCGCGCCAGCTTGCCGGCAACCTCTGCCGTTGCAGCGGCTACGAGAGCCAGCTGCGCGCCATCGTCCGTTTTCTCAACGAGTCCGGCGTGCAGGTGGGCTTTGAGATGCCCGAGCTGCCCGTCAACGAGACGAGCTCCGACGGTGTCGCGTACAAGCAGATCACCAAGAAGCAGCCCAAGAAGGACTCGAAGGCCCTGCTCGAGGGGCGTCCCGTCTACACGGGCGACCTGGTGCCCGCCGGCGCGCTCATCGTCAAACTCAAGCGCAGTCCCTATGCCCGCGCCAAGATCCGCTCCATCGACACGTCGCGCGCCCTGAAGGTGCCCGGTGTGGTGGGCGTCTACACCTACGAGGACGTGCCCAAGCGCCGCTTTACCATTGCCGGCCAGAGCTATCCGCAGCCGAGTCCCTACGACCGCCTGATCCTCGAGAACCTGGTGCGCTACCAAAACGAGGAGGTGGCGATTGTCGCCGCCGAGACCGAGGAGGCCGCCGACAAGGCACTCAAGCTCATTAAGGTCGACTACGAGGTGCTCGAGCCGCTGCTCGACTTTACCCAGGCACTCGATAACGACATCGTGGTCCATCCCGAGGGCGACGTGACCTTTATGTTCCCGCAGGGCGGCGATGTCCCGCGCAACCTGGTGTGCAGCGGCACGAGCGACTTTGGCGACTTGGACGAGGCCTTCGCCCAGAGCGACATCGTCTTTGAGCGCACCTACACCAGCCAGGCCACGCAGACCGCGCCCATGGAGACCTTCCGCGCCTTCGCGACGACCGACGCGTTCGGACGTATCTCGGTGACTACCTCCACGCAGGTGCCCTTCCACGTGCGCCGCATGGTCGCACAGTCGCTCGACATTCCGCAGTCGCAGGTGCAGGTTATTAAGCCGCGCATCGGCGGCGGCTTTGGCTCCAAGCAGACGGGCTGCTGCGAGATCTTCGTGGCGTTCGTCACCCAGCAGACCGGTCGTCCGAGCTACTGCTGCTACACCCGCGAGGAGACCATCACCGCGGGCAACTCGCGCCACCAGATGCAGATGACCGTTAAGCTGGGCGCCATGAACGACGGCACCATCACGGCCATCGATCTGCACACGCTGTCCAACGCCGGCGCGTACGGTGAGCACGCTACCACGACGATTGGCCTTTCGGGCCACAAGAGCCTGCCCATCTACAACCACGTGAAGGCGAGCCGCTTTAGCTGGGACGCCGTCTACACCAATACCAACCGCGGCGGTGCATATCGTGGCTACGGTGCCACCCAGGGCCAGTTTGCCGTGGAGAGCGCCGTCAACGAACTCGCCGACATGCTGCACATGGACCCCGCCGACCTGCGCCTTAAGAACATCGTGCGCGAGGGCGAGATCATGCCGCAGTACTACAACGAGAAGCTCAACGCCTGCGCGCTCGACCGCTGCCTGCTGCGCGCGATGGACATGATCGGTTGGCGCGACAAGCCGCTGGCCGTCGACCTGGGCGACCGCGTGCGTGCTCTGGGCTGTGCGCTCACCATGCAGGGCTCGGGCATTTCCAACGTGGATATCGCCGGCATCGACATGCGCCTGGAAGAGGACGGCTTCATTACCATCGGCACCGGCGCCACCGATAACGGCATGGGCGTCGACACGATCCTGGCGCAGATTGCCGCCGAGGAGCTGGGCGTTGAAAGCTCGCTGATCGTGGTGCGCGGCGTGGACACCGACGTGTCGCCGTTCGACGCCGGCTCGTACGCGAGCTCGGGCACGTACGTGACGGGTCTGGCAGCCAAGAACGCCGCGACCGAGCTGCGCGAGAAGATCTGTGCCAAGGCCGCCCAGATGTGGGACGTGGACGCCGCCGACGTGGTCTTCGACGGCCAGTACGTGCGCCTGTCCGACGAGCGTGCCGCGCGCGAGCAAAACCGCTATCTCACGCTGCGCGACTTTGC
>URRJ01000188.1 GCA_900550205.1 uncultured Collinsella sp. | reverse complement strand
GCCGCCTCGACGGCATCCTCGTCCGCATCGGAATCGTCGTCGACGGCAGCCTTCTTGGGCTTGACCGGAGCCGAAGCGGCCTCGCTTACCGGATCGATGATCTCGGACTGAACAACGGCCGTCATCTTTTCCTGCGTCTCGCGGAACTGACGGATGGCACGGCCGATCGTACGGCCCATCTGTGGGAGCTTATCCGGGCCAAACAGCAAAAAGCCGAAGACCACGATGATCGCAAGCTCACCCTCTCCAATACCAAACACACATACCTCCAAGGCTCGATGTGAGTCGAGCCCGCACCGCGCCATTCGGCCGGAACTCGTCTATTCATTCGGTCAAGTATAGCGCCCGGACGCCAAAACGTCCGAGCGCATCACAAACATATGCCAAACGGCACGGCCCTTTTTGGGGCAGGGCTTATGCCGCCGTGATCGAAATTTCCTGGTCGACGCCCAGCAGCTGTACCACGCGCATCACCGGAGGCTGCACGTTGACGCAGCTAAAACGCTTGCCGTGGTCGTCCGCATGGTGCGCGGCACCCACGAGCACACCAATACCCGTGGAGTCGATATAGCTCACCTGGGCAAAGTCGAGCTCGACGGCCTCGGTGGGCTGCTCAAGCGCCAGATTGATGGCATTGCGCAGGCTGTCGGCATTAGAAATATCAATCTCGCCGGTCACCTTAATGGTGTAGAGCTCCGGCGTAGGGTTGGTGGAAATACCCAAATCCATGTATATGCTCCTTTGCGTATCGAGGGTGCGGATGGTGCGGAATCGCGCGTATTAGGCGCGCTCGGCGCGCGCGAGCTCGGCAGTGACCAGCTTCACAGCCAGCACCAGAACATCGAGCGCGGCCTCCAGGTCCTCGACCGTGGGATAGCTTGGCGCAATACGGATGTTGGTATCGCGCGGGTCTTTGCCGTAGGGCCAGGTAGCGCCGGCCGGCGTGAGCTTAACACCCAGCTCGGCGCAGAGCGCCGCAACCTTCTGGGCCGAGCCCTCGGGACCATCGAAACTCACAAAGTAGCCGCCGCGAGGATGCGTCCAAGTAGCGCAGCCCGTCTCGCCCAGGCCCTCGGTGAGCTTGCGCTCGACGGCCTCAAAGCGCGGACGCAGGAACTCGGCGTGCTTTTTCATGTGCTCCCTGACCGCCTCGATAGTGGGAAGGAAACGCACGTGACGCAGCTGGTTGAGTTTGTCTGCACTGATTAGACCGGCCTTCAGACGCTTGGAGAACTCGGCGATGACCGCGGGGCTCGCACCGATAAAGCCGATACCGGCGCCCGGGAAGGTGATCTTGGACGTCGAGGCAAAGGCCACCACGCGGTCCTCGGTGCCCGCCGCGCGGGCGAGGTCAAAGATGTTGGCGAGCTCGTCGGTCTCGTCGTACAGGTCGTGTACGCAGTAGGCGTTGTCCCAGAAGATACGGAAATCGGGCGCGGCCGTGGGCATCTCGACCAGGCGACGCACGGTGTCCTCGCTAAAGGTGATGCCCGTGGGGTTGGAATACTTGGGCACGCACCAGATGCCCTTGATGGAATCGTCGGCGGCAACGAGGCGCTCGATCTCGTCCATGTCGGGGCCGTTGTCGGTCATCGCGACGGGAACGTTCTCGATGCCCAGGTCGGCGGTAATGCCAAAGTGACGGTCGTAGCCGGGAACAGGGCACAGGAACTTGACCTTCTTGCCGTCGTGCGCGGCCTCGTAGGCATCCCAGGGCTCGCTGCCGCACGAGCCGCAGCGCCAGAACATGCCGGCGATGTCATGCTCGATCAGGAGGCTCGACGAGCCCAGCACGAGCGTCTGCTCGGCGGGGCAGCCCAGGAACTCCCCTGCCAGCTTGCGTGCCGAGGGAATGCCCTCAAAGCAGCCATAGTTGGAGCAGTCGACGTTGCCGTCGTGCAAATCGGCGTCGGCATTGAGGATATCGAGCATGGGGCGCGAGATGTCCACCTGGGAGGGCGACGGCTTGCCGCGGGCCATATCGAGCGCCAGGCCCTTGGCCTTGACCTCGGCAACCTCGGCTTTGAGCGCCTCGATGGCGGCATCGAGTTCGGTGGTTTCCATCTTCTGGTAGATCGTCTGCATGGGTGCGACCTTTCGCGAAGCGGTACGTTGCAGTTCGTCTAAGTATAGACCGCCACTGCCGTAACGTTATGAAGCCGTGATAGATTAAGTCCATCGCAATAAATTACGAATCGCCGCGCATGCCGGCGTGGGGCGCCCAAGGAGGCACTATGGAGTACGGATCGTTCCAGGCCGAGGAATTCGGCGACCTGCAGCGCCTGGTCGACGGACTGTTTTACGACCGCCACGCCATCGACCGCCTGGATCTGATTGTGCAGGCCGAGATATTGGACTTGGCGCCCGACCTCATGGAGATCGTCAACCTGCTGCCGCCCGGCTATTACGATCGTCAGTCCCTGTGCGACCAGCTCAACTCGGCCCTAGCCGCCCACGGCTGGGGCGCCGTCTACGGAACGGTGGAATAGCCCTAGTCATTGGTAGTCATTGGGTGTTCCTATAGTTTTGTCAACCGTCGGGGCTACTCCCGGTAG
>URRJ01000187.1 GCA_900550205.1 uncultured Collinsella sp. | reverse complement strand
CCTGCGCCCCGCCCCACCAGCGATCCGTCCGAGACGGCGGCGTTTCTTGCCGCGGCGACACAGCGCCATGCGTCCAGCAGCACACCCGCGTATGCCACCCCGCAGCAGCCGACATACGCGGCTCCCAAACCCCAACCCGAACCCGAGCTCGAGCCGCCCGTTATGGATTTGGACGACCTCGCCAACCGCCAGTTTGCCTTCGATTCCTGGGCCGCGGCCGACTTGGACGAGACCTCGGCCGGCATGCCGGCGCTCGATATTCCGGTCAACCCGCTGTTTGCAGTTGCCGAGGAGCGCGACTCCGATTACAACGAAACAGCAGCGTACGGTGATCGCTTTGATGCCGCGCCCCGCGCCTCCCGCATTGAGACCGAGAGCTACGGATCCGCATCGAGCGTATACGATAACGGCCCATTTGCCAAAGCGTCTGCTCCCGAGTACAACAAGACCGGCGTAAAGGCCGCATCGGCATCGTCGTATGCCCGCGGCACCGACGACGAGCGCTTTGCCGACTACTACACCGAGGAAGAGCCGCCGCACTTCTCCGAGTTTTCCCAAGCGGTAAAGATCGTCTTTATCGCAATTATCGTGGCCTTACTCGGCGTGATCGCATTTGAGGGATTCCAGCTATTCCGCGGCCCCACCGCGTCCGAATCGGCAACGCAGCAAAAAGAGAACGACGATCAGCACCTGGACATCAACACCCTCAAGGGCGACCCCAACGACGGAGACGAGTAGCGAGGGTTGGAGGCGGCTGAAGCGTCCGTATGTAGCACCAGCTTCTACGTGCTGTTTTGTCGTCCGGTTACACTTTTCCGGATGTTGAGACCGTCAGATTCGACACTTTTCCGTACTTTCTTACGGCCGATTTTGACACTTTTCCGAATTTAGGTCGAATAATCGCCGCGCAATCAAGCGCCGCCCGCGCGTCATTTCGTAGGCGGCGCTTGATTTGTGTCCGCGCATGCTGATAGACTCCATCGTGCCCGCAAGGAGCGGGCGCGTTTTATCCAGAGTCGGGGTAGAGAGTTGGCTCCACGATCCCGACGCCAACCGGCCAAGAGGCACGGTGGCCCTGCCAACATCGATGAAAGGAGTCCGTATGGACAATTTCTCCGTGCGCAGCGAGCGCAACTTCCACAACCTGGTCGTCAAACCGAATCACATGCATCTTCTGGATAAGCCAAATGGCTACGCCTCGGCCATGGTCAAGAGTAGTCTCTCCCACCAGATGCGCTTTACGGTGCAGGTGCTCGAAGAAGAGCTCTGTGCTGCTGGCAACCCGCATGTGTTGCAGATCAAGCTGCTCGGAGACGATTTGCGCGAGCCGTCTAGCTGGGAGCTGTTTGCAGACGGCACGTGCATCGCGGACGGCTCGGGCGACTTTGCCCGTGAGTGCTTCTGCGAGGGGGCCGAGGTGTTTTTGGACCTGTGTCGTGATGCCGTCGAGGCTGCCGAGCTGCGTCAGTGGAGTCAGAGGGAGTACGAGCTGTTGAGTGCGGCGCGTGGGATCGCGATGGCGTAGGCAAACGCACCCGCCACGCGAGACCGAGACAACGTTGTTGGCAGGATTGTCCCTGCCTGACTCTTTGATTCCACGCCTGACCATATTGCCGTTCACCCGTTCGCCTCAACAGTCGCCAGCAATGCAACGCTATAATTCTGTAAACGCATTTGTATTGCATTTCGAGCGATGGGAGCGCAGATGCCCGATAGCTACAAGCAACTCATCAAGAGCAACCCCGACGAGACCGAGATCAGGAGCTTCCTGGTGGACGGCGACCAGGTCTCCGTGACCCTTCGCATCCCCGATACCCTGCGCGACGCTGCGAAGGAAGAGGCGGCCCTGCGGGGCATGAGCTTCTCCGCCTTCGTGCGCACGTGCATGATTGAAGAGCTCGCGAAGAAGGGGGCGTGAGCATGATCCGGGTCAAGACTCTCACCGTCCAGCTCATAGGCGCGCAGCCGGACCGCATCCGCATCTGCCGCATCGACGGCGAGTCGCTTGTGACCGTCGTCGTTCCGAGGGAAGACCTCGCCGAGGCGAAGTCGCTGCCGAACATCCCGCAGCGCGGCGTCTACTACCTGCTCGACGAGGACCACGGCAACGTGAGCCGCGTCTACGCGGGGCAGACGACCCAGGGCATCGCCCGGCTCGACGCGCACAAGGCGAAAAAGGAGTTCTGGAACAAGGCCGTTATGTTCCTCGATGACGACCAGAACATCAGCAGGGATGCACTGGACGTTCTCGAGGCGAAGGCCATCGACTACGTGCGTACCCACGGCTCGTACGAGACCGACAACTCGGCGACGCCCAAGCCCTACATCGACCCGTACAAGGAAGAGGCCGTCGAACGCCTGCACGATAGGATCCTCTTCAGGATGGCAGCTCTGGGGTACGACCTCGATAGGGTCGACCAGGGTCCGGCTGGTGCGCCGGCGGTCTTCCACACGAAGAAGAACGGCATACGCGGGGCGGGACGCTACGACAAGGCCACCGGGCACTTCACCGTGCTCGCTGGCTCGAAAGTGAACCTCTCGAGACCCGTGCTGAAAAACGCGGCCGTCGCGGCC
>URRJ01000186.1 GCA_900550205.1 uncultured Collinsella sp. | reverse complement strand
CTGTCGCAGGGCCAGCGCCAGCTGCTCGCCATTGCGCGCGTGGCCGTCGCCGATCCGCCGGTGCTCATCCTGGACGAGGCCACTTCGAGTATCGACACGCGTACCGAAAAGCTCATCGAGCGCGGTATGGACCGCATCATGCGCGGACGCACCACGTTTATGATCGCGCACCGCCTGTCCACCGTCCGCGACGCCGATGCCATCATGGTCCTCGAACACGGCCGCATCATCGAGCGCGGCACGCACGAAGAGCTGCTCGCCCAGCACGGCGAGTACTGGCAGCTGGCGCATGGCTTAAAAGAGTTGGATTAACCCGTTCGAGCACGATGCTTTGGTCCTCCGTGCCCCTCACCTCGCCTCGAACCATCACAACATTCGACGTTTTTTGCCAAAAACGGGAAAAGCATCGAATGTTGTGATGGTTTTTCTGCCACTCGACCGGGTGGAATCGCTTTCTTGCGCACGAAGGTGTGCGGACCCGTGGGCAGGGGAATAAGGTTGGTTATCCGACTCCATTGGAGGGCTCATGGACCTGCCGATCGTCCTGTCCCATAAGACTGCCTGGCTGTACCACAACGTGGCACGTCCGTCCGAGCCGCTCTCGAGAGCAAGCAGTCTATACGATGAGGACTCGCTTGCTAACGAGGCGGAACCGACCGCGAGCCTGCCCAAATTGGGACTCGATGCCAAGGGGCTGAGGGCTTCAACGGCAGTTGGGATCGTTGCCGACTATCTGGTTTCGCTTGGTATTCCACGAGAAGAGCTCGATCATATCGACACGCTCGTCAACTTCGATTTTGAGCGCTCGACGCCGGCTGGATTTAGGTGCCACGTGTTTGGAGCGCCGGTACCTCCAGGCCATCTTATCGAGGTGGCGGAGGGCCTTCTGGTGGTTGATGAGGCCATGTGCTTTGTCCAAGCGGGTTCGTGGATGAGCGAGCCCGAGCAGCTGGAATATGGGTATGAAATCTGCGCCCGATACCATTTGAATCATCTGTCGACAGGCGATTATATCGAGATGGGGCAGAGGTATACCGTTGCCGACTTGATTGCCTATTGCAATGAGAACCGGTCTCGTCAGGGGGCTACACGCGCGGCCGCCGTGCTCAAGCGCGTGCACGATGGCGCGCGGTCGCCCATGGAGACGGCCACCGCAATCATGGTCGTAGCAAAACGTTCCCAGGGAGGGCTGGGGTACGCCAAGATCGAGCTCAACCATCGGGTCGATGTTCCCAACGAGTTCAAGTATCTCGCAAAGGCCGGGTATTTCGAGATCGACGTATATGCGCCTGCGAGCGGTACGGGGATTGAATACAACGGTTCGGACCATCTTGATAAACAGCGCAGCGCGTCGGATGCGGAGCGTATGACCGTGCTGAGCGCGCTGGGCTTTAGGATGATCGTCCTCACCGGGACTCAGTTTGCCCATCAGCTGCAATTGCACCGGGCGATGAACGCCATCGCGCTCGCTATGGGCCTTAAGTGCGACCGAAGCGAAGCGTTTCAGAAACGTCAAAACGACCTGCGAGAATTCGTGATTCGACACTGGGACGGCGGCCTTTAGGGACGCTTTGGTCCTTCTACGGGGTGCCGTGGGCAGGCAGACCATCACAACATTCGACGTTTTTCGCCAAAAACGGGAAAAGCATCGAATGTTGTGATGGTCTGTATGCTGAGGATGGGCTTGGGAAGTCCGTCTTGCTCGAAGCGACCTGTCCTGTCGTACGGGTGTCGGCATGATTCTCCCGTGGGGTATTATGTTTTCTGAAGAATAAAACGCCGCGTGAGGGGAGGGATGCGTGGACGGGCGCGTGCAACATGACGGCTTTGGCCGCGATATCAACTACCTGCGCATTGCCGTTACCGACAAGTGCAATTTCCGCTGCGTTTACTGCATGCCGGCCGATGGCGTGGCGCCCCGTGCGCACGACGAGCTGCTCAGCGCCGAGGAAATCGCCCGCTTTGTGCGCTTGGTGGCGGGGGAGGGCATTCGCCGCGTACGCCTGACGGGGGGCGAGCCGCTGGTCAGCCGCCGCATCATCCCGCTTATTCGCGACATCCGCGCGATTCCGCAGATCGAGGACATCTCGCTCACCACCAACGGCGCCCTGCTGCCCAAGCTGGCGCCGCAGCTCAAAGACGCGGGGCTTAACCGCGTCAACATCTCGCTCGACACGCTCGATCCTACGCTGTTTGGAAAGATCACTCGTCTGGGTCGACTCGAGCAGACCATGGCTGGCATCGACGCGGCGCTGGCTTGGGGCTTTGAACCCGTTAAGGTCAACTGCGTTGTTGTGCGCCGGCTCAACCAGGATGTGGCAGCCCTCGCGCGCTTGACCGTCGATCGCCCCATTCATCTGCGCTTTATCGAATACATGCCCATTGGCGACGAGCGTACGAGCTCGCATTGCGCTGTGGACCCGCATGCGCCCGCGCTCAATCCCGAGCTGTGGGACGCGAGCGATACCGTGCCGAGCGTCGAGTTGCGGGCGCGCATCAATGCCGGGACCGCCGCGACGGGGCTGGGCGAGCTCGAACCGCTCGACATCAACGACGCTCCTGCCGGCGCAGGCCCTGCGCGCTATTGGCACTTTCCGGGCGCGGCGGGA
>URRJ01000185.1 GCA_900550205.1 uncultured Collinsella sp. | reverse complement strand
CGCCGGGCGCATCGCCAGGCGCGTCGCTTCTGACATGGCCCAGAGACGCGATGAGCGCACCGCCCGTGAGGCCGAGGCTCGCGCGCTCGAGGGTGTGGCCCCGTCGCAGCCCAAGAAAAAGAAGAGCACGGGTGCCAAGCGTTCCCGTGTGACCAAATCGGCTCAAGGCATCAAGGTCTCGATGCCCAGCAAAAAGAAGAAGTAGCTACTCCGGCGATGTTGAATTGGTGCCCTGTGCCTTTAGGGGCGTAGCGATGTTATGCTCTAACCTCGATTGTTCGAATGATTCCGAAAAGAGGATGCCGTGATCTGCCCGCATTGTCTCAAGACCATAGAGGACGGCTCCTCGTTCTGCCCCTATTGCAATGCCTACGTTGGACCCGGCGATGGCCCCGAGCACACCGAGTTCGTGTTTTGCGACGGCTGCGGTGCCCGCCTGTCTCCTCACGACCGCACCTGTCCCAAGTGCGGCCGTCCCGCGCCGGGCATCCTTTCCAAGGACGCCGCCGCATCCGACCTGGCGGCAGGACGTACGGCTGGTTTTCCGCGCCTGACCCAGGAGCAGATCGATACCGAGGTACCCCATGCGCCGGCCTCTGCCGCCGCGGTGCTTTCCGATGCTGCCGACCCAAACGAGACCTGCGTGCTGCCGGCCTTCGATAAGGATTTTGGCATTCCCAAGGTCGATATCCCACTGCCGGTGTCTCTTCGTGACGACGCTCAGTCCAAAAACCAAAAACCCAAGCGCAAGGTGCACCCGGACGAGGATGCCTACCACAAGCACAAGCGCCATATTCCCAAGCCGCTCATCGTTATCGCGTTGCTCGCTGCCGTGTGCGGCGGTGCCTATTGGTTTGTGACATCGGACCCTATGGGCGTTATGCCGGGCTTTTACGACCAGTTTGGCCAGGCCGCCAAGACGACGTTCCCCTCGCGTCAGAAGGGCGAGGCTACCGAGGACAAGACCAAGTCCGACGATACCGCCGAGGTGGTCCAGGAGGAGACTGTCCTTTCCGACGACCAGCTCTATACCAAGCTCGACGGTCTGTATCAGACTATCGTGTCGTATGGCGACGATGATCAGATTGGCGAGGTTGTCGATTCGTTTAACAGCGGGTACCTGCGCACGCCGCTCTCCACGCGCCAGGAGCTGTCGCAGAGCGCTTATGCCCTGCGCGACCAGATCAAAAAGACCCAAGACGAGCTCAACAACCTTAAGGTGCAAGATGATACCGTCTACGCGGAGGATATCGAGCACCTCAAGCAGCTTGCCGAGTGGATGTACGAGCGCGTCGACATGATCTGCCAGAGTTGGGATATCTCGCTGTCCATTCCCGATGGCGAGTCGCTGAGCGCCCGCCAGAGCGAAATCTTGGCGCCCATCGCACAGGGCGGCAACAGCGCTCTTAACCAGTACGATGCCAATGTGAGCGCCTGGAAGCCGCAGCCGCGTTCGTAATTTGTTGCCCTCCGACGGCATAACCTGCGTGCGCAATTGATGGAAGCCCGTGCTTATTGCTACAATTCGTACAAATATGCTTTAAACGCACGAGGAAGGAACCACATGTTTGGTTTTAAGAAAGAGCTTTATACGCCCGAGTACCAGCTCGCTGGTGACGAGTGTGCGATCATCGAGACGTCGAAGGGCACGATCAAGGTCAAATTTGACGGCGAGGGCGCTCCCATCCATGTGGCGAACTTCTGCGAGCTTTCCACGATGGGCTTCTACGACGGCCTTAAGTTTCACCGCTATGTGCCCGGCTTTGTGATCCAGGGCGGCGACCCCAATACCCGCGATATGTCCGGCGCCGATGTCGCTGCCGGCCTTGAGGGCCCCGACGGTTTGCCCGGCACTGGTGGACCCGGCTACTGCATCAAGGGAGAGTTCGCCACCAACCCGCGCAACAGCCATGTGGACGGTGCGCTTGCTATGGCGCGCTCTATGGATCCCGATTCCGCGGGCTCTCAGTTCTACTTCTGCCTGGGTGCCCAGCACAACCTGGACTCCGGTTACACCGTCTTTGGCACCACGGTCGAGGGCCTCGACGTGATTTCGCAGCTGCGTGCCGGCGACGAGATCGTTCATGTCGAGATCGTTCACGAGTAAAAGGGGACTTCCTTGAATAGCCAGTTGATCCAACAGGGCCGCGCTGCTTACCGCGCGGGTGATTTTTCCGCTGCCACCCAGATGCTCGGTGCAGCAAAGACCCCCAGCGAGATCATGGGCGAGGCCGACCATCTGCGCGGCAACGCCCTGATGCACCTGGGTATGTACGCCGAGGCTGCCGAGGCCTACGCCGCTGCTCTTAACGACGGAACCTATGGCAAGCGCGGTGCGCTGCTCACCAACCGCGGCAAAGCGCTCGCCGCCGTGGGCGACTACACCACGGCTGCCCAGGCGTTCTCCGCCGCCACTCAGGACGCATCCTACGCAACGCCCTTTAAGGCCTACCTGGGCCTGGGCAACGCGCTCTTCCAGTCGGGCGACTACGCCAATGCCGGCACCGCCTTCCGCCAGGCAGCCATCGACGGTGCCAACCCGGCTCCTGCAGCCGCCCTTGGCGAGCTCGGCCGCTGCTTCATCAAGCTTGGTCGTCCCGCGGACGCCGTG
>URRJ01000184.1 GCA_900550205.1 uncultured Collinsella sp. | reverse complement strand
GCCATGGCGCTCGGCATAGGCATGGGCACGGCAACCGGCTGTGCGGCGCTCGCGCGCTCGAGCTCGACCGCGGTGCCATCGGGTTCCTCAACGCGCACGCGCGTGAGGCCGCGGTCCTCCATAACATCGGCTATCTCGGCAAGTCTTTTGGAATCCATGCTCTAGCTCCTCGTATATCTACGCAGCGCGATGGCGGCGTTGTGCCCGCCAAAGCCCAGGTTGGTCGAAAGCGCCCAGGTAAGGTTGGCGCGAACCGCGCGATTGGGCGTGTAGTCAAGATCGCAGGCGGGATCGGGTGTGTGGTAGTTAATGGTCGGCGGCACCACGCCCTGCTCGAGCGCCATGGCGCAGGCCATGACCTCGATGGCGCCCGTGGCACCGATCATGTGGCCGGTCATCGACTTGGTCGACGAGACATGTGCGGCGCGTGCCGCGTCCTCGCCGAGCGCTCGCTTGATGCCCGCCGTCTCGGACGAATCGTTGAGTTTGGTCGAGGTGCCGTGAGCGTTGATGTAGAGGCCCTCGGAAGGCTTGACGTCGCCTTCGGCCACCGCCAGCGATATCGCGCGGGCAATGCCGGCAGCCTCGGGATCGGGGCTCGTGATGTGATAGGCATCATCGGTGTTGCCGTAGCCCACGACCTCGGCATAAATGTGCGCACCGCGGGCCTGTGCATGTTCCATACTCTCGAGTACCAGCACGCAGGCGCCCTCGCCCATCACAAAGCCGTCGCGATTCGCATCGAACGGACGGCACGCCGTCGATGGGTCAGGATTAGTGGTGAGTGCACGGCAGGACGTAAAGCCTGCAACGGCATCGGGGATAATGGCCGCCTCGGCACCACCCGCGAGGATCGCGTCGGCATAGCCGTGCTTGATGGCGCGGAACGCCTCGCCCACCGCATGGGCCGAGGTTGCGCACGCGGTCACCACGGGCAGGGTCGGGCCCTTTGCCTTGTGGCGGATCGCGATATTGCCCGATGCCATGTTGGGGATCATCATCGCGATCATATAGGGCGATGCGCGGCGGGACCCCCGATCGGCGATCGTGTGGACGTTGTCGACGAGTGTCTGCATGCCGCCCACGCCCGAGCCCACGTAGACGCCCAGGCGCTCACGATCGATGGCGCCTTCGACATCAAAGCCCGCATCGTGCATGGCCTCGTCCGACGCCGCCAGGGCAAACTGAACGCAGGGGTCCAGGTGCTTGGCGTCACGCTTGCCAAAGTACTCGTTGCCGTCAAAACCCTTGACCTCGGCTGCCACCTTAACGGCAAACGCATCGGTATCGAAGTGCGTGATCGGGCCGATACCGCACGTGCCGGCGCACATGGCCGCCCAGGTGGCAAGCGCCGTGTTGCCGAGCGGCGATATGGCACCGATGCCGGTGATTGCAACTCTCTGTTCCATCATGGTCTCCTCATTCAAGCCGTTCTTCGGCTCTGGTTTCTACATCGCCATTCCGCCGTCGACGCGCACGACCTCGCCCGTAATGTAGGCAGCCGCATCGCTCGCTAAAAAGCGCACCACGCCGGCCACTTCCTCGGGGCGCGCCATGCGCTTTAGGGGAATCTGCTCCTCGCACGCCGCACGCACCTTATCCGAAAGCTTTGCCGTCATATCGGTCTCGACAAACCCGGGGGCGACCGCGTTCACTCGTACGCCGCGGGACGCAAGCTCGCGCGCTACCGCCTTGGTCAGACCGATGACGCCCGCCTTGGAGGCTGCATAGTTGGCCTGCCCGGCATTGCCCATCAGGCCCACAACCGAGCTCATGTTGATGACGCAGCCGCCGCGCTGACGCATAAAGGTCTTGGTGAGCGCGCGCGTCATATTGAACGTGCCCTTGAGATTGACATCGAGCACGCGATCGAAGGCGTCATCGCCCATGCGCATGAGAAGGCCATCGCGGGTGATGCCGGCATTGTTGACGAGCGCCCAAATGGAGCCAAAGTCGTTGAGGGCTGCTTCCACGCACGCGTTGACGGCAGCGGGGTCGGCCACGTCGCATTGATATGCGCGTGCCGTAGCGCCAACCGCCTCACAGGCTTCGCACGTCTCGCGCGCTGCATCGACGCTACCGGCATAGACGACGGCGATATCAAAGCCGTCCTCCGCCAGACCGACAGCGCAGGCGCGGCCGATACCCCGCGAGCCGCCCGTGACCAGTGCCACGCGACGTGAGTCGTTGCGCTCGAGCGCGCCGTTGTTCAAGTTGCCCATGTCATTCCTTTCGGGTTACAGCCCTGTGGACTATGCGAGCTCGTCGGCAATAGCTGCGACCTGCTCGGCCGTTTCGCACGAATACACGCGAACGTCACTCAGCGTACGTTTGACCAGGCCCGACAGCGTTTTGCCAGGGCCGACCTCAATAAACGTGTCGATGCCCTGATCCTGCAGAGCATGCAGCGTGTCGACCCAGTGCACGGCATGACTCACCTGGTTGGCCAAGACATCCGATGCCGCTCGCGGGTCCGCCGGATAGGGCGCCGCCGTCATGTTTGCCATGACCGGAATCAGCAGCGGAGACGGCGTGTGGCCGGCTTGGATATACGTCGCCAACCCCTCAGTCGCCTCGGCCATATAGGGGCTATGAAATGCACCCGACACCGCGACTTTCATAGCACGGCCGCCA
>URRJ01000183.1 GCA_900550205.1 uncultured Collinsella sp. | reverse complement strand
GGGCGGCAAGTTCCGGGCGCTTACAACGATCGTCCAGGTCCTCGATGCGCAACACAATGCTGCCGCCCTGGCTGCGGGCCGAAAGCCACGCGCACAGGCAGCTGAACACGTTGCCCAGGTGCATGCGGCCCGATGGCGACGGGGCAAAGCGCCCCACGACGGGCGCGGGCGCGGGAGAAGGGGTCGTCGTTAGCGCGTCCGCGGCGGGCGTTGCTATGTTGCGTGCGTTGATATCCATGCGGACGAGTATAGCGCGGGGTGCAACGAGGAGGCGTCACTGTGATCCGCAAGTTGTCGAGGCCCCGCATTGCGTATGGCGGGCCGCAGGCTCGGTGGCTTGATTCCTGTCCATCAACTTGGCACCTTAGACGACAGAAACCCCGGCAGCTCTTCGCAACTGCCGGGGTTTCCGCGGAAAAGGGGGACATGATCCTCGAGCGAACGGCAAAGGGGCAAACCGTTTTCGCTCAATTGCTTTATGCCCCTCGGCTGGCGGCTCAATCAGCGTATGCCGCGCCCACACAAAGCCGCTACACCTGTGACGGAGCTATGAAGTGGTATCTATCGTTGGCGCAGGCCATGCCAAGGACTGTCCCAAACTGCCGGCAGATAAGGAACGTCCCTAAGTGCCAGACTCGGGTGGGACTTTTGTCCCATTTGACGTTCCGTTGGCCCAGATATTCGCCATGTGTGCCCGCAAACGTGGGACAATGGCGATGTTGGTTTTACAGACAAAGGATGTGCCTATGAACGCCCCCGTTGCCAATGCCTGCCGGCAGCGCCGCTTGTTTGCGCGATTCGTTTCCGTCTGCGCGCTTGTCGCGTTTGCGTTGCTGCTGCTTCCCGCCGCCGCGCACGCCGACGGCTACTCCATGACCCAAACCTATATCGGCGCCACGGTCGAGGCCGACGGCTCGCTGACCGTTGTCGAGGGGCGCCAGTTTGATTTCGATGACGACATCAACGGCGTGTTTTGGGAGATTAATGCGGGCACCAACCAGCAGGGTGGCTCGGCGGACGTCGACGTGCTGAGTGTCGAGGAAGAGGACACCGCGTTTAACAAAGTCGATAGCGCGAACAAGGGTGACTCTGGCGTCTACACGGTCGAGCAGACTGGCGACGGCGTAAAGATTAAGGTATTCAGCCCTCACGAGAGCGGCGACAGCGCGACCTATTACGTGAGCTATACCATGACCGGTGCAGTCATGAACTGGGCCGATACCGCCGAGCTCTACTGGAAGTTCGTGGGTGACGGCTGGTCTGCGGATTCCGATGACGTCGAGATGGAAGTGTACTTCGCAAATGCCGCTGCCGGGACGGCGGCCGTCAAGGGCGATAACTTCCGCGCATGGGGCCACGGCCCGTTGACGGGCGACGTGTCGCTCGATGAGGACGAGCCCATGGTCACCTATACCATTCCCTGTGTGCATCAGGGCGAATTCGCCGAGGCACGCATCGCCTTCCCCGGCGACTGGGTGCCGCAGCTTGCCGCTTCGGGCGAGGAGCGCATGTCAACGATCCTGAGCGAAGAGAAGGAATGGGCCGACGAAGCTAACGCCCGTCGCGCTCACGCTCGCATGATTGCCAATGTGCTTGCCGCGCTAAGTGTTGTCGCGGCGGTCGCCTTTACCGGCACAATCGTTGTGCTCAAGCTACGCAGGCCCAAGCCCAAGCCGCTCTTCCAAGACGAGTACTTCCGCGATGTGCCCTCCGTCGACCATCCCGCGGTGCTTGCAGCTCTTATGAGCTGGAACAACGTGCCCGATCAGGCATATATCGCCACGCTGATGAAGCTGACCGACGACCGCGTGATCAAGCTGGAAGAAGCGACCGAGGCCAAGAAGAAGGGCCTGCTCCGTCGCGAAAAAGAGGAGCATACGTATCGCATCACGGTGACTGACGAGGCCTGGAAGGCTGTCAAGAAGGACGGCATCGATCGCGATGTGCTCAAGGTCTTCTTCGCCGGCGTTAAGCCCGATAAGGACGGAGTCCGTTCGCGCACGTTTAGCGAGCTGGAGGAGTACGCTAGCGAGCGCACCACATCTGTTGGCGACAAGCTCGAGGACTATCAGAGCACGGTTAAGGGCAAGCTGGAGGCGCGCGAGTTTATCGCATCGGATGGCACTATCGCGATGGTGGCCGGCCTGGTTCTCGGCATCATCATTGTCTTTGGCATTCTGGGCTCTCTGATCTATACCGACTTTGCGGACGCCAACGTCGGCGCCGCTATGATCTCGATTCCCGTCACGATCGTGGGCTTTGTCCTGAGCTGCACCTTCCGCCGTTACACGCCGGAGGGCGCCGAGGTGGCGGCTCGCTGCAAGGCGCTCAAGCATTGGCTCGAGGACTTTACGCGCCTGAAGGAGGCTATCCCCAGCGACCTGATCTTGTGGAACAAACTGCTGGTGATGGGTGTTGCCCTGGGCGTTTCGAAAGAAGTGCTGCGACAGCTGGCCGAGGCCGTGCCTGCGGATCTGCGCAACAGCGACGATTTCTACGACAACTACCCCTGCTACTGGTGGTATTACCATCACTACGGCAACGAGTCTCCGCTCGATTCGTTCAACGATGTGTATCACGAGACCATCCGCGAGCTGGCTTCGAGTTCCGATAGCTCGAGCGGTGGCGGTGGCGGCGG
>URRJ01000182.1 GCA_900550205.1 uncultured Collinsella sp. | reverse complement strand
TGGCTCGTCGCTCGACCAGGTGGGCCCCTTTGGCCGCACGGTCGAGGATGTCGCGCTGGCCATGAATGCGCTTACCGGCGCGGGCCACGATTCGTACGACTGTACCAGCCAGGATTGCGCCGTCGATTTTACCGAGCATCTCAACGACAGCATCGAGGGCAAGCGCGTGGGCATCATCCCTGCGTTTATGGAGGCCGAGGGCCTGACGCCCGAGGTCAAGGCCGCTGTTCAGCGCGCTGCCCAGGAGTTGCAGAACCAGGGCGCCGAGCTGGTCGAGGTCGACCTGCCGCACCTGGACGCCGCTATCGCTGCCTACTATGTCATCGGCCCGGCCGAGGCGTTCTCCAACCTGGCCCGCTTCGACGGCATTCGCTACGGCTACCAGGAGGAGGGCTGCGCCAACCTGTCCGACCAGAGCTCGCTTTCGCGCGCCCACGGCTTTGGCGCCGAGGCCAAGCGCCGTCAGATGCTCGGCGCCTACCTGCTGAGCTCGGGCGTGTACGACAAGTACTACTACGCTGCGCAAAAGGCCCGCACGCTCATCACGCAGGACTACGACGCCGCGTATGCCAAGGTGGACACCATCCTCATGCCTGCCTCGCCGCGCACGGCCTTTAAGTTTGGCGAGATCAGCGACCCCACGCAGATGTACCTCTCCGACCTGTACACCATCTCGCTCAACATTTGCGGCAACGGTGGTATCTCGGTGCCGCTGGGCCTGGGCGAGGATACTCAGCTGCCCGTTTCTGCCCAGCTGGTGGGTCCGGCCTTTAAGGACCGTCAGCTGCTCACGTTTGCCCGCGCCCTGGAGCGCGGCTTTGCCGATGCCGCCACGGGTGCGCCCGCGCTTTCCGTCGCGCCCGATTTTGCCGGGAAGGGAGGCGAGCTGTAATGAAGGAGCTTTCCGAGGTCCTGCAGGATTGGGAGGCCGTGATCGGCCTAGAGATCCATACCGAGCTCACCGCACTCGATACTAAGATGTTTTGCAACTGCAAGCTCAGCCACGATGACGAGCCCAACGCCAACGTGTGCCCGGTGTGCCTGGGCCTGCCCGGCGCCCTGCCGGTGCCCAACAAGCGCGCCATCGAGAGCATCGTCAAGGCCGGTCTCGCCACCAACTGCGAGATCCAGCGCCACTCGATGTTCTACCGCAAGCACTACTTCTATCCCGATATGGCCAAGAACTTCCAGACCACGCAGGGTCCGGTCGCCTTTGCCATGTACGGTCACCTGAATCTGGACGTGACCGGTCGCGGTGCCGCCGAGCGCCCCGACTGCGCGTTTGGCGAGGCCGAGGCCCAGAGCCTGGCGAGCGCTTCGGCCAACGCCGAGGGCCTGTCCACGTCTATGACGTCGACCATGCGCGAGGGCAACCAGCGCGCCGGCCACCTGGCCAGCTACGATGCTTCTAACTTGCAGATGCCCGAGCGCCGCGAGGACGGTTCCTACACGGTGCCTATCCGCATCCTGCGCATCCATATGGAGGAGGACGCCGCCAAGATGGTCCACGTGGGCGGCGCCGAGGGCCGCATTACCGCCGCTGCCGAGTCGCTTGTCGACTACAACCGCTGCGGCACGCCTTTGATTGAGCTCGTGACTGAGCCCGACTTGCGTACGCCCGAGGAGGCTCGCCTGTTTATGGAAAAGCTCCGTCGCATCTTTGTGACGCTGGGCATTTCGGACTGCTCCATGGAAAAGGGTTCCATGCGCTGCGACGGCAACGTGTCGCTGCGCCGCCGCGGCGAGACCAAGCTGGGCACCAAGACCGAGCTCAAGAACCTCAACTCGTTTAAGAGCCTGCACGACGGTCTAGCCTACGAGATCTGCCGTCAGGCCGAGGTGCTCGAGGAGGGCGGCATCATCTACCAGGAGACCCGCCACTGGGAGCCCAGCCGCAAGCGCACCGTTGTCATGCGTGTGAAGGAGACGGCCGACGACTATCGTCTGTTCCCCGACCCCGATTTGGCGCCGTTCGATCTGGACGACGAGTTCATCGACCGCTGCCGTGGCGAGATCCCCGAGCTGCCCGATGCCAAGCGCGCTCGTTTTGAGGCCGATTTTGGCATTAAGGCGGCCGATGCTGAGCAAATCGCGGGCGACCCCGAGTTTGCCGAGTTCTTTGAGGCCGCCGCTGCTGGCATGGCTGGCAAGGAGGCCCAGACGGTCGCAAACTTGCTGGTGAACGAGATGATCGCCTACCTTAAGGGCGCGGGTGTGTCGCTCACCGAGTCCGGCATCGCGCCGGCTCAGGTGGCAGCCCTTGCCAAGCTGCTGGCGACCGATGCCATCAGCTCCAACCAGGCGCACGAGGTCTTTGAGGCCATGGCCCAGACCGGCGACGACCCCAACAAGATTGTCGACGAGCGCGGCATGCGTCAGGTGAGCGATGCCGGCGCGCTGCAGCCGATTGTGGACGAGGTGCTGGCAAACTGTGCCGATCAGGCGCAGCAGTATCGTGACGGCAACCAGAAGGTCATCGGCTTTTTGGTGGGTCAGTGCATGAAGGCGAGCCGCGGCAAGGGCAACCCGAAGCTCTTCAACGAGTTGCTGAGAACGTCGCTCTCGTAAGCGGGAACCGAGGGGCCGGGCGCAGGGCCTTGCCTCTCAATTTCGGACAGTCCTGGCTCACGACGGAGGCGCCACTGGCGCCTCCTGTTCGTGC
>URRJ01000181.1 GCA_900550205.1 uncultured Collinsella sp. | reverse complement strand
GCGCTTCTGGGTCCTCATCGTCACCTTCGCCTTTGCCGCCACCGCGGGCACCCTGCTCGTGGGCAAGGTTGCCTCCATCGCCGCCGTCCAGCTCTTCGCCGACCCCACGAGCGCCGCGGCCGTCGCCCTCGGCGGCGTGGTCGTCTCCGTCAACACCTGCGCCAACCTGGTCGGCCGTCTGTCCTTTGGTCAGATCATCGATAAGCTCGGTGCCTACAAGTCGCTGCTCATCAGCCTTGTCGTCACCATCGTCGCGCTCGTCATCATGTCGATGAGCTTTACGCAGAGCATGTTCTTCGTGGCGCTCGCCCTGCTCGGCTTTAGCTTTGGCGCCCTGCTCGTCATCTACCCGCCGCTCACCGGTGGCGCCTTTGGCACCAGCAACATCGGCGTCAACTACGGCATCATGTTTTTGGGCTACGCCGCTTCCACCTGGATCAGCCAGCCCATCACCGCCGTGCTGTATCACGCCGAGGCCGGCAGCGCCGCCTACCAGCAGTCCTTCTACGGCGCCATCGTGATCGCCGCCATCGCCGTCGTGCTCACCGTCTACATGATGGTCTCCGACAGCAAGAAGAAGTCCGCTTAACAATTGCCGATGTGACAAAGGGACTGTCCCTTTGTCACATCCCATCGCCACCAGCATTAAGGAGTCGAAATGTCTGAGCTCAACCCCGTCCGCATTGCCGTTATCGGCGCCGGCGCCATGGGCCGCAACCACATCCGCTTTGTCACCGAGGAACCCGAGGCCGAACTCGTCGCCATCGCCGACGCCTTTGAGGGCGCTCGCGCCACGGCCGAGGCCGCCGGCGTGCCGTTTTACACCGATCCCGCCCAGATGATGGACGAGGTCAAACCCGAGGCCGTCATTATCGCCACCCCCAACGACTTGCACCTGGGCGTTGCCCGCGAGGCTGTGAAGCGCAATATCGTGCCGTTGATCGAAAAGCCGATCTCCAACGATCTCGAGGATGCCCAGGCCTTCGCCGCCGAGGCCGAGACCGCCGGCGTGCCCGTGCTCGTAGGTCAGCACCGTCGCCACAACCCCTTCGTCAACAAGGCCAAGGAGATCATCGAGTCCGGCGAGCTGGGCAAGCTCACCGTGTCGAGCTTCCACTACATGATCTATAAGAATGACGAGTATTTCGATGTCGAGTGGCGCCGCAAGAAGGGTGCCGGCCCGATCCTGGTCAACCTGGTGCACGACGTCGACCTGCTCCGCTACCTGCTGGGAGAGCCCGTTGCCGTCCAGGGCATGCAGTCCAGCGCCGCCCGCGGGTTTGAGACCGAGGACTCCGCCGTGGTCAACGTCCGTTTTGCCGATGGCGCGCTCGCAAGCATGACCATCTCCGACGCCACCGCCAGCCCCTGGAACTGGGAGGCAACCGCTCGCGAGGATCCGCAGTACCGCCCCTTCGACGCCGACGCCTACTTTATCGGCGGCACCAAGGGCGCCCTGTCGCTGCCCCGCCTGCACCAGTTCTCCTACGACGGCGCCTCCAACTGGCACAAGCCGCTGCAGATGGAAATCCCGGCTGTGGACCCGGCGCTGCCGCACAAGATGCAGCTCAAGCACTTTGTGAAGGTCGTTCGCCGCGAGGTCGAGCCCGTCGTGACCCCCGCCGACAACGTTAAGACGCTCACGCTTCTCAACGCCATCAAGGAGGCCGCCGAGACCGGCCAGCTCGTCGAGCTGTAATGCCTTAGGGCGGGCCACGGTAAAACCCCATGCCGAACCCCTCGGTCCGCCACCAATAAGCCCCTCTTCTTTGCCCCGCGAGCAGCCTCCTGCCCGCGGGGCATTTTGCTACCTTGCCGACGATTTTTCTGGGGCGGGGGCTATTTTGCACCTCAGCTTGATTCGTTCGCCACGAAATGGGCCTATCTACTACGTTTAACCGACTACCCTCAACCATGCCGAATTTCGCGAAATTAAAACCGCAGGTAGACGGCTTGCGTATTTTCTAAAAACCGGGGGATGGTCGACCCATGCGGGTTAAACGTAGTAGATAGGCCATTTTCATGGCACAGGCCCAAAACAGTCTTTTGGGACGGGTGGTATCCTTGGTAGCTCTGTGCTGCAAACGCACCTTAAACGCAAGGAGTCCCATGGATCTTATCGCCCAGCTCGCCCACGAGCTCAACCTTAAGGCCGCCAACATCGAGGCAGCCGTCAAGCTCATCGACGAGGGCAACACCATCCCCTTTATCTCGCGCTACCGCAAGGAAGCCACGGGCGGCATGGACGACGTCGCCCTGCGCGCACTCGACGAGCGCCTGTCCTACCTGCGCAATCTTGAGCAGCGTAAAGAGGACGTCATTCTGCTCATCGACGCCCAGGGCAAGCTCACGCCCGAGCTCGAGCAGCAGATTCGCGAGGCCACGCAGCTCCAGCGTGTCGAGGACCTCTACAAGCCCTACCGCAAAAAGCGCATGACTCGCGCGCAGAAGGCCCGCGAAGCCGGCCTGGAGCCGCTCGCCAACATGATCATCATGCAGGCCTCGGCCAAGGGCAGTGCGCTCGACGCCGCCGCAGCATACGTCAATGAGGAGGCCGGCTTCGACACGCCCGAAAAGGCGCTCGCCGGCGCGGCGGACATCGTGGCCGAGACGGTGGCCGAGGACCCCGAGAACGTCGCCGACCTGCGCGCCTTTACGCAAAACACCGCCGACATCGTCGTCGAGGCCACCGACCCCGCGGAGA
>URRJ01000180.1 GCA_900550205.1 uncultured Collinsella sp. | reverse complement strand
GGGATGGGATTCGCTCCCAACCCCGATACTTCAATTAAGCATCTCGGCCCCGTTGTGTTATTCTAGAACAGACGTTCGTGAATAGTGCGCGGGGCGTTGCCTTGTGCTGCGCTTGTGGCGAGGGGAGGTTGGCTTGGTCATTTTGGGCATCGACCCCGGTTTGGCCCATACGGGTTGGGGGATTATCGAGGAGCGGCGCGGCGAGGTTCGCTGCCGTGCCTACGGCTGTATTGAGACCAGTGCCGGAAGCCCGCTCGCGGTGCGCCTGTCTCACATCGCCCGCGACCTCAAGGGTGTCGTGGAGCGTTATCGACCCGATACCGCTGCTATCGAGAGCATTTACTTTGGCGCCAACGTCCGCTCGGCCATCCCCACGGCGCATGCCCGCGGTGCTGCACTCGTGGCGCTTTCGGAGTGCGCGCTCGAGATTGGCGAGTACACGCCTATGCAGATTAAGCAGGCCGTTGTGGGCACCGGCGCCGCGGACAAACGGCAGGTCGCGTATATGGTTCGTACGCTCACGCAGCTCGATCACGACCCGCATCCCGACCATGCCGCCGATGCCCTGGCCTGCGCCATCTGCCACGTTAACCTCAGCCGCACCCGGGCGCTTACCGGTGGCGAGTTCTATCAACAGAGAGGAACCGGATACTGATGATCTCCCAGCTCCATGGAACGCTTGTCGAGGCCACGATGAGCTCGGCCGTTGTCGATGTATCGGGCGTGGGCTTTGAGCTCGGCATCTCGGGCAGCACTGCCGCCACGCTGCCTGCACCCGGCGGCGAGGTGCGCCTCTATACCCGTATGCAGGTGCGCGAGGATGCCATGACGCTCTTTGGTTTTGCCTCCAAGGACGAGCGCACGATGTTCGATCGGCTCGTGTCCGTGTCGGGCGTTGGCCCGCGCCTGGCGCTTGCCGTGCTCTCCACCTATACCGTGGGCCAGCTGTATTCCCTGGTGATGGCCGAGGACGACAAGGGTATGGCCAAGGTTCCCGGTGTGGGCAAAAAGACCGCGCAGCGTCTGATCCTGGAGCTCAAGAGCACCTTTGCCAAGGATAAGGGCTTTGTGCCGGTCGACGTGATTCCCGGCCAGGTTGCGATGCCGGTTCCCGCCGCCGCTCCTTCGGCGATCGATGACGCCCGTGCGGCGCTCCTTTCCATGGGCTTTAGCCCGCAGGAGACCGATGTTGCCCTGAGCGGGTATGATGGGCAGAATATGCGTGTCGAGGATCTGCTCGGCGCGGCGCTTAAGCGACTCGGAATGGATGCGTGATGTGGGAAGCCGATGACTCTCAGGACCTGTGGGCTACGCCCGGTAACTCGCCGGCGGCATCCATGGCGCATGGCGAGCGCATGGTGGGCTCGGAGCTGACGCCCGAGGACCTCGATGTGGACCGTACTCTGCGCCCCCAGCGCCTGGATGACTACTGTGGCCAGGAGCACATCAAGCAGAGCCTGCGCGTGCTCATCGAGGCGGCGCAGAGCCGCGGTGAGACACTCGACCACGTGATCTTCTCGGGCCCTCCGGGTCTGGGCAAGACCACGCTGGCCACGGTTATCGCCAACGAGCTGGGCGCTCAGATCAAGACGACGAGCGGCCCCGCTATTGCGCGCACCGGCGACCTCGCGGCCATCCTAACTAACTTGCAGCCGGGCGACGTGCTGTTTATCGACGAGATCCACCGCCTCAACCGCTCGGTCGAGGAGGTCCTGTATCCCGCGATGGAGGACTTTGCCCTTGATATCGTGATTGGCAAGGGTCCGGCGGCGCGCTCGATTCGCCTGGATATTCCTAAGTTCACGCTGGTGGCGGCAACGACTCGCTCGGGCATGTTGACCGGCCCGCTACGCGACCGTTTTGGCATTTCGTATCGCCTGGATTACTACACCGTTGAGGAGCTCGCGCAGATTGTCACGCGCTCGGCGACCATCCTGGGTGTGACAATCGACCATCCCAGCGCGCTCGAGATCGGCTCGCGCTCGCGCGGTACGCCGCGCCTCGCCAACCGTCTGCTCAAACGCGTGCGCGACTATGCACAGGTGCGCGGCAACGGCCCCATCGAGCTCGATATCTGCCGTCAGGCACTCGAGTTCTTCGAGATCGACGAGCTCGGCCTGGACTGGATGGATATTCGCATCTTGGAGACGCTTGCCAAGACGTTCTCCGGCCGCGCCGTGGGCCTGACGACGCTTGCCAGCGCGGTGGGCGAGGACCCGGGAACGCTCGAGGATGTCTATGAGCCTTATCTGCTGCAGTGCGGCTTGATGATTCGTACGCCCCAGGGCCGCCAGGCAACGCTTCGCACCTTTGAGCACTTAGGAATTGAGCCGACCGTTTAGGACGGGTCTGTAGGCTATCGTTGAGCATTGGATAAACATATCGCCGTTTGTCGGTTGCGGGTGTTTTACTATTGCACGCCCGTGCTATGCTGGATTGGTCTTTTTCTCATCCGGTAACGAAAGGACCGCCCATGCCTACTGACATCGAAATCGCACGTTCCGTCACGCCGCTGCCCATTACCGAGGTTGCCAAGAACGCCGGCGTCGACGTAAAGCATCTGATTCCGTACGGCTTCGACAAGGCTAAGGTCGATTACTCTCTGCTCAATGAACCAACTGATCACCAGGCCAAGCTCGTCCTCGTGACCGCCATCAACCCCACGCCTGCGGGCGAGGGCAAGACCACCACGACTATCGGCCTG
>URRJ01000179.1 GCA_900550205.1 uncultured Collinsella sp. | reverse complement strand
CCCCTGCCATGAGCCGTACAACACGGCCGCCGTGGTACTCGACGCGCTCGAGGCAAAGCTGCGCGAGATGGCAGCCGAGGGCGAGCTCCCCGATGTGATCACCTTCGCAGGCAACGGCGAGCCCACCGCCGCACCGGAGTTTCCGCAGGCCATTGCCGGCGCCGTCGCGCTGCGCGACGAGCTTGCCCCAAACTCCAAAATCGCCGTGCTCTCCAACGGCACGCGCGCCAACCGCCCCGAGGTGCACGACGCGCTCATGATGGTCGACGACAACATCCTCAAGCTCGATACGGTCGATCCGGCGTTTATCCAGCTGCTCGACCAGCCCGTTGGCCCCTATGACGTCGAGCACCAGATCGAGACGTTCGCAAGCTTTGACGGTCACGTTATTATCCAGACAATCTTTTTGACCGGCGAGTATCAGGGCAAGCTCATCGACAACACCAGCGAGGAGTACGTTGCCCCCTGGCTCGCGGCGCTTGAGCGTATTCGCCCACAAGAAGCGACCATCTACACGGTGGCGCGCGAGACACCGATCGCCGGCCTTGCAAAAGCAGCGCCCGAGGTGCTCGACGCCATTGCCGCGCGCGTGCGCGCCCTCGGTATTCCCTGCCAGGTGAGCTACTAGCGCGCAGCTGCTCTGAAGGTGGGCTATACTAGCTGCGGATGAAAGGAAGTTAGCCATGTATGACAAAGGACCCGTGCCTGGCCGCAACGACGCTTGCTGGTGCGGCAGCGGCAAAAAATATAAGAAATGCCATAGCGCCTTTGATGAGCGCCTCGAGCGCCTGTGGGAAGAGGGCTGGGAGGTTCTGCCCCGCACGCTCTACAAGACGCCCGCCAATATCGAGGGCATCAAGCGCTCGGCCGCCATCAACGTGGGCGTGCTCGATTACGTAGGCGAGCACATCGCCGCTGGCATGACCACCAACCAAATCGACCAGATGATCTACGACTACACCGTCGAGCACGGTGGCACGCCGGCCGATCTCAACTACGAGGGCTATCCCAAAAGTGTGTGCACCTCGATCAATGACGTGGTCTGTCACGGTATCCCCTGCGATACGGACGTGCTACACGAGGGCGACATCATCAACGTGGACTGCTCCACGATTTTGGACGGCTACTTTAGCGACTCGAGCCGTATGTTCTGCATCGGTGAGGTCTCTGCCGAGCGCCAGCGCCTGGTCGACGTCACCCGCGCCAGCGTGGAGGCGGGTCTGGCGGCCGTCAAGCCATGGTTGCCGCTCTCCGTTATGGCCGAAGCCGTGCAAAAGACGGTCGAGGACGCCGGCTTTAGCGTGGTGCGCGAGTACGGTGGACACGGCATCGGCAAGGAGTTCCACGAGGACCCGTTTGTGGGCTTTACCACCGAGGCGCCCGATGTGGACACCATCATGGCCCCGGGCATGGTCTTTACCATCGAGCCCATGGTCAATGCCGGAGCGCCCGACATCAAGATTAGCAAGGGTGACGGTTGGTGCGTGCGCACGAAGGACGGCAGCGATTCGGCCCAGTGCGAGGTTCAGCTCGTGGTGACCGAGGACGGCTACGAGCTGCTGAGCTGGTAGCTGTAGATGCGCCGGATGCTGACGGGTACGCTCGTCTTGCATCCGGCGTTTTTATTTGAACGTTTTGCCTGATAAAACCTGCCAAAATAAACCTGTCCCTTTTTGGTAGGTCAAGCGGAGAGGACTGCTTGTGAACATCCTGGTTTTGCTGCCCGTCAACGACCGTCATCGCGCAATTCTTGAGTCGAGCGCTCCGGGCGAGGACTTTATCTACACGAGCGCCGACGCCGCCACGCGCGAGCAGGTCTCCGATGCCGACGTGATCCTGGGCAACATCGACCCTGACATGCTCACGGCATGCGAGCATCTCCAGCTGTTGCAATTGCAGACCGCCGGCTATGACGACTACCTTGCCGCCGGCACCGTGCCGGCTGACGCCAAGCTGTCTTGCTCGATCGGCGCCTACGGTCAGGCCGTAAGCGAGCACATGTTTGCCATGGTCCTTTCCATGATGAAGCGCCTGCCCGGTTATCACGACTTGCAGCGCGAGCATCGCTGGGAGGACTTGGGCCCGGTCACCTCGCTCAAAAACGCCAACGTGCTGGTGCTGGGCGCGGGCGATATCGGCAGCCACTTTGCCACGCTCTGCCGCGGCATGGGCGCGCACGTCCGTGGCATCAAGCGCCATCCGCTCGTCTACCCCATTGTGTTTGAGGACATGGACGGCATGGATGCCCTGTCTGAACGCCTGGCGGAGGCCGACGTCGTCGCATCCTTTATGCCGAGCACGCCCGAGACCCGCGGCCTGGCGAACGCCGAGTTCTTCGCCGCGATGAAGCCGGGCGCCTTCTTTGCCAACGGCGGCCGTGGCGACCTTGTGATCGCCGACGACTTGGTTACCGCTCTGGAGTCCGGGCATCTCGCCGGCGCCGCGGTCGACGTCACCGACCCCGAGCCGCTACCCGCCACAAGCCCGCTGTGGGATGCACCCAACATGCTCATCACGCCGCACATCTCCGGCTGGTTCCACCTGGCCGCCACGCTCAACAACGTCGTCGACATCGCCGCGGAGAATCTGCGTCACCTGCAGGCCGGCGAGACGCTCCGCTGCTGGATCGAGCACTAATTGTTCCGGCGTTTTGCCAAACGCCGGAACCCCTCGACGCTGCGAGCCCCATGGGTTCCGCCGTTCTAACGAACGGCGGACCGGTC
>URRJ01000178.1 GCA_900550205.1 uncultured Collinsella sp. | reverse complement strand
GAGCGGCGGTAAGCTCGTTCGAAAGCTCGAGCTTGGTCTGGTTCATGCGCAGCCAGCCCCAGGTGGCAGCGGGCATCGCATTAACCTGCTCGAGCGTGGTAGCAGCGGTGTTCGTGGTCTGTTTCATTATCCGATCGCTCCTTCCATCTCGAGCTTGATCAGGTTATTCATCTCGACGGCGTACTCAAGCGGCAGCTCTTTGGAGACCGGGTTGGCAAAGCCGTTGACGATCATGGTGCGGGCCTCTTCCTCCGAGATGCCGCGGCTCATCAGGTAGAACACCTTATCGTCGCCGATGCGGCCGATGGTGGCCTCGTGGCCGATGTCGACGTTCTTGGCGCGGATATCCATGGCGGGGATGGTATCGGAGCGGCTCTGGTCGTCGAGCATCAGCGACTGGCAGCTCACGGTTGCCCTGGAACCTTCGGCCTTAGGCGTGGCCACGATGGAGCTACGGAAGGTCTGGATGCCGCCGCTCTTGGAGATGCCCTTGGTCTCGACGGTTGCCGAGGTATCGGGCGCGTTGAGCACGACCTTGCAGCCGGTGTCGAGGTTCTGGCCGGCGCCGGCAAAGGTGATGCCGGTAAAGCTCGAGCGGGCGCGGCGGCCGTTGAGCACGCTCATGGGGTAGAGGTAGCCCACGTGGCTGCCGAAGGAGCCGCTGATCCACTCGATGTCGCCGTCCTCGTCCACGCGCGCTCGCTTGGTGTTGAGGTTGTACATGTTCTTGGACCAGTTCTCGATGGTCGAGTAGCGCAGGTGCGCGCGCTTGCCCACAAAGAGCTCCACAGCGCCGGCGTGGAGGTTGGCCACGTTGTACTTGGGCGCGGAGCAACCCTCGATAAAGTGTAGATCGGCGTCATCCTCGACGATGATGAGCGTGTGCTCAAACTGGCCGGCGCCCTTGGCGTTAAGGCGGAAGTAGCTCTGCAGCGGAAAATCGAGCTTGGTGCCCTTGGGCACGTAGACAAACGAGCCGCCCGACCACACAGCGCCGTGCAGGGCCGCAAACTTGTGGTCGGTGGGCGGGATGAGCGTCATAAACTTCTCGTGGATGAGCGGCTCCCACTGCGGGTCGTGCAGGGCCTCCTCGATGCCGGAGTAGACGATGCCCATCTTGGACGCGGTGTCCTGCATGTTGTGGTAGACGAGCTCGGAGTCGTACTGCGCGCCGACGCCCGCCAGGTAGCTGCGCTCGGCATCGGGGATACCCAGGCGCTCAAAGGTGTTCTTGATGTCGTCGGGCACCGACTCCCAGTCGTGCTTTTGGTCGGTGTTGGGCTTGACGTAGGTGACGATGTTGTCCATGTCCAGGCCCTCGATGGAGGGGCCCCACGTCGGGTCGGGAAAACGGTTGAAGATCTCGAGGGACTTGAGGCGCAGGTCGAGCATCCACTGCGGCTCGTCCTTCTTGGCGCTGATCTCGCGCACGATGTCGGGCGTGATGCCGGCGTCGAGGCGCTCGAATCCCTCCTCGCCATAGGTGAAGTCGTAGAGGCTGCGGTCGATGTCCGCGACCTCGGTGCGGTTCTTGGTCATTGCGTCGCCCCTTTACGCCTGCTGCTCGGCAGCGGCGGCTTCGGCCTGGGCGCGCTGCTCGGCGGCCTCGCGCTCGAAGGTCTCAAAGCCGTTCTTGTCGATCCAGGGGATGAGCGAGGCGTCGTCCTCGCGCACGATGTGGCCCTTGACCATAACGTGGACGCGGTCGACATCCAGGTGCTCCAGGATGCGCGTGTTGTGCGTGATGATGAGCATGGAGCCGTCGCAGCTCTTGCGGTAGGCGTCCATGCCATGGCTGACGGTGGAGAGGGCGTCGACGTCCAGGCCCGAGTCAGTCTCATCCAGGATGGCGAGCTTGGGCTGCAGCAGCAGAAGCTGGAGCATCTCGACCTTCTTCTTCTCGCCGCCCGAGAAGCCCACGCCCAGCTCGCGGTTGAGGTAGGCGGTGTCCATGTTGAGCTCGGCTGCGAGCTCCTTGACGCGACGGCGGAACTCCTTGCCCTTCATCTCCAGGCCGGGGCGGCCGGCGATGCTGGCGCGCAAAAAGCTCGACAGCGGCACGCCCGGGATCTCGACCGGGGCCTGGAAGCTCAGGAACAGGCCCGCGCGGGAGCGCTTGTCGGTGGTGAGCTCGGTGATGTCCTGGCTGTCAAAGACGATGCGGCCGTCATTGACGGTATAGACGGGGTCGCCCATGACCAGGTGGCCGAGGGTGGACTTGCCGGCGCCGTTGGGTCCCATCAGCACGTGGGTCTCGCCGGCGGCGACGTTGAGGTTGACGTTGTGGAGGATGATCTTCTCGTCCACGGAGGCGGTCAGACCTTCGATGGAAAGCAGCGGATTTGCGCTCATGCTGTCCCTCTCTGTATGTGGTGTACTCATAGGTGTACTAAACCCTAGGAATCTTCTCGGAATAAAGTTACTATGGGTTCGGCGTTAGTCAAGGGAAAACCCGACTAATCCACTCGACTTTTCTAGATGTGGGACATAATAATCTGGTTTGTTTGCCCCACGGGCATAAGATTTGGGACAAACATTCTTGGTATTTTTGTCGCAGCAACGATGGAAGGGTAGGTATGCTCATTTCTTCTAAGGGCCGCTATGCCCTCCGACTGATGATCTATATCGCGGCGCTTGGTGACGCCGAGGGCAAGATTGCCCTGCGCGAGGTTGCCGACCGCGAGCGCATTTCGCAGAAGTATCTGGAGCAGCTGGTTCGCCCGCTT
>URRJ01000177.1 GCA_900550205.1 uncultured Collinsella sp. | reverse complement strand
TATGGCATCTACCTGACGGTTCGCACAGGCGACGGCTTCGCGCGCTCGGGCGACCCCGCCTCGGTGGTGGGCGTGCTGGCTATCGTTGCCGCGCCCGACGTGCTGACGCACGAGGAGCGGACACTTGCCGATGCTATCGTGAGCGAAGGCGAGCTGGCGCTCGATCGCGCCCGCGCCATGGAGGCGCGCGAGGAGGCGGCGGTGCTTGCCAAAAATGAGCAGCTGCGCGCCAACCTGCTGCGCTCCATCTCGCACGACCTGCGCACGCCGCTCACCAGTATTTCGGGTAATGCCGACGTGCTGCTCGACCAGGGCTCGACCGGCACTGCAGTGCTCGATGCCCAGACGCGCCGCGGCCTGCTTCTATCCATTCGCTCGGATGCGCTGTGGCTCAACGCCACCGTCGAGAATCTGCTTGCCATCACCAAGCTCGAGGGTGGCGGTATGCGCCTGTCGACCACGCTCGAGCTCATGGACGATATCGTCGAGGAGGCGCTGCGCCACGTAAATCCGGCCGTGCGCGAGCACGACCTTAAGGTGGTGGCGTGCGATGAGCCGGCGCTCGTCAATGTCGATGCGCGCCTGATGGTGCAGCTGGTGGTCAATCTGGTGAACAACGCCATCACCTATACGCCCGCGGGCTCGCATATCATGATTTCGATTAGCGTCGACGATGGACGCGTGGCGTGCTCGGTGGCCGATGATGGCCCGGGCATCGCGCCCGAGGATCGCGAGCGGATTTTTGAGTCGTTCTACACCGCCAACCACGGTCTTGCCGACAGCCATCGCAGTGTGGGCCTGGGTCTTTCGCTCTGCCGTTCCATTGCGTTGGCGCATGGCGGTAGCATAGAGGTTGCCGCGGCGGACCCGCACGGCTCGGTCTTTACGATTGAGCTTCCCGTCGCCGACGTTTCGTTTGATAAGGAGTAGCGCTGTGTCGAACTCTGCCGTAAAACCGCTTATCTTGGTCGTTGAGGACGACCCCGCCGTTCGCAACCTTATCGTCGCCGCGCTTGAGGCGCACGGCTTGCGCCATATGGCCGTGGAGACCGCCCATGCCGCTATCGCCGCCGCCTCGTCGCAGGCGCCGAGCATTGTGCTGCTCGATCTGGGCTTGCCCGATATGGACGGCGTCAAGGTGGTGGAGTCGGTGCGCACGTGGTCGGGTATGCCGATTATCGTGGTATCGGCGCGTAGCGAGGATGCGGACAAAATCCGCGCACTCGATGCCGGTGCCGACGACTACCTGACCAAGCCGTTTTCGGTCGAGGAGCTGCTCGCGCGCATTCGCACGACGCTCAGGCGCCTCTCGTATGCGCAGATTGGCATGGGTGCGTCCGAGGGATCGTTCGATACCGGTGAGTTGCATATCGATTTTGACGCCGGCATCGCCACGATGGATGGCGAGGAACTGCACCTGACGCCGATCGAGTACAAACTGCTGTGCCTGCTGGCCCATAATGCCGACAAGGTGCTCACGCACCAGTTTATCCTGCACGAGATTTGGGGCACGGCAACCAAGAGCGACCTGGCGAGCCTGCGCGTCTTTATGGGCACGCTGCGCAAGAAGATTGAGTCCGACCCCGCGCATCCGCGCTATATCCAAACGCACGTGGGTATCGGCTATCGCCTGGTCACCCAAGGCTAGATCGCCAACCACCATTCCAATATGAGTTGCGGTGAAATACGGTCTAACTTTGCCTAATTCCAGGCAAAACAGTCCGTATTCCACCGCAACTTTTTTATTTGCCCTTGGGCTTGCTGGCGTAGAACTTCTTCTTTTTGAGCTTGCCGGCAGGAGAGGGTTTGCCGGCAAAGTTCGACTTGCCGTTGCCGGCCTGCGCGTGCGCGGGCGCTGCTGCACGGGGCTTGCGGGCCTCGGGGTTGCGCAGCTCCTCGGTTCGCTCGGCAATCTCCTCGGCGCTAAAGCCGACTTCGGCCATGGCGTCCTCGATGGGCAGGCGGCGCACGATGTAGCAGTGGTGCACCTTCTGGTTGCGCGCGAAGTCCTCGGGGATGGTCTGTGCCGTAATGTCCTCCAGCACCACGCCCGCGCGCGCGAGCTTGCGCGTTTCGGGGCGGAAGCCGCGCAGGTTGCAGCTAAAGATGGCGTGGCCGCCCTGTGCGAGCAGGCGCGATACGCCGGCCAAAAGCTCAACATGGTCGCGCTGGACATCCCAGGTGCGGCGGCCCATCTTGGACGAGTTCGAAAACGTGGGCGGGTCGACAAAGATCAGGTCCCAGCGGTTGCGCGTCTGGCGCTGGTCGCGAATCCAGGCGAGCACGTCGTCGCGCACAAAATGGTGCTGCGGGCCAACAAAGCCGTTCTGGCGCATATTGCGCTCGGCCCAGTCCAGGTAGGTGTTGGAAAGGTCGACCGTCACGGTCTCCTCGACGCCGCCATCGGCCGCGTAGCAGGTGGCAGTGCCGGTATAGGCGAACAGATTGAGGAAGCGGCGTGCCTGTTTGGCGTGCTCGCGCACCAGGTTGCGGGTGACGCGGTGATCCAGGAAGATACCGACGTCCAGGTAGTCGTCAAAGTTGACGGCAAAGGTAAGGCCGCCCTCTTCGATGAGTGGCAGACGACGGCGTGCGATATTGGCGCGCTCGCCCGAGCCGCCCTTGCCGGCGCCCTGCTTGCCGTACTGCGAGCCGCCGCGCGAACGCATGCGGGCCTTGGCGTGCACATGCTCGGCGGGAACATCTAGGATGCGCGGCGCGGTGGCCAGAATGTCGAGCATACGGGCCTGGGCTAG
>URRJ01000176.1 GCA_900550205.1 uncultured Collinsella sp. | reverse complement strand
CGCGGCGAGTTCGCCGCGCAGCAGCTCCTCATCGGCAGGCAACGCCTTCCACGCCAGACCGCAGCCGGCAGCGACCTCCCCGGGCACGGGAATCGTTCGCCCGGGAAGGCCGCGCTCGATGCAAAGGGACTCGCAGCCCATGGCGGCCGCCGTGGGGGGGAACGTGATGACAAGCGCCGGGCGCTTCTCCCTCATAGCAACTCCAACCAATACGCTACGGGCGCACGACGCGCACGGCCTGCTCCATCTTCTCCACGATCACGTACATATTGGTGACCTCGCCTACTGCAAGCTGGTCCTTAATGCCATAGTGGTCGAGGCAGGTGCCACAGGTAAGGATCTCGACGCCCTGCTCGGCCAGACCCTTCAGGTCGTCGAGTACCGGAGAGCCCTCTACGGTGAGCTTGGCGCCGCCGTTGTAGAACAGCATGGTCGCGGGCAGCTCCTCCTGCTGCGTCACGGCAAAGATGAAGGCCTTCATGAGCTTGTGGCCCAGCTCGTCGTCGCCACGGCCCATGCAGTCGGTGTAGACGGAAATGACGAGCTTGCCCTTGTCGGCGCTGGCATCACAGAAGGCAGCGCCATCTTGCTCGGGATCGGCCACGGCAACGGTGCCAGAGGCCGCCACGGTCACGTGCCACTCGGCGTCAGAAACCTTCTCGACCGAGGCCGTGCAGCCCTTCTCCTGTGCCATCTTGGAAATGTTCTTGACGGCGGTCTCGTTGTCGACCGAGGTCACCACGGCGCCCTCGCCATCAAGCTGTTTGAGTGCCTTAAGCGTCTTGACGACGGGCAGCGGGCAGGCATCGCCCATGGCATTGATTTCAATCTTGGTAGACATAGCAAATTCCTTTCGAAAGGGGCCGCCCAGAACAGTAGGCGGTCGCATAAACAGTTTTCCTTAATGCACAACGCGGACGGCAGGGCCGCCCGGCTCTGCCTCGCACACGCGCCCAACAACGGCAGCGATGCGCCCCTCGGCATGTAAACGACGTGCAAGCTCATCCACATCGGCAGCAGGCGCCGCAATAAGCAAACCACCCGAGGTCTGCGGATCGTACAGCGCATCCAACATACCCGGTTCCAGGTCATCGTCGGCCGCCACGCGCGGGCCAAAGAAGTCCTGGTTGCGGTAGGAGCCCGCGGGGATAATGCCCAGACGCGCCATGTCGAGCACCTGATCAAAAAGCGGCACCGCCCCCGACGCAAGCTCAATCTGCACGCCCGAGCCCTCGGCCATCTCGCACGCATGCCCGATCAGGCCAAAGCCCGTAATGTCGGTGCAGCCGTGAAGCCCGAGTCCCTCGGCCAAACGGATCGGGGCTTCGTTGAGGGCGCGCATCGAGTCAAACATGGCTGCGGCCTCGTCCTGCTCGATAAGCTCGCCCTTAATGGCCGTGGTGATGATGCCCGAGCCGATCGCCTTGGTCAGCAGCAGAACATCGCCCACGTGCGCGCCGCTGTTGGCGAGCATACGGTCGAGTGGCACAAAACCGCTCACGGACAGGCCGTACTTGGGCTCGTCATCGTTGATGGTGTGGCCGCCCGCGATGGAGCAACCCGCCTCGACGCACTTGTCGGCGCCGCCCGCCAGAATCTGACCGGCAACCTCAACGCCCAGACAGCTCGGGATGCACAGCAAGTTCATGGCATGGCTCGGCCGCCCGCCCATGGCGTAGATATCCGACAGCGAGTTGGCTGCGGCGATCTGGCCGAACAGATAGGGATCGTCGACCATCGGCGGGAAGAAGTCGACGGACTGCACGAGGCCCAGGTTTTTGCCAACACGAAAGACACTCGCATCGTCGGAGGTATCGAACCCCACGAGCAGGTTGTCGTTATGCACATTAGGTAAGTCGCCCAGGACCTGGGCGAGGGCTCCAGGAGCCAACTTAGCGGCTCAACCACTCGCGGCCGTCATAGACGTAAGCCTCATCTGATCGCCTGTCATCGATACCTCCCCTCAAACACAAACATTGCTTCCCAGTATACGCATGAACGCGCTTCCACGGCCGATACATCACCCTAGTGCCTGTGCGCGAATCGCTGCGCCGATCGCTCCGGCAAAGCGAGCCTGGGGCGAGGTGGTCACCGGCGACCCCAGCAGCTCGCCCAACCGCTCCACCACGAAGGCGTTCTCGCACAGGCCACCGGTCAGGTAGTACGGGGCGCCCACGGCCTGCCCGGCCATGGTCGCCACGCGCGACACGACACTCTCAATCACACCACGGGCGATGTTCTCGCGCGGCTCACCGCGACCGATCAGGCTGATGACCTCGCTTTCGGCAAACACCGTGCACATGCTGGAAATCTTGGTAGGCTCGCCGGTGCGGGCGAGGTCTGCCATCTGCTGCTGGGAAATGCCTAGGCGGTCGGCCATGATCTCCAAAAAGCGCCCCGTGCCAGCAGCGCACTTGTCGTTCATGGCGAAGTTTTTCACGGTGCCGTCGGTGTCGATGGAGATGCCCTTGACGTCCTGGCCGCCGATGTCGATGATGGCCTTGACGCCGGGGTCGGTGACGTGGACGCCCATGGCGTGGCAGGAGATCTCGGAGATGTTCTCGTCGGCGAAGGGCACCTTATTGCGGCCGTAGCCGGTGCCGATCAGGTAAGCCAGGTCTTGGGAGGACTTCAGGCCCACCTTGTTCAGGACCTCCTCCATGGCCAGCTTTGCGGAGGTTTCGGAATTGATTTTGCTGCGGATGGTGGTATCGGCGCAGATTTTGCCGGTCTCGTCCAGGATCACTGCCTTGGTGTAGGTGGACCCTACGTCGCAG
>URRJ01000175.1 GCA_900550205.1 uncultured Collinsella sp. | reverse complement strand
TTGCGTGCGGAACTCGCGACAAACTTAACCCCCGCCCTCAGCCCCGGAGACCCTCCCGGAGGGGCCCAAAAAATATTTTCAAAAAAGTTGTTGCGCACCGGACAGACTTCTGTGTATACTAATCCCCGCAGCGCACGCGAGCGGAAACAAACGCGAACGACTGCCTGGGGAGTTAGCTCAGTTTGGTTAGAGCGCCGGCCTGTCACGTCGGAGGTCGCGGGTTCGAGCCCCGTACTTCCCGCCAACGCAATTAAAGCCACGTCTTCGGACGTGGCTTTTTGCGTTTGATAGGACATTGATCCCATCGGCCCCTTTCGCCCAAAACCAAATCCTTCCAATTCCCGGACAAGCTCCGTTTGAGGCATGTACTCAAACAAGGCGTTTGTTGCGCAACACCAGTTCAACGAAGCAGGGGGTTAGGTTATACTCAGTTGCACTGTGGGCCGTTTTTGATGCAAGAGGCTTCAAAAACGGCATTCAGCGGGCGCCCGTTTTGCTATTTGGGCGTCCATACGCTCATTGACGTCTCGACGTAAGCTCGGCCCCGGAGCTCGTTCGAGCTGTTCCTATTCCTTGAAAGGGGAAAAATGGACATATCGAGGAAGACTGATTACGCCCTTCGCATGCTCGCGATGCTTGCCGAGGATCCGGAGCGTCTGCTTTCTGTTCGCACCGCCGCCGAAGAGGTCAATGTCCCGTATTCGTTTGCCCGTTCGATTCAGCATGGTTTGGTTCAGGCCGGTATTGTGGAGAGCCTGCGTGGCGTCCATGGCGGCATGCGTCTTAAGGTCAGCCCCGACGATGTCACCATCCGCCAGGTCGTTGAGGCCGTTCAGGGCCCCATGGTCATGAACGATTGCACCGCGCCCGATGGCGACTGTGCGCGCATGGGCACGTGCTGCTATCATCCCCTGTGGGCCGGAGCTCAAGCGCTGATGCGCGACTACCTCGATTCCGTTTCGCTGGGCGATATCGTCGCTCACCGCCAGTTCCCGGCCGTCGATTCCAAGTTCGCCGACCGCGATGCGTTTCCCGAGTACGCCACCTGTGCGTGCGCTTGCCGGGAGGAATAGCGCCGCATAAGGAGCATAGCTATGATTCAGGACCCCTTTCGTTCGATGATTCGTTCGGAAGGGGTCCTGCGTTATCGCGACCTTCCGTGGCGCCGCACGCGCGACCCGTACATTATTTGGCTTTCCGAGGTTATGCTGCAGCAAACGCAGGTGCCGCGTGTGGAGACGCGTATGCCCGCGTGGCTCGACCGCTTTCCGACCGTACAGGCGCTCGCTCAGGCCGCTCCTTCCGACGTTTTGGATGCTTGGCAGGGGATGGGCTACAACCGACGTGCCCTGGCGCTTCACAGAGCCGCTCAGTGCGTTATGGAAGACTGGGGTGGGGAGTTTCCACGTGAGACTCGCGACCTGGTCGCCCTGCCTGGTATTGGCCCGGCGACGGCGCAGGGCATCCGGTCGTTTGCGTTCGATCTACCGGGTGTGTATCTGGAGACCAACGTGCGCACGGTCTTTCTGCATCATTTCTTTCCCGACGTGCCGGCCGTCCCTGATCGCGAGCTGGTGCCGCTGATTCAGGCCGCCTGTCCGGCGGCTCCTGGTGCGACGGCGGATGAGATCGCTCCCTTTGCCGTGCCGCTCGATGATGCCGACACGCCGCGCGCATGGTATTACGCGCTGCTGGATTATGGCGCGTATCTTAAGAAGACGCTGCCCAATCCGTCCAGGCGCTCGGCGAGCTATAGCCGTCAGTCCAAGTTTGAGGGCTCGCGCCGTCAAAAGCGCGCCCATATTGTGCGCATGCTGCTGGCTGCGCGCGATGGGCGTCCGGCGGGCATCACACTCGCCGAGGCCGTGGCGGGTGTCAACGAAATGGAGGCGGCAGCAGGTCGCGAGCCAGTCGATCACGATCTTGTCGCAGGCATTTTGGCCGACCTGGAGCGTGAGGGCTTTTGCCGCGTGGAGGGTGACCGCTGGCTAAGCGTGTAGTCCACCCGAATCTGAAGAACAGGATTGTAAGGTTTAGATTTTCGACATGAGGGCATCCTAAAGACAAGGTCGCTCGAAGCCTACGGGCGGCATGTGTTGAAGGGAAGTACACCTATGGATTTTGAGAACTCTCAGACCAAGAAGAACCTCGAGACCGCTTTTGCCGGTGAGTCCCAGGCGCACACTAAGTATTGCTACTATGCATCCAAGGCCAAGAAGGACGGCTACGTTCAGATCTCGAATATCTTTGCCGAGACCGCAGGCAACGAGTCAGAGCACGCCAAGCTGTGGTTTAAGTATCTGCACGACGGCGCCGTTCCCGACACCCTGGACAACTTGCGTGATGCCGCTGCGGGCGAGAACTACGAGTGGACCACGATGTACGACGAGTTTGCCAAGACCGCCGAGGAGGAGGGCTTTACCGAGATCGCCGCAAAGTTCCGTGGCGTCGGTGCTGTCGAGCAGGCTCACGAGGAGCGCTACAACAAGCTTGTCGAGCGCATTGAGTCGGGCGAGGTGTTTGAGCGCGAGGGCGTGAAGGTGTGGAAGTGCCTGAACTGCGGGCACCTGCATGTTGGTGCCGAGGCGCCCGAGGTGTGCCCGGTGTGCAACCACCCGAAGGCGTACTTTGAGGAGCAGGTGGTGAACTACTAGCGCGTGGCGCTGGCTGCTGCGGAGCGCAGGGCGGGAGGCCGGACTACCTTCCCTCCCCGCTCACGGCTCCGCAGGGTCGCGTTGAGGGAAGGTAGTCCGGCCTCCCGCCCTGCGCTCCGGCTTC
>URRJ01000174.1 GCA_900550205.1 uncultured Collinsella sp. | reverse complement strand
AGCCGGTACGGCTACCACCCGTTTGTCTCATATCCAGCCCATAGCAGGCCAGCTACTTCTTAATGCCACGTCCCAGACGCTTGGCGACCGATGCAACGGCCTCCTCACTGGCCGAGCCACAGCTCACGCAGCCATCATGGGCACGCATCTGGCCGGTGACCTCGTCCATCGCGAGCGGCGCCACCTTCTCGAGCTTAAAGCCCTTACCGGCGCGCATGTTTTCCTTGGCCACGCTGATCATGAGCTTAATACGGTTGAGCTGGTTGACCTCGGACGCGCCGGGGTCATAGTCCACCGCGACGATATTGCTCTCGGGGTGCTGACGGCGCAGTTCCTTGATCACGGCCTTGCCCACCACGTGGTTAGGCAAGCACGCGAAGGGCTGCGTGCAGATGATGTTGGGCGCGCCATGGTCGATCAGGTCGAGCATCTCGGCCGTGAGCAGCCAGCCCTCGCCCATGTTGTTGCACACCGAAAGCACCGTGCGGGCCTTGTCGGCCATGGTGCCGATGCGCTCGGGTGCCTCAAAGCGGCGGGACTTTTCGAGCATCTCCTCCACCGGCGTACGCATCCAGTCCACAAGCTTGATGAGCGCTTGCATACCAGCGCGCGTGGTAGCAGAGCTTCCCAGCTCGTCCTTCTGCAGCTCGGCATTGCTCATGGAGTACAAGAAGAAGTCGAGCAGACCCGGCACCACGGCCTCGCAGCCCTCGCGCTCGATGACATCGACCACGTGGTTGTTGGCCGTAGGGTGGAACTTGACCAAGATCTCACCGACCACGCCCACGCGCGGCTTAGTACCCTCGCCCACGAGCGGCATGGTGTCGAACGCGCGGATGGCCTCACGCGCAAGTTTGGTGTAGTTGTGCCTGTTGAACTTAGGCGCCAGCTTGCGGGCGCGCGCCATGTACTCCTCGTAGAGCGCGTTGGCGGCACCGGGCGTTGCCTCGTACGGACGGCAGCGGTAGAGCATCTGCATCATCACGTCACCAAAGAGCACCGCGTAGACTGCCTGCTTAAGCAGCGCCGGCGTAATCTTGAAGCCGGGGTTGTCCTCGCCGAGTGCCACGGCCGAAAGCGAGATTACCGGGATCTCGGGGTGGCCGCTCTCGCGCAGGGCCTTGCGGATGAGCGCGATGTAGTTGGTGGCACGGCAGCCGCCGCCGGTCTGGCTGATAACCACGGCCGTCTTGGACAAGTCGTACCGGCCGCTCTCGATGGCCTCCATAATCTGGCCGGTCACCAAAATGGACGGATAGCAAATGTCATTGTTCACATAGCGCAGGCCGGCCTCGACGGCGTCGTGATCGGTCGAGGGCAGCAGCTCCAAGTTGTAGCCGGCACCGCGGAACACCTCTTTGACCAGGTCAAAGTGGATCGGCGCCATCTGCGGGCACAGGATGGTGTAGCCCTCTTCGCGCATCTGCTCGGTAAAGGGCACCTTGGGCCACGCGGTCGATGCGCTCTCACGCTGCGCCTCAAACGTGTACTTGCGGCTCGCGAACGCGGGGACATCCGTGGAGGGTGCCACCGGCGCGGCATCGCCCTGCTCGTAGGCCTCGCCCGCGGCCGTGGCCTCGGCTAAGCGCTCGGCCTCCTGGTCCTTGAGCGCCGCCATGAGCGAGCGGATGCGGATGCGCGCGGCGCCCAGGTTGGACACCTCGTCAATCTTGAGCACGGTGTAGATTTTACCGCTGGCCTCAAGGATTTCCTGCACCTGGTCGGTGGTCAGGGCGTCCAAGCCGCAACCGAAGGAGTTGAGCTGGATCAGGTCCAGGTCGTTGCGCATCGTCACAAAGCGGGCAACGGCGTACAGGCGGCTGTGGTACATCCACTGGTCGACGACGCGGATCGGGCGCTCGGGCTTCACGAGATGCGCGAGCGAATCCTCGGTAAAGACCGCAAAGCCAAAGCTCGAGATAAGCTCGGGAAGGGCATGGTTGATCTCGGGGTCGTTATGGTAGGGGCGGCCGGCGAGCACGATGCCGTGACCGCCGTGGTCCTCGACCCACTTAAGAGCCTCCTCGCCCATGGTCTGGATGTCCTCGTGGAAACGCGCATCGGCCTCAAAGGCAGCGTTGACGGCGGCATCGACCTCGGAGCGCGTGATCTTGGGACCGCGCACGCGACCGCGACCGGCCTCAGCATCGGCCACGCGGTCGACGGCGAGCACCTGGTACAGGCGGCGCTTGAGCTCGGTCTTGTCGTGATACGGCACAAACGGATACAGGAACTCGATGTTCTGCTCGCGGATCTCGTCGATGTTGAGCGCCAGAGCCGTGGGGTAGCTCATGACGATGGGGCAGTTGTAGCAGTTGCCGGCCGTCGGATCCTCTTTGCGCTCCCAGCGCACGCACGGCATCCAAATGAAGTCGACATCGCGGTCGATAAGGTTCATCACGTGGCCGTGGCTCATCTTGGCTGGATAGCACACGCTCTCGGATGGCATGGACTCGATGCCCGTCTGGTAGGTCTTCTTGCTCGACTGGTCGGACAGCTGCACGCTAAAGCCCAGGCGCGTAAAGAACGCGTGCCAGAAGGGGTAGTTCTCGTACATGTTGAGTGCGCGCGGGATACCCACGGTGCCGCGCGGGGCCTCGTCGGGACTCAGGACCTCGCGGTTAAAGAGCAGCTCGTTTTTCTTTTTGAAGAGGTTGGGGGCCTCGGTCTTCTGCTTTTTGTGGCCGGCACCCTTCTCGCAGCGATTGCCGGTGATAAAGCGCCTGCCGCCGCCAAAGTCGTTGACGGTGAGCTGGCAGTTGTTGGAGCAGCGACCGCAGCGGACATGCTTTTGCGT
>URRJ01000173.1 GCA_900550205.1 uncultured Collinsella sp. | reverse complement strand
AGCGTCAGAGCCGCAGTACGGGCGGCAGGCGCCGGAGCGTCCTCACCAGCACCCTCTGCACCGCGCGCCGCAGGCAGCGCCATCTGCAGATAGGTATCGGCCAGATATGCCTCGTCGAACTCGGAGCGGTCGGAATCCAGCAGGTAGGCGGCAACCACGGTATCGAAGATGCGCGTGGAATCGGCAGCGAGCGGATCCATGAGCTCGGGCTCAGAAGAATCGATGGGCGAAAGCTCGTGCAACAGCGCCTTCATATCCGGGCTCGCCACGCGACCCTCCATAAACAGACGCGCGAGCACGCCGGCAATCACGCCGTGGACGAAGTTGAAGCCCTCGACCTCAGCCGCCGCACAGCTGTCGCCCTCCTCGAGCGCGAACAGGCCCTTGGACGTCGCCAACCACAGCGTGCGCGTCAGTCCAAAGAGCGCGCCCTCTTCCTTGTCATCGTCCACCACGGCGGCGACCCACTCGCCGGCATCAATCGCGCGGGAGACCTCAGCCGCAACGGCACCAAGCGCGTCAGCATCGCCGGCGGCTGCGCGAACCATCGCAGGTATCTCAAAAACACTGGAGGCAGCAGCCCCGCCCTCGCCGCCGATCAGCGCCAAGAAACGGTTCTGCATGGCGGTGATACCAAGCGTACCCAGCGCCGCGGAAACCTCATCGGCAGAAAACGCCGGGAAGGACGTTTCGTCAAAGTCGAGCTCGACAGGCGCATCGGTGCGAATGGTTGCGACCTTGCGGCTCAGCAGCGCATCGTCGATGTGCGCACGCAGGTTCTCGCCCATCTTGCCCTTGACCTCGTCGGCATGCGCGATGACCTCGTCCAGGCTACCGTACTGCGCGATAAGCGCGCTCGCCTTTTTGGGGCCGATGCCCGGTACGCCGGGAATGTTGTCCGACGTATCGCCCTTCAGACCGTAAAAATCGGGCACGAGCGCCGGTGTAATGCCGTGATACAGGTCGTCCACGCTCTCGGGCGTCATGATCGCCACGTCGGACAGGCCCTTGCGAGTCGAGACCACGTTGACGTGCTCGGTCACAAGCTGATACATGTCGCGGTCGCCGGTCACCAGCAGCATGTCGCAGCCGGCCTCCTCGCCCAGGCGAGCCATGGTTCCCAGGATATCGTCGCCTTCCCAGCCCTCGGACTGCAGAATCGGCACGTTGAGCGCGGTGAGCAGCTCCTTGATCATAGGGAACTGCGCGTGCAGATCGGGGTCCATGGGCGGGCGCTGCGCCTTATACTGCGGCAGCATCTCCATGCGCACGCGCGGCTTGCCCTTATCAAACGCCACGACCACGCCGTCGGGGTTAAAGGCATCGATCATCTTGAGAAACATGTTCAGAAAACCAAAGATTGCGTTGGTGGGGCGACCGTCCGGCGCGTTCATGGTGGGCGGCACGGCGTGGAAGGCGCGGTGCATGAGCGAGTTGCCGTCGATAACGGCAAAGGTACGGCGCTTGTCAGACATATTGAATACCTCGCTTTGGGCTGGGCACGGTTTGCTCACTCCAGTTTACACGCTCCCCGCCCCACGGCCACTGCACATCAGGCTTCCCTGCCGCCGCGGGCCCGCGCGTGATACGATGGCTCACGGTACATCAACCAGCACGATCGATCCGAAAGGAGCCTGCGTTATGGAGCGTCCCTGCGCATGGAAAAAGTACACGCCACAGCAGATCGAGGAGCTCGAGGAGCTTTGCCGCGGCTATAAGCAGTTTTTGAGCGAGAACAAGACCGAGCGCCTGTGCGTCAAGACCGGTATCAAGATGGCCGAGGAGGCGGGCTACGTCAATCTGGAGACCGTGATTGCCGAGGGCCGCGAACTCAAGGCAGGCGACAAGGTGTACGCCGCCAACCACGGCAAGGACCTTATGCTCGTCAACCTGGGCACCGCCCCGCTCGAGCAGGGCTTTAACATCCTGGGCGCCCACGTGGACTCGCCGCGCCTGGACCTCAAGCAAAACCCCACCTTCGAGGCCGGCGACATGGCCTACCTCGACACGCACTACTACGGCGGCGTCAAGAGCTACCACTGGGTGGCCTCCCCGCTTGCACTCGTGGGCGTCATCTGCAAAAAGGACGGCACCACCGTCGACATCAACATCGGCGACAAGGCAGACGATCCGGTCTTTACCATCTCCGACCTGCTGATCCATCTCTCGAGCGAGCAGATGGCCAAGCCCGCCAAGGACGCCGTCGACGCCGAGATCCTCGACGTGATCGTGGGCGGCCGCCCCGTCAAGTTCGATGAGGACGACAAGGACGCCCCCAAGGAGCCCGTCAAGCAGATGTTCCTGGACATCCTCAAGGAGCAGTACGACGTCGAGGAGGAGGACTTCCTCTCCGCCGAGATCGAGGTCGTGCCCGCCGGCCCCGCCCGTGACATGGGCCTCGACCGCTCCATGATTTTGGGCTACGGCCACGACGACCGTGTCTGCGCCTATCCGTCCATGCTCGCTCAGATCAACGTCGCCAACGTGGAGCGCACGAGCATCACACTCATCGTCGACAAGGAGGAAATCGGCTCCGTGGGTGCCACCGGCATGAGCCGCTTCTTCGAGAACACCGTCGCCGAGATCATGACGCTCGCCGGCGAGGATAGCCCGCTGGCCCTGCGCCGCGCGCTCGCCCGCAGCCGCATGCTTTCCTCCGACGTGTCCGCCGGCTTCGACCCGGGCTATGCCGGCAAGTTCGAGACCAAGAACGCCGCCTTTATGGGTCGTGGCCTGTGCTTTAACAAGTACACGGGCAGCCGCGGCAAGGGCGGCTCCAACGACGCCAACGCCGAGTTTGTGGCCCAGGTGCGCAAGATCTTTGACGACAACGGTGTTATCTGGCAGATTGGCG
>URRJ01000172.1 GCA_900550205.1 uncultured Collinsella sp. | reverse complement strand
GCCTGCATCAACCGCGGGCAGCGCGCCTTCTATTATTTGGACGGAACCCGTATCCCGACATTCCTGGCTACCTGCCGTCGTCGTCCTGGGCTTCATCGCGCGCATAGAGTTCCAGCATGCGGCGACGGTATTCGCGCACGGCGAGCTTGGCGCGCTCCAGGCGGCGGCGCTCACGCGGAGTCAGCTTGGACGGGTCGATCTCGTCGCCATAGGTCTTCTCGGCCAGCAAATGAGCGGCGTCCACGATACGGGCATCGATGTGCCCGCTTGCCGCCTCGGTCGAGAGGCGGTCGGCAATGGAATCAAGGGTAGGTATGCCGTCGAGCGAACGCCCATGTCCATGCGAGGTCAGCAGCTCGTGCTCGCGTGCGAGCAGGCTCGCCAAATCGTGATGGGCGCGCAAGATGTCAAGCGCATCGGATGGATGCTCGGCAACCTCCGCCACGGCAGCGACCGGTGCGGCGTCGACCACGCGGTAGAAGAGCTGCGCAAGCAATGGCATCAAGAACACTGTGATGGCACCGGCGGCAACCATGACCGACGCAATATCTTGCGACAGCGCGCCCGCGTTGACGGCAACGCTCGTCACGGCAACGATGATCGGAAGCGCCGTGGTGCAGTACAGGGCCACGGTAATGCGACCATACGCCGACACATCGCGCGTCGCAGGACAAATGCCCATAGAGATGAGGATGGGCACGGCACGAATAATCAGCAACGCCACGATAAAGCCCACGAGCAAGCCCGGACGCGACGCCACGGCCGTCAGGTCGATCTTTGCGCCCGATACGGTAAAGAACACCGGAATCAAAAAGCCGTAGGCCAGGCCGTCGAGCTTGGTCTCGAGCGTATGGTTGCCCTCGGGGATGATATAGCGCAGGACAAAGCCGGCGGCAAAAGAACCCAACACGATGTCGAGGTCAAAGATGGCCGAGAACGCCACGAGCGTAACCAGGATGAGCACCGTCAGGCGCACGAAAGTCTGCGATGTGGTGTCGGCGCGTTCCTCGACAAACGAAAAGAAGCGGCTGCCGACGCGCCTGGAACGACTTGGAACCGCGGCCAGCAGCACGCAGACCGCAGCAAACAGGCCAAGAATCACGAGCGTCTGGATGCCGGTGCGGGCAGACAGCAGCACCGACATGGCGAGCACGGGACCGAGCTCGCCCCAAGTGCCATACGCGAGAATCGAGTCGCCAACGCGCGTGCCGGTGAGCGAGCGCTCGCGCATGATGGGCACAAGCGTGCCGAGAGCCGTGGAAGTAAGGGCGAGTGTCACGGCGATACCGTCGAAATGGCTGACCGAGAACCACGGCGTAAAGCGCACGGCAAGCCAGGCGATACCAAACGTGACGGCCCACGTCGCCAAGCCGTAGCGCCCCTCCACACCCGTAATGCTCTTGGGATCGATCTCAAAGCCGGCAAGCAGGAACAAAAAGGCCAGTCCGAGCTCGGACACGAGCGAGACCTCGGCATCCACATGGATAAGGCCGAGCATATGCGGGCCCAGCACCGCACCGAACACGAGCAAAAAGACCGTCTCGGGAATGGGTTTTCCGGGAATCGCCGAGGCGATGAAGGGGCTTGCAAAGGCCACGAGCGCGATGATGGCGAGTGAAACGAATGCCATGTGATGCCTTTCTCTTGTTTGCGCTTCACTGTAGCACCCTCGCCGTCCTCAACGCGCCGCGAGCTGTCGTATCATAGTGAGGTTTACAAACATGTGGCTCAAGGCGACCGCAGGGCAGACCCCGCAAACCGACCGCTGCCGCATACCGTACCGTACGCCCAACCGATCAGGAAGGCAGGAACCAATGGTCTCTCGTATCTACGTGGAGAAGAAACCCGGGTTCGACGTCGAGGCTCAGCAGCTCAAGGGCGAGCTGACCGAAATTCTCGGCATCAAGGGCATCGAGGCCCTGAGGATCATCAACCGCTACGACGTCGAGGGCATCGACGAGGAGCTTTTCCGCTCCTGCGTGCCGACCGTCTTTAGCGAGCCCCAGGTCGATGTGACCTACGACGAGCTCCCCGCAAGCGATGGCGCCGTCTTTGCCGTCGAATTCCTGCCTGGCCAGTTTGACCAGCGCGCTGACTCCGCCAGCGAGTGCGTGCAGCTCATCAGCCAGGGCGAGCGCCCCGCCGTGCGCTCCGCCAAGGTCTATATGATCTCGGGCGCCCTGGACGAGGCCGCCATCGAGGCCATCAAGCACTACGTGGTGAATCCCGTCGAGGCCCGCATCGCCTCGCTCGCCCTGCCCAAGACGCTGTACATGGAGACCCCCGAGCCCAAGCCCGTCGAGGTGCTCGACGGCTTCCGCGAGCTCGACGAGGCCGGCCTTGCCGCCTTTATCGCCGATCGCGGCCTTGCCATGGACGAGGCGGACATCGCCTTCTGCCAGCAGTACTTCCGCGATGAGGACCGCGACCCCACCATCACCGAGATCCGCGTGATCGACACCTACTGGTCCGACCACTGCCGCCACACCACCTTCGGCACCGTCCTGGACGACGTGACGATCGACGACGCCGTGGTGCAGCAAGCCTTCGACCGCTACATGGAGATGCGCCACGAACTCGGCCGCGACGCCAAGCCCGTCTGCCTCATGGACATGGGCACCATCGGCGCCAAGTACCTTAAGAAGACCGGCGTCATGACCGATGTCGACGAGTCCGAGGAGATCAACGCCTGCACCGTCAAGGTGAAGGTCGATGTCGACGGCGAGGACCAGGACTGGCTGTTCCTGTTTAAGAACGAGACCCACAACCACCCGACCGAGATCGAGCCGTTCGGTGGTGCGGCCACCTGTATCGGTGGCGCGATCCGTGATCCGCTGTCCGGCAGAAGCTATGTTTATCAGGCGATGCGTGTCACCGGTGCC
>URRJ01000171.1 GCA_900550205.1 uncultured Collinsella sp. | reverse complement strand
TCAACTTCAAGGGCGCGACCAGAAGGTCAGCGCCCTTTCGTTTCACGTCACCTTGGTGCAAATGCGGCTTGCTCGCTGTCGTGTGCTCAGCCTGCGTCGTTACCATGGTCCATTAGGGACGGAGGAAAACAGATCATTTTTCTTGACTCGCGGAACTAGATCACGATTCCGCAGCAATGATCGATTTCGTGCTGGATGATCTCGGCGGTGTAGCCCGAGAAGTTTTTGATGCGGTGGACGAAGTTCTCGTCCAAATACTCCACCTTAATGCGGCGATAGCGGGTACAGGGACGCTCGCCGATCAGCGAGAGGCATCCTTCGCTCGTCTGATAGGCATTGACCTGCTCAAGAATTTGAGGGTTGTACATCAGCAGCGCCCTGTTGCCGTCCTTTACGCAGATGATGCGTTTGCGTACGCCGATCATGTTGGCGGCGAGCCCCACGCACTCATGCTCATGTTCGTGGAGCGTATCCAGGAGGTCCTGCCCGGTCGCGGCATCGTCGGGTCCCGCGTCTTCGGAAGACAGGCGCAAAAAGAACTCGGATTTCATGATAGGCTTAATCATGGCGGGCTCCTCATGTCTCATGCTTTCGTGGACTTTTAATAATAGCGCGGAAGGAAAGCCGTGCGTCCGCGTTACAATCTTTCGATGTTGGACCATGTTGCCAGACTCGTCGTGTACGGCGTCTGGCGTAAGTCTAGGGCTCATTTTCGCCCTGGACTGTTCCTCTGGGGCGATGCGACTGTCGTTCCAAGAGGAAGGAAATGCATGGGGAGCAAATCTCAGCAACAAGTTCAAGCACCGCCATCGGCCACTGCGGCAATTCTCGTCGTAATGTATATTGCAGCCTTTGTTGCCGCGTTTAACGAGAACATCATTAACGTGGCGTTGCACGACATTATGGCGGCCTTTTTGGTGAGTGCCACCACGGCGCAGTGGCTCGTTTCGGGCTACATGATCGTGACGTCGATCTTTACGGCCATCATGGCCTTCCTGTCCGGCCGTTTCTCGACGCGCAAGCTGCTGTTTTTCGCATGCGGATGCATGGTCGCCGGCGAAGTCCTGTGCCTGGTCGCTCCGTCGTTTGGCGTTTTGCTGCCAAGTCGTATTTTGCAGGCTGCGGGATCGGGCATCTTGTTCCCGCTCATGATGAACGTGGTGCTGTCTTGCGCTCCGCGCGAGAAGCTCGGCCTGTATCTGAGCTTGGGCGGTGCCTGCATTACGTTGGGGCCGGCGTTTGGACCCGTGATCAGTGGTCTTATGTGCACGTTGTTTGGCTGGAGGGCGGTGTTCGTAGTGCCGCTGGTGGGCGGCATTGCGGTCGCTGCGGCGGGCGTAAAGCATGTCCAGAATGTCGGAGAGCGCTCGAATACCACGCTTGATATTCTGTCGGTTGTTTTGCTCGCGGCCGGCATTACGGCATTTGTGTATTCCGTAGGCGAGTTCTCGACCAATCTGATTGCCGGTATCGTGGCACTTTTCGCCGCCATTGTGCTGCTCGGCCTGTTTGCGGCCCGTCAGCTCAAGCTCGAACATCCGGTGCTTAACGTGCGTCCCATGGCGAGCGTTCGCTTTTGGCCTGCGTGCCTGCTTGTGGTGGTGTCGATGATGACGACGTTCTCGATGAGCGTTTTGTTGCCGCTCTATTTTGAGGGCGCATACGGCATGACCGCACTTATTGCGGGCCTGCTCATTTTGCCGGCGATTGCCTGCAACGCCGTGACCTCGATTGTGGGCGGACGCGTGATGGACGCCCGTGGCGCATGGCCGCTGCTGCCGGTCGGCTTTGCCCTGATTGCCGTGGGACAGACTGCCATCTCGATGACGGCGGCAAGCATGAACATCGGCGTCGTCGTGGCGCTGACCGTTGTGGTGTATGCCGGAGTCGGTTTGGTGCTGAGTCCCTCGCAAACGGCCGGCTTGGAGACGCTGCCTGCCGCTGAGCATCCTCACGGAACGGCATTGCTTAACACGTGGAACATGATTGCCGCATCGTTTGGCCCGTCGCTGTTTATCGGTCTGCTCTCGAGTTCTGCGGCGACTGCCGGCGCCGCTGGCGTTGCGACGGACGTTGCCCAGGCGATTGGATTTGCAGCTGCCGTGCGTGTGGCGGCTGTAATTGCCGTGGTCGGGTTCGTGACGTCGCTGGTGTACGCTCGTCGCGAGTCGCACATGTCGCATTAATGTGTGCACATAGATTCTGCAGCTAGATTGGATGGCGACACCATAAACTAATGGACGTTTTGCCGAGAGGCATGAATATTTAAAGCGCAAAGAGTGCGCGACGGGCCCCGCGAATGGGGCGATGATGCCCGAGAGGGCCAAGAAGGAGTCTCATGTCCGAGAACGAAGAGATCATGAACGAGACCGAGAACGAGACCATGGCTGCCGAGGTCGAGGCAGTCGAGACCGTGGAGACCGAAGCTGCCGAGGTTGAGGCTGCTGACGAGGTTTCCGCCGAGGAGGAGGCCGAGGTTGTCGAGGCCGCCGTTGATTACGATGACGAAGAGCTGATGGACAAGATGCAGAAGGCCGCCCGCCTGCTGCGTAGCCGTCGCTTTGCTATTTCCAAGGAGGAGGAGGCCAAGGCCGAGCGCATGGCGAACATCGAGCGCGCCATCAAGCTTCTTGACCTCAAGCCCAAGATGGAGCAGAAGGAAATGTCCGACCTGCTGGGTATGCGCCTTCGTGAGCTCGATGGTCTGATGGCCGAGGCCGAGGCTGCCGATCTGATCGGCCGCATCGACGACGCCGAGGGCGATATGCGCAAGATCGTTGTCTTCGCTGCCGAGGATGCCGCTGAGGGTCTGGTCGAGCTTGCCAACAAGAAGGAGAAGCTCCTGCCCGAGCTTTCTTACGAGGAGGCCACCGAGCTGATGGCCGCTCTCGATAAGGTTATCGCTCCGCTCGTCGCCATGGGCCTGGACGAGGACCGCGGTCCTCGC
>URRJ01000170.1 GCA_900550205.1 uncultured Collinsella sp. | reverse complement strand
GCACGAACAGGAGGCGCCAGTGGCGCCTCCGTCGTGAGCCAGGACTGTCCGAAATAGCGAGTAAAGGTCCGGGGCCTCGCTACGGGGCAGCCTGGGATGGTTATTAGAGATGCAGCACGCGGTCGCGGATCTCCTCGGTTCGACCCTGGTTCCAGAACTGGGTACCGATGTAGCCGCACGTACGACGGGCGACATTCATCTTCTCCTGGTCACGATTGCCGCAATTGGGGCACTCCCACACCAGCTTGCCATCGTCCTCGACAATCTTGATCTCGCCGTCGTAGCCGCACACCTGGCAGTAGTCGCTCTTGGTGTTGAGCTCGGCGTACATGATGTTGTCGTAGATGTACTGCATCACGCGAATGACAGCCTTGAGGTTGTCCTGCATGTTGGGAACCTCAACGTAGGAAATAGCACCGCCCGGCGAAAGCTGCTGGAACATACCCTCAAACTTAAGCTTGTCGAAGGCATCGATCTCCTCGGACACGTGGACGTGATAGCTGTTAGTGATGTAGCCCTTGTCCGTCACGCCCGGAATAATGCCAAAACGACGCTGCAGGCACTTGGCGAACTTATAGGTCGTCGACTCCAACGGCGTGCCGTACAGCGAGAAATCGATGTCGCTCGCAGCCTTCCACTCCGCGCACTTGTCGTTCATGCGCTGCATGACGGCCATGGCAAACGGCGTGCCCTCCTTCTCGGTGTGGCTGTGACCCGTCATGTACTTGACGCACTCATACAGGCCGGCATAACCCAGACTAATGGTGGAGTAACCGCCCACGAGCAGCTTGTCGATCGTCTCGCCCTTCTTAAGGCGCGCCAGGGCACCGTACTGCCAAAGAATCGGCGCGGCATCCGAAAGCGTACCCATCAGGCGCTCATGACGGCACAGCAGGGCACGATGGCAAAGCTCAAGGCGCTCGTCGAAGATCTTCCAGAACTTGTCCATGTCCTGATGCGAGCTCAGCGCGACATCGGGCAGGTTGATGGTCACAACACCCTGGTTAAAGCGACCGTAGTACTTGGGCTTGTTCGGGTCATAGTTCAGCGCGTTGGCGACGTTGTTAAAGCCGTTGCCCGAGCGGTCGGGCGTCAGGAAGCTGCGGCAACCCATGCAGGTGTAGCAGTCGCCGTTGCCGGCGGTCTCGCCCTTAGACAGCTTGAGCTCGCGCATCTTCTTCTCGGAGATGTAGTCGGGCACCATGCGCTTGGCGGTGCACTTAGCAGCCAGCTGGGTCAGGTAGAAGTACGGGGAATCCTCGTGAACGTTATCGTCCTCGAGTACATAGATGAGCTTGGGGAATGCCGGGGTAATCCACACGCCGGCCTCGTTCTTAACGCCCTCGTAGCGCTGGCGAAGCGTCTCCTCCACGATCATGGCAAGGTCGTGCTTCTCCTGAGGCGTACGGGCCTCATTGAGATACATAAAGACCGTCACGAACGGTGCCTGGCCATTCGTGGTCATAAGGGTCACGACCTGATACTGAATCGTCTGGACGCCGCGACGAATCTCATCGCGCAAGCGATCCTCAACGACTTCGCGAACCTTCTCGGCAGATGCCGAAACACCGAGCTCCTCAAGCTCGCGAGCGACCTCGCCGCGAATCTTCTGACGGCTCACCTCAACGAACGGGGCGAGATGGGTCAGCGAAATGGACTGGCCGCCGTACTGGGAGGAAGCAACCTGAGCGATGATCTGCGTCGCGATGTTGCAGGCGGTCGAGAAGCTGTGCGGCTTCTCGATCAGCGTGCCCGAGATAACAGTGCCGTTCTGGAGCATGTCCTCCAGGTTCACCAAATCGCAGTTATGCATGTGCTGGGCAAAGTAGTCGGAATCGTGGAAATGGATCAGGCCCTCATTATGGGCATCCACGATCTCCTGGGGCAGCAGCACGCGCTGGGTCAGGTCCTTAGAAATCTCGCCGGCCATATAGTCGCGCTGAACGGAGTTGACGGTCGGGTTCTTGTTGGAGTTCTCCTGCTTGACCTCTTCGTTATTGCACTCAATTAGCGACAGGATCTTGTCATCGGTCGTGTTCTTCTGGCGCTTCAGGCTCTGAACATAGCGATAGATGATGTAGTGGCGGGCCACTTCGTAGCAGTCGAGACGCATAATCTCGTCCTCGACCAGATCCTGAATCTCCTCGACCGACACGGTGTGGCCCGCGTTCTCGCATGCCTCGGCGACGTTTTGCGCCGCATAAACCACCTGGCGGTCGGTAAGACGAGAGCCCTCCTCGACCTCCAAGTTGGCGGCGCGAATCGCATTGACAATCTTATCGATGTCAAAGACAACCTCGGTGCCGCTGCGCTTGATGATCTTCATCCTCTTGCCTCTTTCGCGTCGTAGTCTCATTGCGTTTCAGAGCCAAACGATGCTCGGCAGGGCTTGCCCCTGTCTTGCGGCGCCGTCGCGCAATCTGTGTTCTCGATAAACCATAGGTCCTCATGCGGACAATCCTCGCGGCCGATCAAGCGGCTCAAAGGCGTGTCCAAATGGGACGAACAAGGTCTTCGTTCTCTGTCCGCCATCTATCATACGACAAAGACGCACCTATATCCTGTATTCTTTTTTTAGGTCAAACACAACATATAGTGTTTCAGCAGGTCAAAGCAATTGGTCATTTTGCAGACGCATTAAAAATGAGGGGTATTTGACAAGTCGGTAAAACGTTACCAACACGGCTACCTGCATGGCAGTTATAAAACCCCCTTAGTCAAGCCGCTGACAAATCCTACCAAAACCAAGCCGCTCACGCCAAAAGAATCCAAAAGATTATGCTTGACCAACATGTTGCGGTCGTGCCCTGCCGAGCCTCATGCAACGCGGCACGAATCCTTGAAAGATATGTGTATGCAAACGGAAAAGACGAGAGTTTCCTCGGATGACCACTGAGAAGCATCCCGGAAGATCAAAAAACTCGTAATTTGGTGACGTATTTGGCGACCAAAACAAAACAGCCCAGAGGCTAAGCCCCTGGGCTGCGAACATTTGGTGGGCGTTAGAAGATTTGAACTTCTGACCTCTTCCGTGTCAG
>URRJ01000169.1 GCA_900550205.1 uncultured Collinsella sp. | reverse complement strand
AGCTACGGCAACACCCTGAAGGAGCTGGCCGCAGAGGGCCACGAGGATCTGGTGGTGCTGGACGCAGACCTTGCCGCTGCCACCAAGACCGGCATGTTCCGCAAGGCTTACCCGGACCGCCACTTTGACTGCGGCATTGCCGAGGGCAACATGATGGGCGTGGCCGCAGGCCTGTCCACCATGGGCTACGTGCCCTTTGTTTCCAGCTTTGCCATGTTCGCCGCCGGCCGCGCCTTCGAGCAGGTGCGCAACTCCATCGGCTACCCCCACCTGAACGTGAAGATCGGTGCCACCCACGGCGGCATTTCCGTCGGCGAGGACGGTGCTTCCCATCAGTGCTGCGAGGACTTTGCCCTCATGCGCTCCATTCCCGGCATGGTGGTCATGTCTCCCGCCGACGACGTGGAGGCCCGCGCCGTGGTCCGCGCCGCCTACGAGTGCGACGGCCCCGTGTACATGCGCTTTGCCCGTTTGGCCTCGCCGGTTATCAACGACCCCGAGACCTACAAGTTCGAGATGGGCCGCGGCATCGTCATGCGCGAGGGCGCCGACGTCACCATCATCGCCTGTGGCCTCATGGTCGGCGAGGCCCTTGAGGCTGCCGAGCAGCTCGCTGCCGAGGGCATCGATGCCGAGGTCATTAACATGCACACCATCAAGCCCATCGACGCCGACCTGATCGTCAAGAGCGCCACCAAGACCGGCCACGTCGTGACCGTCGAGGAGCACTCCGTGATCGGTGGCCTGGGCAGCGCCGTCGCCGATGTCCTGTGCGAGCAGTGCCCGACGCCGCTCAAGAAGATTGGCGTCAACGACACCTTCGGCGAGTCCGGCCCGGGTGCCGAGCTCCTGCACAAGTACGGCCTGGACGCCGCCAACATCGTGGCGACCACCAAGGAGTTCTTGGCCTAAGGCGTTTTGCGTTGGCCTTAACTTGAGAGCCGTTCCCGCATTGGGCAATAAATAAGCCGGGGCGCCTTCCATGTGGAGGCACCCCGGCTTTTTGTATAGGGGAAGGTAGGGAAGAAGCTAGAGAGGTTTTACGGTCGGGGCCAGGGCGTTGGCGAAGATGTCGTCTGCCTTGAAGAGCGTTTTGGACTCGGGCGTGTCTGCTGCTTTCATTTCGGAGACGATGGTGTCGAATGAGATGGCTCCCAAGGACTGCAAATCGAGGGTCTCGCGAGCGGCATCATCTGAGCAGATGCTGGAGCTGGATGAGTATTTGGAAAGATGGGACATCGCGGCATCGTAGGCCCAGCGACGAATCCAAATCTCGACATAGCGACCGCCGCCAAGGTTGATGTCCTTTACCAACGAGCCGCTGACATCGCCACCAACCTGTGCTTCGTGGTCGTATCCGGCGAGACTGCCGATGTACTTATCTGGATGGGCGGTCGAATATAAGCATATCGAATCCCCCTCGACCTTTGCTGTCACCCTGCCATCCCAGTACTCGGGCAGGTCGACGCTAAAGGTTTGGGCCTCGATGTGGCGTGCGGCGGCTTTGCGCTGTTCCTCGGCCTGGCGCGCCGCTTCCTCTTCGGCGACCTTCTTGGCCGCGACGGCGGTGTCGCGGCGGTTCATTGCGGCGTGTTGCAGCGCATCGACGTTGGGTGCGTCCTTGCCCTTGTATGCCATAGCGAGTGTCACGGCGTCGTTGATCTCGTCGTCGGTCACGTCAGCGGCATCGATGGGCGTAAAGTCCAAAACCGAATCCTGCTCGGCGAGTTCTGCCAAGTCGATCTTCTCGCCCTTAGCAAAAGCGTCGTCGAGCGTGAGCTCGGCCTTTGTGCAAGGCACCTGGTAGATGGTGCCATCGGCGGCGATGGGGGAGCCTGCCGCCTTGAGCGTGTACTTGCCCTGGATAAGTTTGATGCCCGAGCCGTCAGAAGCGACATATTCGACCTTGTCGACCTTTTTTCCGTCGACCGTCTTGCCCTTTACGCGCACCGGCACACGTGAAGCGCCGTTATCGGTGTCCCACCCTTCAGCCTTCACACTCACCACGAGCGCATGCTTGGAATGCGCCGACTCATACTGCTCCTGCTCCTGAACATGCTGCTGATACAGGTGATACGCCAGCCCACCGCCCCCACCAACAACGATTACCGCCGCGCAGACGATAGCGATCACGACGCCTTTCTTGGGCTTCTTGCTGGGGGCGGGCGAACCCACAGGTGCCGGCGCAACCGCAGGGTTGGCTACGGGCATAGCCTCTGTCCCGTCAAGCGCAGCCCCGCATCCCACGCAAAACTGAGCTTCATCAGCAAGCTCAGCACCACAATAAGGACAAACCATATCAACCTCCAGCAAGCTTGGAACCATCCATCTAACTCAACTGTAAAGCGATATCCCTAATCCGAGTTGCGCAACATTCAACTGTAAGCGCTAACAACCAAATGAGATAAAGAGCAAAGGGCCCAATACAGCAAAGTGCAATTCAGACCCTCCCAACTTTGTATGCGCAGCATCACAAGGTAGATGCGCCGGCCCCATAGTAGCCGCAGGCCGGACACAGGGTTACCTTCCAAATCTTTCCGCAGGACGGAGGAGCCCCCGCAGCGCGAAGCGCACAGCGTGGGCTCCGACATGTCCGAGGACGATTTGGGAGGTAACCCTGTGCCCGGCCGGACGAAACCCAAAACCCTGCCATGCTTCTTATGTGCAGCAAAGGCAATCCTGCTAAAATACAAAGCGCTCATGTAGTTTAAACGCACGATGATAAGGAGCACCAGTGGGTAACCACTTCCGTACCTCCGGTGCGGGCGATGACACCCCTAAGACGCAGTCGAGCGTCGCGGGCAACCGTTTCGCCACTCCGGATTCAGAGGGTCAGCTGTTCAGCCCGATCCCCCCGCAGCCGGCAGATCAGGCACAGCCGGCATCAGATCCCTTTGCCTACAACCCCACCAACGATGTCGCGCTCTCCGCTGCGGCGGGCTTTGAGCCTGTCCAGACGGTGACTGCCCGCGTGGCTCAGCCCCAGGCGAGCGCTGTCGCGTCGCAGCCCACCGTGGCCGGCATTCCCGACCCCATGGCTCCT
>URRJ01000168.1 GCA_900550205.1 uncultured Collinsella sp. | reverse complement strand
CGCACGCCTCGCCCTGCAGCAGGGTCGCGCGCAGCGGGCGGGCGCCCACGGTGACGTGCCAGGAGCCGTCCCACCAGGCGGCGGTGACGTTCAGCGAGGGGAAGTCGGTCGCGGCCTTACGCACAGCCTCGTAGCTCGCACGGTAATCATGCTTGACGACCACGACGTGCTCGATCACGTCACGTACGTAGCCCATGTCCACGAACTCCGCGAGCGGCACGCGGCCGGCACCCGTCAGCTCAACATAGGAATCGAGCGCGAGGAAGGCGGAGAGAACGTCCGAGAAGCCAAAGCGGCCGTAGATGCTTCCGCCAACCGTGGCGGTATTGCGCAGCTGTACGCCCACGATGTCGTGAACGGCAAACTCAAAGGCATGGTTGACAAGTGCGTTGAGCCCGGCATGACGCTCGAGCTGGCGCAGGGTGCACATGGCACCGATGCGAAACTCGGTCTCGGTCTCCTCGATCTGATCGAGTCCGCAGGCCGAAAGGTCAATCGCCGTCGCCACACGACGCGAACCCAGGCGCATCCAGATGCCGCCGCCCACAATCTTGTTGTTGCGGTTCTTCTGCAAGAGCTCATAGGCTTCGGCCGCGTTTCCAACACGGACGTAGGTACCGAACTTGAGCACGTTCTCCCCCATCTCTCCACTTGTCCAGTACCTTTAAGTGTACCAAACGAGGGGGCGCCGCCATCGTCACCATAGAAAAAGGCTCCCAGCCGGATAGCTGGGAGCCTCATCACATGCTATGTCGAGCGAAGATTTAGCAGACGCCCTGGGCGAGCATGGCGTCGGCGACCTTCAGGAAGCCGGCGATGTTGGCGCCCATGACGAAGTTGCCCTCCTGGCCATACTCCTTGGCGGTGTCGTCCACGTTGTGGAACATGCCGCGCATGAGCTGCTCGAGCTTGCCGTCGACCTCCTCGAAGGTCCAGGACAGGTGCTCAGCGTTCTGGCTCATCTCCAGGCCGGACACGAGCACGCCGCCGGCGTTGGCAGCCTTACCGGGCATAAAGGCGACGCCGTTCTCCTGGAAGTAGGTCGTAGCCTCGATGGTCGTGGGCATGTTCGCGCCCTCGCCGACCACCTTGCAGCCGTTGGCGACGAGCGCCTGGGCGTCCTCGAGCAGCAGCGTGTTCTCGCGAGCGCAGGGCAGCGCGATGTCGCAGGGCAGCTGCCACACGCCGCGGCCGTCGCCCTCGTGCCACACGGCGTTAGGCTTCTCGTCAACGTACATAGCGAGCGTGACGCCCTTGTCGTGGCCGGAGCGCTTCTTGTTGTAGATGTGCTCGAGCACGGTGTAGTCGATGCCGTCGGGATCCTCGACCCAGCCGTGAGTATCGGAGCAGGCCAGCACCTTGCCGCCGAGCTGGGAGACCTTCTGGACCGCGTAGATGGCAACGTTACCGGAGCCGTGAACGACGACGTTCTTGCCCTCGAAGGAGTCGCCGCGGCTCTTGAGGTACTCGTCCACAAAGTAGGCCAGACCGTAGCCGGTAGCCTCGGTACGGGCGAGCGAGCCGCCAAAGGAGAGGCCCTTGCCGGTAAGGACGCCGGTCCACTCGTTGGTCAGGCGCTTGTACTGACCGAACAGGTAGGCAACCTCGCGGCCGCCAACGCCCAGGTCGCCGGCGGGAACGTCGGTGTTGGGGCCAATGTGGCGATAGAGCTCGGTCATGAAGGACTGGCAGAAGTGCATGATCTCGTTGTTGGACTTGCCCTTGGGGTCAAAGTCGGAGCCGCCCTTGCCGCCGCCCATGGGAAGGGTGGTCAGGCTGTTCTTGAGGATCTGCTCCAGGCCCAGGAACTTGAGCATGCCCAGGGTGACCGTCGGGTTAAAGCGCAAACCGCCCTTGTAGGGTCCAATGGCAGAGTTGAACTCGACGCGGTAGCCGCGGTTGACCTGGACCTTGCCCTGGTCGTCGACCCAGGGGACACGGAACATAACGATGCGCTCGGGCTCGACGAGGCGCTCAAGCAGGGCGGCCTCCTCGTACTCGGGATGGGCGTCGAGCGCCGGCTGGATAGTGCCGAGGATCTCGGTCGCGGCCTGGATGAACTCAGGCTGCTCGGGATAGCGGGCCTTGAGCTCGTCGAGAACTTTCTGCGTGTAGCTCATGCTTCCTCCAATTGATGGAAAAGAAAAGTGTCGTTCGAGGCGCCCCATGCGCCGCGAGCTTTATCGAGTATGGATAATATCGCACTGTTGCGGGAAAGTTTCGCATAAGCCTACAAGCAGATGTTTCGTTTTGATTACGATGCAGGTAGAAGCGTTTTTGAGCACCCAACGCACAAATCACGTGTTTCGAAGCTGTTTCGTCCACGTGTTCCAAACCACCACATTGGGGACAGGCACCTTTGTGGTGGTGTGGTTGATTAGAGGACGAGTTGATGGTAGTCGGCGGGGGTTATGCGGCCTTCGGTGGCAGCGCGGAAGGCGGCGAGCGCATCGCCCGAGAACGGCATGGCCCAGCACAGACCGCAACCTGCGGTAATGGAGCCGGGCAAAGGCATAATGCGCCCGGGCACGCCGGCATCCAGGCACAGCTGCTCGCATTCCATCACATCGAAGGTGCTGTCAAACGACACGATAATCTTGCGCTCGTGGTCGAGGGCATCACCGGATGGGCCTTCGCGGTGTGCCTCACGATACGCCGCGGCGGCCGCCTCCTCTTCCGCAGTATGTCCGCAGCCACCGCAGCCGCAGGTACAGGGTTCGGAACCATCGCAAGTGCAAGGCTCTCCCGTGTCGGGGCAAATATCGTGAGACATGGCAACTCCAATCGTCTAGGCGAGTAACTCGGCCGCCGCAAACTCCTCGGGCGTATTGACGTTTTCGAAGCAGAGCGTCGAGCCCGCGGACTTAACGATCTGCGGCTCATCCATATAACCAGCCTGAACGCGATTGATCAGGCAGCGAATGCGCTGGCGGTCGCAGGCGAGCAGCTCTTGGGCGACCGGCGCACACGCGTCACGGCGCCAGACGGCGCAAAGCGGCTCAATCCCCCGCTCCTCGCGCGGCACGCACACGTCGAGCGCCTCGGCCTCAGCACG
>URRJ01000167.1 GCA_900550205.1 uncultured Collinsella sp. | reverse complement strand
CGCCGCCCAGGACAGCAGCCCCGCCGCGGCACCCAAGCCGGGCGAGGGCAAAAAGACCAAGGAGCAAAAGCGCGCTGAGGCACAGGCCCGCGCCGCGCTCAACAAAAAGCTCAAGGGCGTGCGCAACCAGCTCAAGAAGATCGAGACGGAGCTCGACAAAAAGCGCGCCCGCTATGACGAGCTTATGGAATTGATGGCAAGCGAAGAGCTTTATGCCGATCAGGACAAGTTCAACGCCGCGCTGGGGGAATATAACGGCCTTAAGCAAGAGCTGCCCAAACTCGAGGACGAATGGCTGGAGCTTTCCACCCAAATCGAAGAGGAGACCGCGCGTGAACTCTCGTAAAGCCGCTGCCGTGGCGATGAGCATCATCGCCATCGCCTGTCGCATCTGCGGCATCTTTATGAGCGCGATGACCGTGCTGCTGTGCTTTAGCGGCCTCACCGCCAAGTTGCAAATCGTTGGCTTTGTCGTTGAGCTTTCTCGCGCGCTGCCGGGTGCCATCGCCGGCTACGGCGTCATCACATCGCCTTTTGGCGGCGTGTTCCGTCTGGATTACGCCATCGTAGCCGTCATTTTGTTTGTGGCCGATTACCTGCTCACGCGCGCCTCGCGCCGCGTCCGCTAGGGGAGTGCAATGTCCAACAGCTACCTGATGAACCTGCTCGCCAGCGCCGCCGCCGTCATCGTGGGCATCGTGATCCACGAGAGCGCGCACGCCGCCGCGGCCTGGGCACTCGGCGATAAGACGGCCCGTTCGCGCGGCCGCGTCTCGCTCAACCCGCTCAACCACATCGACCCGTTTGGCACCATTCTCTTGCCGCTGCTGATGCTCGCCGCCGGCGGCCCGGTGTTCGCCTTCGCCAAGCCCGTGCCCGTCTACCTCAACAACCTCAAGCACCCCAAGCGCGACGAGGTCCTGGTGAGCGTGGCCGGCCCCGCATCGAACATTGCGCTGGCATGCCTTGCGGCCGCTCTCATGCACGCGACATACGGCAACCTCTACACCAGCATGTCCTTTGCTGTGGCATCACAAATCATGAACTTCGGTGCCACCTTTATTGTGGTCAACCTGTCGCTCGCGTTCTTTAACCTCATCCCGATCCCGCCGCTCGACGGCTCGTCGATTATCGTGCCGTTCCTCAAGGGCAAGGCGCTCACCAACTACTACCGCCTGCAGCAATACGCCATGCCCATCCTCATCCTAGTGCTGTATCTGCTGCCCATGTGGACCGGCATCGACGTGATCGGACGGTATTTCGACGTTACCGTGTATCCGCTGGCCGAGTGGCTGCTCAACTTCGCAATCGCCGGCATCTAAGGTAAACTTACAGGTCGACCGTGCAAAACGGTCGCAACATGCACCCAAACCGCGCCGCGAAGGCGCCGTCAAAGGAGGTCGAAGATGTCGTATCGCGTGTCGACGCAGGTCTACAGCGGACCGTTCGACCTGCTGCTGCAGCTGGTAACCCGCCAAAAAGTTGATATCGGTGCCATCTCGATCAGCGAGGTAGCCGAGCAATACCTTGCCGAGGCCGAGCGCATCGAGGCGCTGGACCTGGACGTGGCGAGCGACTTTTTGCTGGTCGCGGCAACTCTTTTGGACATCAAGGCCGCCTCGCTGGTGCCCCAGGAGGCCCCGCGCAAGACAGTCGACGATGACGAGGACGATGAAGACCTCGAGGAACTCAGCGCGCTCGACGGAGACGCCCTGCGCGAAGTCCTGATTCAGCGCCTGATCGCCTATAAGCAGTTTAAGGGCGCGGCGGCGGCCCTTGGCGCGCGTATGCAGGCCGAAAGCCGCATGCACCCGCGCGTGGCCGGCCCCGACCCCGAGTTCTTGGGCCTTATGCCCGACTACCTGGCCGGCATTACCCTGCGCGGCCTCGCTGTCATTTGCGCCGACCTGGACGGCAAGCGCCAGACCTTACTGCTGGAGGCCGAGCACGTGGCGCCACATCGCGTGCCGCTCGACCTGACGGTGGCCTCGGTCGACCGCTTTACCATGGCACACCAAACCTGCACCTTCCGCGAGCTGCTGGACGGCGACGCCACCACCGAGCAACTCGTCGTCACCTTCCTGGCCATGCTCGAGCTCGCCAAGCGTGGCTCGCTTACACTGAGCCAGGACGAGATCTTTGGAACCATTCAAATCAACCGCGTCGAGGGCGCCGAGGCATACGTGCCCGGCGAGGGCCCCGAGCTCACCGAATAGGAGCGACCAACCATGTCAACCCTTTCCACGCTGGAGGCAAACAGCCTCAAAGGCGCCCTCGAGGCGCTGCTGCTGGTGTCGAGCGACCCCGTGAGCGCACCCGCGCTGGCAGCTGCGCTGGATATCGCCCCGGGCGAGTGCGCGTCGCTTTTGGCCGAGCTCAAGGTTGAGTACGAAGAGGCCAACCGCGGCTTTCAGCTGCGCGAGGTCGCCGGTGGCTGGCGCCTGTTTACGCACCCCGCCTACCACGACGTGGTCGAGGCCTACGTGCTGAGCTGGGACACGCAAAAGCTGTCGCAGGCGGCGCTCGAGACCCTGGCCGTGATCGCCTATCACCAGCCCGTCACGCGTGAGGTGGTCAAGGGCATCCGCGGCGTCAACTCCGACGGCGTCATTGCGTCGCTCGTGGACAAGGGCCTGGTGCGCGAGCTCGGCCGCGACCCCGAGCGCGGTCAGGCCATCATCTACGGCACGACCAACGCCTTCTTGGAAAAGTTCGGCCTGCGCTCCACTCGCGACCTGCCCGATCTGGAGCAGTTTGCCCCCGACGAGCAGTCGCGCCAGTTTATCCGCGAGCGCCTGAGCGGCCGCAGCATTCAGTCCACGCTCGAGGAGCAGGCCGAGGACCTGGACGAAGAGCGCGAACTGATCGATACCGATGTTGAGGACACCGACGACGAGGAGCTTCTGACCACCGGTGACACCTCGGAGGACATGCATGACGAGGACTAACGAAGCAGGGGAGACGCGTACCGCAAGTGCCATGGGCGCCACAACGCCCGCAGGCGACGCCCAGCCCGTCTACCCGCACACCATGCGCCTGCAGCGCTTCTTGGCGCGCGCGGGCGTGG
>URRJ01000166.1 GCA_900550205.1 uncultured Collinsella sp. | reverse complement strand
CCTGGCGATGCGCCCGGCGGTCGAGCCCGTCGAACTCACCTTGCCGCCGCCGCGTCCCAGATGCACGCGAACGCCACGACCAAAACCCGTGGCCGAATGACGACGGCGCGGTTTAAGCGAGTCCATCATCGTGGCAAGCTTAACAAACACCGAGCAGGTAAAGACTATGATGGCTGCCAAAATGACCATCTGGCTGATCGAGAGGTTGGCGATGGACAGCAGGTCAGGGAACCCGATAACGCCTACCAAAATACCGGTAACCACAAAGACAAACAGCACCACGCGCAAGGGCGTAAGCGGCTGAGAAATGCGCCAGATCAGGCAGACGCTCGCCGCGCACGACGTGAGCAGGCACATCGTCGACAGCGTGAGCTGGCTAAACCCAAACACGCGCGCCACAAAGATATCAAGCGCCGCGGCCACAATGACCGCCAACGAGGCCGGCAGCGCACGCTTGAGCACGTTGGTCAAGAACGACCCCTTCACGCGGGCGTTGTTGGGCTCCAGCCCCAGCACAAAGCCCGGCGCGCCGATGCAGAAGAAGTTGATGAGCGTCATCTGGATGGGCTCAAAGGGATACGGCGGCAGTGCGATGCACAGCGCCGCCAGGCCCATCGAGAACAGCGTCTTGGTCAGAAAGAGCGCGGCAGAGCGCTGCAGGTTATTGATAGAACGACGACCCTCGGCCACGACGGCGGGCATCGAGGCAAAGTCGTTATCGACCAGCACGATCTCGGCAACGTTGCGCGCGGCATCGGAGCCGGCGGCCATAGCCACGGAGCAATCGGCTTCCTTGAGCGCCAGCACGTCGTTGACGCCGTCACCCGTCATGGCCACGGTGTGCTCGCGGCGCTTGAGCGCCTGCACGAGCTCGCGCTTCTGCTGCGGCGTCACGCGGCCAAAAACGTGGTAGCGGTCCACCGCCGCGTCGAGCTTAGCAGGCGTATCGAGCGTCGTGGCGTCCACGTAGGCGTCGGCGCCCGGTATGCCCACCACGCGCGCGATCGACGACACGGTACGAGGGTCGTCGCCGCTGATCACGTTGAGGGTCACGCCCTGCTCATTAAAATAGCCAATGGTCTCGGCAGCCGAGGTGCGGATCTCGTCGCGAATGGTCACAAAGCCCACGGGCTCGGCCTCGCCCACCATATCGCCGTCGGGCGTAAAACCGTCCACGCGCGCCACCACGAGCACGCGGCAGGTGTCGGCAAGCTCGGCGACACGATTCTCGACAAGCGCAAACGCGCGGTCCGAAAGCACGAACTGCGCCGCGCCCATCACATAGGAGCCCTGCGCAAACGAGGCGCCGCTCCACTTTTTGGACGACGAGAACGGAATGACCGAAAGCGGCTCGGACACCTCGACCGGGCGATCGGCGTAATAGTTGAGCAGTGCCTGACAGGTCTCGTTGGCATCGGCCGAGGTCGCACGCGCCACGTTGGCGAGTGCAAAGTCGAGCACCGTGGTATCGACGGGAACAGTCGCCTCGCTCTCCCCCACGCCCAGGACAGTCCCCTCGACCGGTAGCGGATAGGTACCCTCGACCTCCATGCGACCCGACGTGATGGTACCGGTCTTGTCCAGGCACAGCACGTCGACGCGCGCGAGCGTCTCGATGCAGTAGAGCTGCTGTGCCAGCACCTTGCGACGCGCCAAGCGTACCGTGGCGATGGCCAGCACCGACGAAGTCAGCAGCACCAGACCCTGCGGGATCATACCCAGCAGAGCACCCACCGTGGACAGCAGCGCCGACGAGGGCACGCGACCGGCCAGCAGCTCGGAAAAGCACCACGAAAGCGCGCTATCGCCCGGCGTGCCCGCGGCGTCCCACAGCCCACTTACACTCGACGCGAACAGAGCCAAGCCAAGCGGAATCATGATGATGCTCGCAAAGCGAACAATGGCGTTGAGCGCATTCATGATCTCGGAATTGACCTTTTTGACGTACTTGGCCTCGTTGTTAATCTTGGCCACGTAGTTGTCGGCACCGACATGGATCACACGGGCGCGCAGCAGGCCCGAGTCGATAAAGCTGCCACTCATGAGCTCGGAGCCGGGCTGCTTCTTGATGAGGTCGCTCTCGCCCGTCAGCAGGCTCTCGTTCACGAGCGCCTCGCCCGACACGACCACGGCGTCGGCGGGAATCTGGTCACCGCGCCCCAGGCGAATGATGTCGTCAAGCACGATCTGGTCCAGGTCGAGCTCAACCTCGGCGCCGTCGCGCACCGCAATAGCCTTTTTGGAGGTAAGCAGCGTGAGCTTGTCGACCATGCGCTTGGAACGCATGGACTGGATGACGCCGATAGCGGTATTCAAGAACACCACGAACAGGAACGTCAGGTTCTTAAAAGAGCCGGTCAGCAGCACCAAAACCGCCAAGACCACGTTGATCAAATTGAACAGCGTGCAGAGGTTTTCGATGATGAGCTCGCGGACCGATTTGGTTTTGAGCTCCATGTTGCGGTTGATCTTGCCGGCGGCAATGCGCTGTTCGACCTCGCCAGTCGATAGTCCGCGCTCGATATCCGTCGTTGCCATACCACGTCCTATCACGTCGCGTCAGTATAAGAAAAACCGCCCGGACCATGCGAGGTTCGGACGGTCTTACGTTCGATGGTGCCCCATGTTGGATTCGAACCAACGGCCTTCTGCTCCGGAGGCAGACGCTCTAATCCCCTGAGCTAATAGGGCCAACGGTTGGCATTATACCCAAGTGCGACATGGGCTAACAAAAGAAAAGAAAAAGCTTTGCAATTCCGTGGGAGACACGGCTCGGCGACTCACTTTAGAACGCAAAAGTGAGCCTAATAGTATAAACTCACATGCACCATATATACGGCTCGCAATGCGGGCCGTTTTTGCAACGGCTAACCATCGAGGTGAGAGGCACACCATGATTGCAATTTTAAAGCAGAGCGCCAGTGACGAGGCCGTCAGCCATATCGTCAGCTGGATTGAGAAAAAAGGCCTGAAGACCGACGTCTCTCGCGGTGAGAACGAGACCATTATCGGTCTCGTTGGAGACACCACCAAGATCGACCCGTTCCTGCTCGAGTCCATGGACGTCGTCGAGCGCGTGCA
>URRJ01000165.1 GCA_900550205.1 uncultured Collinsella sp. | reverse complement strand
AGCAGCCGGCGCAGCGTCCTGCACGCGCTTCGCACAACCGTCCGTCCAATATTCCGGATGCCGGTCCTGCCGTGCGCCCCGGTTCGCATCCCGTTGCGGCTCCCTCTGCCGCTCCTGCTGGCGCCGACAACAACGTGGTGATTCCCCGCGGCCCCGTGGCCGGTACCAACCAGCCGGCTGGCGCCTACAGCCAGCCCAACGCGGTCTACAACCGCCCCAGCACGGGCGTGACGGTGCTCGACGAGCTTATGGCGTCTTCGGATCATCCGTCGTCCTCCGAGCTGCCGCGCATCGCCTCCGATGTGCCCCGCTCTGCCTATGGCCCGCGCATGACGCTCGTCCGTGAGCGCGGCACCCGCTACGAGATCACTGAGTTCCCCGCCACGGTGGGCAAGGGCTCGGCGGCAAACGTCCGCATCGAGGGCAACACGGCTATCTCGCGCGTGCATCTGCTGGTGCGCTACACGGGCCAGTGCTTTGCCGTGGAGGACAAGAACTCCACCAACGGCACGTGCATCAACGGCAACCGTTTGGAGCCTGGCGAGCTCGTCAAGCTTAAGAACGGCGACAAGGTCAAGATGGGCAACGAGGTCTTTACGGTCGAGATTCGTTAACAGATAACGGTCTGTACCAGGTAAAACTTTGCAGATGAGCGGCGGCAGGTAAAAAACTTGCCGCCGCTTTTATTGTTGCGCAACAACTTTTGATTTTTTGGGTGGATGATTCTAACCGTCAAAGGTATTCGAGCGGTGGCGGAGTCGAGCCCAGCCGCTCCCTTAAGAAAGGGGAATGAAATGTTCTGTCCTCACTGTGGTTCCCAGCAGCCCGATGGCGCCGTCTTTTGCGGCAACTGCGGCCAGTCGATGGTCGGTGCTCCCTCTGCGCCTCAGGCGGCTCCTGTCCACCAGGCTCCGGCTCCGCAGCCCGCGCCGGTGCAGCAGCCGTTCGCTCAGCCTGCGCCTGCCGCCCATCACGGGTTTGGCAACGCCGGTTCTAGCTTTCAGAGCACGATGACGGCGGCTACGGGCTTTGGCAAGCGCTCGCTCGCCATGCTGGGCGGCGCCGTGGCGTCGTTCGTGTGCATGTTCCAACCGTGGATCGCCATGCCTTGGATTGATAAGGCGCTCGGTTATGCCGCCAACCAGGCCGGCTCCGATAACTACGGCCTTAATCAGACGGCGATTACCTCCGCTAAGGCGCTTGTTAACAATGCATTCGATATGCCCCACGTGTTTAGCCTTTCCGGTGCGTTGCGTGGCCTTTCTACGGGCATTAACAATCTTGCGATGCAGATTACCTCGTATGACACCTCGGCGGCCGCTCAGGCTCAACAGGCTGCCGGCTCACTCGGCCTGGTTGCCAACGTCCTCACCATTCTCTTTGTGCTGTGGGTTGCCTGTGTGGTGGCTATGATCGCTGGCGTTGTGATTAAGTTTCTCAAGAAGCAGGATGTTGTCCTGTTTGCCAGCCTGGGCGCCTCAGCGGTTCTTTCGCTTGTATGCATTATCGGCGCGCTGGTGGCAAACGGCCAGATTGACGGCGCGTTAACCCAGATGCTCGCTTCGAACGGTGGTTCAAGTGCTTTTGCCGCCATTACGTCCATAAAGCCGTTCCTGGCCCCGGCATATGGCGCGGTCCTTACGTTGATCTTCTCGATCGCCGGTTTGGTGAGCGCTTTCGTCCTCAAGGAGGACTAACTTCGTCGATACGCCTGCTGGCGGGCTAGACTCGGCCCCGCTTACAGGAGACTATCGTAGGCCCTGCGGATCTTCCGCGGGGCCTTTTGCTATGGCGTGGCAATTGTTGCGCAACGTTGTTGGCGGAGCGCGGGTTACACTCTGAGTAACGGAATTGTTGTAAGGGAGAACCTTATGTTTTGCACTAAATGCGGTTCGTATGTGCCCGACGGCCAGCGCTTCTGCACCAGCTGCGGCGCTCCTATGGAAGAGTTCGGACCCGTTGATACTACTCCGGCGCAGCCGACGTACCAGCAGCCTGGTCAGACGCAGCAGGGCTATGGGCAGCCGGCTTCTGTAACGGGCGCCAGCGACTTGCCGCCCTATATGCCGCCAGTCGACGTGCCGGGTGTCTACGACATGGGTGCGAACGCGCCTGGTCCGCAGCGCCCCAAGAAGAACGGTAAGAAGGTCGCGCTGATCACCGTTGGCGTACTCGCGGCTATCCTCGCGGGCGGCGGCGCCGGTTATTACTTTGGTGTGTATCGCCCGCAGCAGGCCGAGCTCGAGCGTATCGAAAAGAAGAAGGAAGAAGAGGCCATCAAGCATTCCAAGCATCCGGTGCGCATCACGGCGACCGGCATGCAGTGGGATACCGATACCGGCGCCACCAAGCTGCCGGTGCGTGTGACGGGGACCGACGTTGACGGCAAGGACGTCGACACGGTCTTTTATGTCGATAGCGACGGCAACGGCATCAAGCTTATGCGGGGCAGCTACAGTCTTACAGTGGCCGCCTCGCCCCTGGGCGCCGACGGCGAGATTTGGGATATTCCCAACGTCTCGGTGAGCATTAAGCTGGGCGACGCGCTCAAGAAGGGCGAGAAGCTCGACCTGCGCGAGAATGCCAAGTTTGAGCTCGGCGATCCGGTAAACGCCGTGGATGTCGAGCCCGGCGAGATCACCATGGCGCAGAATTACGCGCGTCAGGGCGGATGCGACGACAAGGACGAGGCCGACCGTTTGGCGGACTTGGCTTCTTCCGCCCGCAACGGCGCGGTCGCGAGCTATAACGCGGCCGTCTCGGAGGCAAGTCGCAAGAGCCGCAGTTACGACGGCGATGTGTTTACGTTCGAGGTTCCCGAGGACTGGGGGAGCGACTGGGACGTCAAGACCTCGCAGGGCACGTACAGCGGCGTCAAGAACGGCCTGTGGGTCAAGTACAAGATCGTGCATGACGGTGATTATGTGGGCACGCTGATGATTTCCAACCACTACAGCTCGGCGTTCAACACGATCGGGAAGACGAACAACGTGGGTAAATCGACCAATCTGCGGCTCGGATCGTACGATTCGCTTTCGGGCGATTCGGATTGGGAGTACATCATCGATTCAATCTACATTAAATAGCTTACGAGTATTCTGGATTGGAAGCGGG
>URRJ01000164.1 GCA_900550205.1 uncultured Collinsella sp. | reverse complement strand
CCCATGCCGCCTGCCATGCCCATGCCCATAAAGCCTGCCATCGCGCCGTTGGGGTTGGCCGCTGCCGCGCGCATCGCGTCGCTCTGGGCGCTGGCGATGTTGGCGGCTGCCATGGTGGGATCGCGCATGACCGCGGCCTTCTGCAGGTCCTTGATCATCTGCTCGTCTTCTTGCGAGGCGGCGATGGAGTTGACGCCAAAGCTCACGATCTCGACACCGCGCAGGTCGCGCCAATCGGCCGAGAGGACTTCGTTGAGTGCGCGCGCGAGCTCGGTGGTGTGGCCGGGGATGGCGCTGTAGCGAATGCCCATCTCCGAAATCTTGGCAAAGGCGGGTTGCAGGGCGGTGAGCAGCTCGGACTTAAGCTGGCTGTCGATCTTGTCGCGCGTATAGCTATCGGTCACGTTGCCGCACACATTGGTGTAGAACAGCAGCGGGTTGGTGATACGGTACGAATACTCGCCGTTGCAGCGCACAGAGATATCGACATCCAGGCCGATGTTGTTATCGACCACGCGGAAGGGCACGGGCGAGGCGGTGCCGTACTTGTTGCCGATGATCTCCTTGGTGTTGATGAAGTAGACGCGCTGGTCCTTGCCCGCGTCGCCACCAAAGGTAAAGCGGCTGCCGATATTGGCGAAGGTCTCCTTGATGGAATCGCCCAGGTTGCCGCTAAAGACGCTCGGCTCGCTGCCGGTGTCAAAGACGAACTCACCGGGTTCCAGCGCGACTTCGATGATCTTGCCGTTTTGCACCACGAGCATGCCCTGGCCGTCGTTGACGGCGATGATCGAGCCGTTGGAGATGACGTTGTCCTCGCCGCGCGTGTTGGAGCTGCGGCCGCCGGTGCGCTTGCTGCCCTTGCAGGCCAAGACGTCAGCGGGCATCGATTCGCAGTAGATAAATTCCTTCCACTGGTCGGCCATGACGCCGCCGGCAGCTCCCAATCCAGCTTTCAAGAGTCCCATGGTGATCTTCCTTTCTCGTCAAAGGCCGGGTGGTATTGGTCAGGATGGTTAGTCGTCCTTGTCGTCCTTCATGACGACGGTGGTCTCGGTGTGGCTGAAGGTGTCGTGCTTCTCGGTCAGGTCGAGCTCGCCACAGTAGCAATCGGCGTGGGTGGCCTCGTTGGCCGTCTTGAGCTGGCCCACCAGCAGCACGTCCGCAATGACCACGATGATCAGCGGCGCGACGATGTTGATGAGGATGCCCTCGATGTCAAAGGCGAGGTAATCCGGATCGAAGGCGTTCTCACCCATGAAGAGGATCTGAGAGAGGACAAATCCGATCACAAAGAACAGCACCGAGGCGATAGCGAGCTTGGGCTTGGAGCAAGGAAGCTCGCCGACCATACGGCCGGTTTGGCCGTTCATGGCAAACAGGTAGCTCTTGCCGTTCCACGAGGTGGAAAGCATCCACACGGGGAACAGGGCATAGTCGCTGTCTTCCCAGGTGTAGTCGAGCTGCTTGCTTTCGACCGTGGCATCGTCATATTCGTCGACGACGGTTTCACGCAGGGCCGAGATCGTGCTTTCCTCCATGCGGCGTTCGGCGCGTGCCTTGCAGGTTTCGCAGTCCTCGTCGTAGCGGTTGGCGATGTAGCCGGGCATATACGCGACCGAAAACGGGCGCAGGGCATCGTAGTCAAACGGCTCGATGGCGTCCATGTGGCCGTCGGGCATCTTGGACGATCCGTCGACGGGCACGCGCTTAAACGAGATGTTTCCCTTGCGGTAGGCGTCGTAGTGGTCGGTGGTCGTGACGGTGCGGTCGGATTCCTCGGTCACGGTCTCGTTGGTCGCATCAAAGTACACTTCGCCGTCCACGCGGGCGCCGTAAAGCCAAAACGGCACGTAAACGCCTTGGACTTCGTCGATGTGGTTGCCGGTGACAAAGCTCTTGGGCAGCAGGATCTTGCCCTTGTAGTGCTCTTTGAGCGCGGCCATAACGTCGTCGCGGCCGAGCTTAAACGGAATCACCAGGTCGGGTGAGAAGTCGCCCGAGAGCTGACCGGGTGCCACGGCGGGGTTGCCGCAGTACGGGCAGGTGGTAACGGCGACGGTGCCATCCGAGATTAGCTCGGCGCCGCACGACGAGCAGATATAGCCGGCGTTTTGGGCGAGCTCCTGCACCGCAGCGTCGGTCGCGGGCTTGGGCGCCGCCGCTGCGGCGTCGGCTTTGGCGTCTGCCTTGTCCTGGCGCTCGCGATAGAGGGCCTCGACCTCTTCGACTTCAAAACGCGAATCGCAGTAGTCGCAGACGAGCTTTTGCTCGGCACTGGCAAAATGCAGGGGGCCGCCACACGCGGGGCACTGATAGTTGACGCTCTCGAAGGCCATGATCGGTCCTTTCGCTGCCGGAGGCTATGCGCCGATGGCGCCGCCGCAGTATTCGCAGCGCCCACTGGCATCGGGAATGGTGGTGGCTCCGCAGAAGGGGCAGGTGACCGCGGTCTTGGGAGCCTTGGCGGCCACGACACTGTCGCGCGTTTCCTGACGCAGCTGCACCAAGGCGTCGCGAACTTCGGTTGCCTGGCGCTTGGCCTCGCGGTATTCGATGGAACCGCGCTGATCGATGGTGGAGTCGTTCACGCGCAGGTTGATCTCGGTAAAGTACGGCGTGTTGACGTGAATGGTCAGGTTAAAGTCGTAATCCAGGTCGTAGCGCGGCGGGTTGTAGCTCTCACGCTCGCCATCTTTGGTCTCGCGATAGATCTCGGTGCGATGCTCGTCGATATCCATATCGCAGCCGAGCACCTGTGAGAACTCGATGATGTCGGGATTGGCGTCGCGCCAGCGGCTCTGCGAGGTAATGATCAGCAGACCCGCGTCTTCGTCGAGCATGATGTTGGTGCGCCCAGCAGACAGCGTGCGCGTGGGGTTGAACGAGGCCAGGCGCTCGGCATTGGCCTCGCGGTAGGCGAGTTGCTCGCGGATATCGTCCGCGGTGCTGGAGCGATAGCCGTGGAAGTAGGGGGAGAGCTTACCGGCGCACTCTTTGCACAGGTAGCCTTCGCTAATCTTGGTCTTTCCCAAAAGTCCCAGCTCGGTACCGCAAATCGCGCACTCTTTCTTCTCGAACATCTTGTCAAAGAAGCCCATAGCTGCCTCCCATCAACTGGTAGCGTGTGTCACTTTTGATGATGGGCGAGCGCGCGATCTTTCACGATACCCAGACGGCTCAACGAGTCTCCACAACTGGGACACATGGCTCATTTTTGACTAGTCGTTGGGTGTTCCTATAGTTTTGTCAACCGTCGGGGCTACTCCCGGTAGGGCACCCG
>URRJ01000163.1 GCA_900550205.1 uncultured Collinsella sp. | reverse complement strand
CGGCCGATCGTGTCGCGCACATCCTCGTTCACGACGTCGGCCGCCTCATCCTGAAGCGTCAGCAGCACGTCGCGCATGAGCGTCCGCGCGCTCGCCAGCGCTTCCATGATACCCGAACGCTCGCGCGCGTTGAGTTCGCGCTTGTTGCGGTCCTCAAGCTGCTTCAATGCTCCACGCGACAGGTAGTCGGCATTTTGCTCGAGTACCTTTTCCTGCGTGGACTTGACCTCGGCCAACGGCGCCTTGACGGCGATGATGAGTGACTTGGCGCGGCTGAGCACGTCGGCCTCGTCGGCGGCAATGAGCGAGTCGATGGCACGGACCATCTGACGGCGGGCGTCCTGGCGCTCGGCACTCTTAAGGAACTCGATACCGCGCGTGGGGCTCCCCGCCACGGCGACCGCCATGCGACAACGTACGAGATCCTGGCCCGTCGCGCGGCTCACGGCCTGCGCGGCCATGGTGGGCGACACCAGCCGAAAAGGCACACACTGGCAGCGGCTCACGATGGTGGGCAGCATCACGTCTGCCGAGGTGCCCAGCAGGATGAACATGACACCCTCGGGCGGCTCCTCGAGCGTTTTGAGCAATGCGTTGGCGGTGTTGGCGCGCAGCTGCTCGGCACGGTCAATGATGTAGACCTTGGCCTTGGCACGGATGGGCGCCAGCGGCACGTCATCGAGTAGCTCGCGCGTCTGGGCGATGAGATAGCCCGTGGCGCTCTCGGGCGTGTAATAGTGCACGTCGGGGTGCGTATGGCGCGCAACGCGCACGCAGCTGTCGCACGATCCGCAGCCGTCCTGCTCGCACAGGAATGCCTGGGCGAGCGCCCATGCGGCATCGAGCTTGCCGGCACCGGGCGCTCCCAGGAACAGATAGGCGTGCGATGTGCGACCGCTGGCGACGGCATTGGTCAAAAAATCGCGCACGCGCTCTTGGGTATCGAGCTTGGCGAGCAAGCTTGTCTGCGCAGGAGCCATGCTACTCGGCCTCCTGGGCAAGCGCGGCGGCGACGGCATCCTGCGGGATATCGAGACCGTACGCGCGAACCTGCTCGACCGTCTTCGCAAAGACGTCCTCGATGGGCGCGGTGGCATCGATGAGCTTTACGCGAGCGGGTTCCTCGGCAGCGATAGCGCAAAATCCCTGGTAGACGCGCTCTTGGAAGGCTATGCCCTTTGCCTCCATGCGGTCGGCCGCGCCGCGGGCAGCCATGCGCAACGCCGCCTGTTCGGGCGTGATGTGGTAGACGAGCGTGAGCGCCGGGTGCGTACCCGCGACGGCCAGGTTGTTGGCGTCGCGCACCATCCGGCGATCAAGGCCGTCGGCAAACGCCTGGTAGCAGGTCGTGGAATCGTAGAAGCGATCGCACAGGACCACCTTGCCGGCAGCGAGGGCAGGCGCGATGACCTCGTGCACTAGCTGGGCGCGCGCCGCCTCATAGAGCAGCAGCTCGCAGGTGTCTCCCATCGCCGTGTTGGCGGGGTCGAGCAGCAGGGCACGAATCTTTTCGCTGATGGCGGTGCCGCCCGGCTCGCGCAGGGTCACGACCTGATAACCGGCAAGGTCAAGCACGCGGGCCAGCAGGCGCGCCTGCGTGGACTTGCCGGCGCCATCGACGCCCTCGAGCGTGATAAAGCTATGTTGAGCGGGCTCAAAAGCCATGGGCGCAGCCCCTTCCTACAAGGCGCGGAAATGCAGATATATCAACCAAGCCATGATACCCCAGCGCTCGGTGCGCCCCAAATACGACCTAGTCATTGGGCGGCAGTTAGGGACGTTCCTAAAGTGCCGGCAGAAAAGGAACGTTCCCAACTGCCGACCCTCTAAGTTGCGGTGAAATAGGGACTGAATAGGCTTCTTAGCAGCAAATACAGTCCCTATTTCACCGCAAGCTAGGAGTGGGCGCGGACATAGATAGCGGAGGAGATGTCGCGCTCCAAAGCCAGGGCCTGCTCGCGTTCGAGGTCTTGGGTGAGGACGACCAAGACATAGGGATGTTCGGCATAGACGATTGCCGCATCGTGCTGAACATTCGCCAAGCTGCCCGTTTTGTGCGCGACCGAGACGTCACCGGGAACACCCTCAACAATACCGCGCGTATCTTCCTGAGCTAGCAGATATCCACGCGCCCGCTCGCAGAGCTCGGGCGTTGCGATTGTCCCCGCCGCCAGCCGCTGCAACACGGTTGCGGCATCGCGGGCGCTCGTATAGTTCTCGCGACCCTGCGCCTGGGCATCGGTGTCCATCATCAGACGAGCGAGCGCCGTTTGAGTCAAACCCAGCGCGGCGCACGTCCCATTTACCGCATCCATGCCGAGCCGGTTGATGATGAGATTCGCCGCCACGTTGTCGCTCTGGGCGATCATGGCGCGCAGCAGCTCATCCACACTGTACGACACGCCCGCGCCGCGCGCTTGAATATTGCCGCTGCCGCCCACGATATCCCGCTGCGTCACCGTAATCCGTTCGTCGAGGGACAGCCTACCCGCCGCTGCGGCATCGAGCGCGCACGCGAGGATGGAGAGCTTGATAATGCTTGCCGCCACGCGACGCTCATCGGGCGCCACAACGGCTTCGCCATCGAGCGCGTCGAACGTTTGGGGGTCGAGCGCCACGGCATAAACCGAGACGGAGTCGCCATACGGCTCGACCAGAGCCTCGATATCTTGCTGAATGGCGGCGATCCAAGAAGACTTAGGGGCGACCGTCGCTTTTGTCGTGGACGACCGCTTTGACGTTTGTTTGGCAGGGCCAGCGGAGCCCTTCGCTTCGCTACGGTGCGCGGCGCAACCGCCGAGGCCGGCCGCCAAAGCAAACGCTCCGGTCACCGCGGCAGCACAAAACACTCGACGTGAGCAATCGGGCGCGGCAAGGGATGCGTCCCCATGCGGGAGTCGAGCCGACCCCACCTTGTCGCCGCTGCCGCTACTCCACTCGCCACAGTACACAGACTCACTCCCTACTATTGCATTCCGCTGAACCGTCGATAAGCGGACATGCCGGACGCTCAACACGTTGCATCCATCGTGACGCATGCAATGGTACAAGGCGCGGGGCAACCATCCTCTCGTAACCAGTTGGATCGGTACAGTCCATCTGCGCCTCAACCACCTTATAATCTAGCCAACACACCAAACGAAAGGAACCGACATGCCCCGGTTTTGCACCCAATGCGGCAAGCTTCTGAAAGACGACGAGCGTTTTTGCACCAGTTGCGGAGCGCCTGCGACCGACGATGACCAGGCTTCGCAAGCGCAGGAGGGCACGCCATTCGCCGAAAACGCCCCCGCGCCCGATGCCGTCTCCGGCGTCGATGCGACCGCAACCC
>URRJ01000162.1 GCA_900550205.1 uncultured Collinsella sp. | reverse complement strand
TGAATGGCCCGTAGTGGTCCGCAGGCGCCCATCGACAGCCATTGTGGGCGGGCTATCGATGAGTGGAGGGGGTTGTTACTGAGTTTTTGCTTTGCGACGACCTGCAACACTGCTGTAACCGTGTCGTTTTGTCGTTCGCGATGGGGTCGTTGGGGCCCACGGTGCTGAATACTTCGTTTTTTGCACGGCCCAAGGTGGGGTACCCTGAGACGAAGCAAAAAGATTCCTCATTTCTATGCAGATACCGATAGGATTTATGCAAGATTGGGATTGTAAGCCGTGCGCGTGCGTAAAATCGGCGGGAGGACGTCTGGAGGTGGCTCGGCTCCCAGAGCCTTGCGCGTGCAGAACGGTTAAAATCGGGACTCGGTCTTAGTTTTGCTTGGAAGGATGCACATGGCTTCTGTAATCGATGCTTCTCTAGAGGAGACGCTCTCCTATATCGCGGGACAGCTTAAGACGCTGACTTCTATTGCTTCGCCTACGGGCTATACCCGTGCGGCGACTGATTATCTAATGGAAACGTTGCGCGATATGGGCTTTGGGCCCGAGCGCTCCAATAAAGGCAACGTGCTCGTTGAGCTTGGTGGTGAGGGTGAGCCGCTCGTACTGGCGAGCCATGTCGATACCCTGGGCGCCATGGTGCGTTCCATTAAGGACAATGGCCGCCTGCGTCCCACGACGCTTGGTGGGCACCAGTGGTCTACGGCCGATGGCGAGAACTGCACAGTCTACACGCGTGACGGTAATGTCTACACGGGCGTGGTCCTCAATACCGAGCCTTCGGCGCATGTGGCCGATGAGCCGGTCAAGACCATCGAGAAGAACATGGAAATCCTGCTCGACGAGAACGTTGACAGCAAGGACGATGTGCTCGAGCTGGGTATTCAGACCGGCGACATCATCGCTATGGACCCGCGCACCACGGTGACGGAGAGCGGCTACATCAAGAGTCGCTTCCTTGACGACAAGCTGTCCGCGTCGATTCTGCTGGGTCTGGCCCGCGCCGTTGCTGACGGCGAGGTGTCGCTTTCGCGCAAGGTGTCGCTGCTCTTTACGGTGTACGAGGAGGTCGGTCACGGCGGCGCCTTTGTGCCGGCCGACACGCGCGAGATGATCAGCGTGGACATGGGCTGCGTGGGCGACGACCTGGGCTGCACCGAGCGCATGGTTTCGATTTGCGCCAAGGATTCGGGCGGTCCGTACAACTACGACCTGGTAACCACGCTGTCCAACATCGCGCGCGAGCTGGAGCTCGATTACGCCATCGATGTGTACCCGCACTATGGCTCCGACGTCGAGGCCACGCTCTCGGCCGGCTACGACATTCGCCATGGTCTGATCGGCCCCGGCGTGTACGCGAGCCACAACTACGAGCGCAGCCACATCGACGGCGTGCGCAACACCTACGAGCTGGTTCGCGCCTACGTTCAGCGCTAGGGGAGTAGCTTGCGACTCGGCTGACCAATCGCTAAGGCCCGATTTCTCGGGCCTTTTTTCGCTTTGGGTTGTTTAGTATTATGATGCATGTAATCTATTAACTAAACGTTTAAATTACTTAACGAGGTGATGCGGTGTATGGATACGTCTGAGTACTTGTCTATGGGTGATGCTGCCCGCCTGCTGGGCGTTACGAAAGCCCGCATATCTCAACTTGCCGCATCGGGAACGCTCGCGTGCGATATTGTGGGCGGACGGAAGATGGTCGAGTACAATTCCGCGGTCGCTTATCAAAAGGTCCGCAAACGTGGACGCCGTCCTGCGGCCGATGTGGGGCGCAAGTTTACGCTGATGTCCGCCGATTACGAGGTTGCGCGTGTCTCATTTGATCCGACGCGTGAGTTTCCCTTCGAAATCGCCGAGGTACTCGATGCGCAGAGGATGCCGTTTGGCACGTGCTCGAGCTCTTCTCCTACGGTGAATAAACGGGAGCTCAACGTGTGGTGGAGCCATCGGTCGGTGCCCGATGTTCGCCCTGGGCTTATTTCGCGCTACCGCGAGCTGGGGATTGCTAACGGCGTTGAGGTTCCGGTTCGGTGCCTGGGCCTATCACTTTCGGATTGTTATTGGCTGCGGCCGGCAGAATGCGACGGGTTCGAATGGCGAAACCTCAATTACTTCGAGAACGATTTTGAGCGATCGGCGTCCGAAGAGCGTTCGGGTTGGCTGGAAGGCATCGGTCTTAAAAATCCCGACAACACATCCGAGGGCGAGCTTCCTAAATCGTGGATGATTCGCAACGGTGTTCGCGTTCTGGTCAAGGGGTGCGGCATGGACGACCAACGGCCCTTTAACGAGGCGGTTGCAACGGCCCTGCATCGTCGCTTGCTGTCGGAGGGCGAGTTTGTTCCTTATACGGTTGAGCGGATGTTCGATGGCCCTGTGTGTCTGTGCGACGACTTTCTTGACGGCCGCGAGGAATACGTTCCGGCTGTTTCCGTTAAGGGCGCACTTGGTAGCCAGCGGGGAAACTCGACGTACGACCGGTACTGCCGCTTCCTTGGTAAGCATGGAGCAGACGAGGCTGCCGTGAGAAGGTCTATGTCGCAGATGATTGTCTGCGATGCCCTTTTGGCCAACAGCGACCGCCATTGGCGAAACTTCGGCATCATCCGCAATGTCGACACCCTGGAGATAAGGCCTGCCCCGCTGTTCGATAGCGGCAACTGCCTGTGGTACAACGTATCAACTGCCGTGCTCGCAGCTGGGGAGTTTGGGTTTTCCGCTAAGCCGTTTGGGCCCGACCCTTCCGTCCAGCTGGCGCTTGCGGACTCGGTCGATTGGTTCGATCCATCGCGGCTCAACGGATTTGTTGATGAGGCGATCGAGATTCTTTCGCAGAGCGAATGGGCGACGGCGGAGGGTCGACTCGAGGCCATTTGCCGCGGCCTCGAGCGTCGCGTAATCGAGGTTAGTGCCGCTGTTGAGGTGCTTCGACACGTGCAGCGATAAACCTGCGGCTACTTAAGTGCGCCGGTCACCGTACCGCCACCCAGGACGATGTCGCCGCGATAGACGACGACGGCTTGGCCGGGGGCGATGGCTCGTTGCGGCTCGTCAAAAGTTAGCAGCATTTGTCCGTCGGCGTCACGCGTAAGGGTCGCTGCCTGGTCCTTTTGACGGTAGCGGTACTTGGCACCTACGCGAATGCCGCCGGCGTCGAGCTCCGCCTCCATGCGTGCGTTCGGCGCGCTCCAGATCCACTCATCGGCCGTGAGGGCAGCGGCGGTCAGGTCCTCGGCCTCACCCAGATGCACGGTGTTGTTGGCGGCGTCGACGCCCGTCACATACACGGGATGCGCCATCGCGACGCCCAGGCCCTTGCGCTGGCCGATGGTGT
>URRJ01000161.1 GCA_900550205.1 uncultured Collinsella sp. | reverse complement strand
CGAGACGGTCCCGGGCTGACAATTTCGACTGTAATGGACGTTCTTAAACGACTAGCCTATGGGGACAGTCTTGCAACGAAAGCGTCACATGGGGAACGTCACCAGGTGCCGGCAGTTGGGGACGGTCCTTTGATGTCTGATGCCCTCAGAGGGGTGGAGCATCACTGCCTACTCTGTCTTTTTGGGCTTTGTTGTTCCGCCTCTTTATGTTTCACAAGGATCGTCGCATGCGCATTTACGCGCATAGCCTTGCGCGATAATGCATGCAATCGCGCAAACATCTGTCAACTATGGCTAAATAATGACCGATAAGCAAATAAACACGCAAACACGAGCAGATACGCGCGCAATTGTGCGATTATAGGGTTGTTAGAAATGAAGGACTTCCGATGACTCAGGAGGCACATCATGGCAGATTCCAAACAGGCTCCGCTCGACGCCGAGGCAGCCGCGAAGGCGGCGTTTGCCTCGGTCCAGGATCAGCCGTTCCCAAACGACATCTTTACGGCTCCCGAGCTTCGCTGGGCCGTGATCGGGTGCGGCGTTATCGCTAACCAGATGGCCCAGTCCCTCGCCCTTGCCGGCCGTAAGCTCGCGGGCGTTGCCAACCGCACGCTGTCCAAGGCTCAGGCCTTTGCCGAGCAGTATGGCATCGAGAAGGTGTACGACACGGTGGAGGACCTTTACGCCGATCCGGACATCGACGCGGTCTATATCACCACGCCGCACAACACTCATATCACCTTCCTGCGAGCCGCTCTGGCAGCTGGTAAGCACGTGCTCTGCGAGAAGGCCATTACCCTCAACTCCGCTGAGCTCGACGAGGCTCGCGCCATTGCCGACGAGCACAACGTCGTCCTTATGGACGCCACAACGGTGCTTCACATGCCCTTGTATCAGGAGCTGCGTCGTCGCATGGATGCCGGTGAGTTCGGTCGCATGAATCTCGCTCAGCTCAACTTTGGCAGCTATAAGGAGTACGGCGATCTGACCAATCGCTTCTACAACCGCAACCTTGCCGGTGGTGCCATGCTCGATATTGGCGTATATGCCTTGTCCGTCATGCGCCTCTTTATGGCAAGCCAGCCCGCTGAGGTTGTTTCGCTGGGCAACACCTGCGAGACCGGTGTCGATGTTGCGGGCGGCATCGTCTGCCGTAATGCCGAACAGCAGCTGGGCGTGGTGAGCCTCACGCTCCACTCCAAGCAGCCCAAGCGCTCGGTCATCAGCTTCGATAAGTGCTACATCGAGGTCAACGATTATCCGCGTGCCGATCACGCGACCATCGTGTGGACTGCGGACGGCCGCCGCGAGGAGGTCCACGCCGGTACCGAGGCTTACGCCCTTTGCTATGAGATGGCCGATCTTGAGAAGGCCGTTGCCGGCGACGACTCCAAGCGCGAGCTGCTGGATTATGCTTCTGATGTTATGGAGCTTATGACCAAGCTCCGCGCCGACTGGGGAGTCCTGTACCCCGAGGAGGAGTAAGCGATGCTTGCGGAAGATAGGCTCAACGCGATCGTGTCGATGGTGCAACAGGCCGGCTCGGTCACCGTGCCGGAGCTTGCTGAGGCCCTGGGCGTGACGGCGTCCACCATTCGGCGCGACCTGCAGACGCTCGACCGCGCACACCGTATCGCCAAGGTACACGGTGGAGCGACGAGCCTTGAGCGCGCGCACGTGACGCGTGACCTGACGCTTAATGAGCGCAGCGATCTTCATAACGACGACAAGGAGCGTATCTGCGCCCGTGCGGCGGCGCTTGTGGAGCCCGAGAGCTTTGTGTACATCGATTCGGGTTCGACGACGCTCAGGCTCATCGAGCATCTTCCGCGCCTTGAGGGCGTCACCTATGTGACCGACTCCGTGCTCCATGCCCAGCGTCTCGCTTTGCGCGGCATGCGCACCGTGGTGCTGGGCGGCGAGCTCAAGCCCGAGACCGAGGCGCTCGTTGGCCCCGATGCCCTGTCGACCCTGGACCGCTACAACTTCAACTGTGGTTTTTGGGGGTCCAACGGCATTGCCGCCGAGCAGGGCTTCACAGCGCCCGATATCGAGGAAGCGCAGGTTAAGCGCATCTCGATGCGCCATACGGCCAAGCGCTTTGTAATCTCGGACGCCAGTAAATTTGGCATGGTGGCGCCCGTCAAGTTCGCGGACTTCCGCGACGCAACGATTATTACCGCAGGCAAGGTGCCCGCCAAGTACCAGACGATGGATAACGTCATCACGGTCTAGCGACGGGACAAGGCCAAAACCATTTAGTTTTCTCAATAGAAAAGCGGCAACGTCCATCACGGGCGTTGCCGCTTTCGTTGTCTGCCGGTTTGTCTAAGTCTGTAACAACTGGACCGTTAAAAGTGGGCTAGATGTTACAGATTGAGATACTTCCGAACCGCTCCGTCCCTTTGTCTCAATCTGTAACATCTGGGACCGATTTTGCCGAGTTACTGTTACAGATTGAGATTTTCCCTTGAGGGGGATTCGAATGTCTCAATCTGTAACAGATAGACCCGGAAAATGGGTTCTAACTGTTACAGATCGAGACATTTTGGGACCGCGGCTGAGCCTTCGTGGTGGTTTTGACGTTTGACCAGATAAAACCTGCCAAAATAAACCTGTCCCTTTTGGCAGGTTTTAGGGCTCCCAGGGGCAGGGGGCTTCGATGTGGATGTGCTCGCCGGTAACGGGATGCGTAAAGGACACGCTGTGGGCGTGGAGCATCAGGCCGCAGGGTCGCGGCGTTCCGTACAGGTCGTCGCCAACCAGGGGATGGTGCTCGCTGGCCAGGTGCACACGGATCTGGTGTTTGCGGCCGGTGAGCAGCTCGACATCGATATACGAACGCGCGGGCAGGCCTCGACGGCTCTTAAGGCGCTTGAGCACCTTCACCCGCGTCTGTGACGGCTTGCCGCTGGCGCCGACGCGCATCTTGCGGCTGTCGTGGCGGTCGCGGGCGATGGGCTTGTCGATGAGCTTCTCGTTCCAGTCGATCTTGCCCTCGGCGAGCGCCAGATAGTGCTTTTCGAAGGCGTGGTCGATCACCATCTGGTCAAAGGCGGGCTGCGTCTGTTTGTCGAGCGAAAACAGCACCACGCCGGTGGTGTTGCGGTCCAGGCGGTTGAGCGGCTGCATGTCAGTCGCGGCAAAGCCGTCGCCCATCGCCAGCAGCAGATCGCTGGCGTAGTCGGTAAGCGTGCGCTCGCCGGTGCCGTCGCCGTGGACGATCATGCCGGCGGGCTTGTCGATGGCCATGAGCCAGGCGTCGCAGTAGAGGACTTGAGGTTCTTCGTTCACGTATAAGCCTTTCGGTTAGCTAATTCCCACAAACATGCAGCCCGAGGTCGCCCCGCGCAGGCGGGCGGCGGGCT
>URRJ01000160.1 GCA_900550205.1 uncultured Collinsella sp. | reverse complement strand
ATGACCTTCGCAATGAATGGGCTTGCACCTTGGCACATGCTGCCATTGAAGACTTGCGCGCACCCCTCATCTCCAGTGCGGCATCGTCGAGCACTGTCAGCACACGGGCCAGGCGGTCGGCAGGATGCTCGCCAAAGGCAGCGGCCTCGGCAGCAAGCGCCTCGGCCTGCTCGGAGCCGCCCTCAAACAGCTCGGCACGGGCACCGGCAACGCAGGCAACATACACGTCGCGCACATGCGCCACCAAGTCACGCGTCAGCTCAAGCAGGTCATTGCCCTCCTCGACCTGTGCGCGAATGAGCCCATACAGCTCGGCGACATCGCGATCAGCAATGGCGCGCGCAAACTCGCCTAGAATCTGGTCCGAAACTTCGCCCAAAAGCGAACGGGCATCGTCCGCATGCACGGCGCCGTTGCCAAAAACGCTCAGCTGCTCCAGCGTGGAGAGCGCGTCGCGCATGCCGCCCTTGGCATGGCGCGCCACGATAGCCAGCGCCTCGTCGTCGTAATCGAAGCCCTCCTGCTCGCACACGTATGCCAGGCGGCGCTCGATATCCTCGTTGCCGATGCGATGGAAATCGAAGCGCTGGCAGCGTGAGAGGATTGTCTCCAGAATCTTTTGCGGGTCGGTGGTGCACAGCACAAAGATCACGTGCGCCGGCGGCTCCTCGAGCGTCTTGAGCAGCGCGTTAAACGCCGCCGTCGTGAGCATGTGGACCTCGTCGATGATATAGATCTTGTACTTGCCACGCACCGGGGCAAAGTTGACGGAGTTGATGATTTCCTCGCGCACGTTGTCTACGCCGGTACGGCTTGCGGCATCGAGCTCGTAGACATCGGGGTGGTTGCCCTCGGCGATGAGCTCGCATTCCTCACAGGTGCCGTCGGGCATGCAGCCGCTCGCACCCTCGGCGCGCGCCGCCTCGGCATTGCGACAGAGCAGCGCCTTGGCAAGAATACGCGCCATGGTGGTCTTGCCCGTGCCGCGCGGTCCGCAGAACAGGTACGCATGGGACAGGCGCCCCTCGGTGATGGCGTGCTCGAGCGTCGAGACGATATGCTGCTGGCCCACCACGGAGTCGAAGGTGAGCGGGCGATACTTTCGGTACAACGATTCCATGGGTGCTCCCCCGGGTATACTGAGTCTTGTTGCCGCGGCGGCCATGCGGTCGCACGGCATACTGCATCCATAATAACCCGTACGGCGAGCCCGCCGCGATAGGAGTCCAAAGAGCATGGCAGACGCAGAGAGCAACCTCGTTCCCTCCGAAGCAGCCGACCAGGTCGAGGTCGCGCTCGAGGAGCAGGCCGCAGCCGACGACGGCATTCTGTACCTCAACGAGTACCAGTACGAAAACGACCTCGTCACCGACTTTGCGCGCCTGGTCGCCTCGCCCAGGCGTCGCGGCTCGCTGTATGTCGCCGCGGCAATTGCCGCGCTCATCGGCATCGGCATGCTGGTGGCCGGCGGCAACTGGATCAAGTTCGGCGTCGTCCTAATCGTATTCGGCGCCTTTTTGGCCTGGTGGAGCAAAAATCTGCACCATACGCTCGCGCGCGACTTTATCGAAGCCGTCGAGGCCGACGAGTCCATGGGCGGCCGCTACCGCCGCGTCGCCGCCAACGAGGACGGCCTGATGGTCTGGGGCAAGAGCGGCAAGTCGCAGTTCTTCCCGTTTGAAAAGCTCGACCACGTACTCGACGGCGAGCGCATCTTTGTGGCCATGTTCGCCGACCAGGGCGTGACGATCCCTAAGGACACCTTTGTGCGTGGCGATGCCGAGCAGTTTGGCTCGTTCCTCAAGGCGCGCATCAACAAAAAGCTGCGCATCGAAACCAAACGCAAGAAGATGAAGGCCGAAAAGGCCGCTGCCAAGGCCAAGCAGGAAAGCGAGCCCGAGAATGCAAAGGCCAAACAGCGCAAGCAGAAGAAGAACAATAAGAAGCGCTAAGGCCAAGTCAGATAGGCCACCTCGCCCCGCTACCTTCACCATGCGCCCGAGCGTGCTAAACTAGCAGCATCTATGCCACCGCGAACGGCTCGGCTCCGCGCCTGCCGCTCGCAAACGAACTTTAAACGCACGAGGGTTGGCCATGCCGCTTTTCTCGCAACATACCGCCCGGTTCTCGCCGGACGTTCCCTTGGAGGGCACCAGCTCTCGCGAGCTGCTCAAACGGTTCCAGCCGCTCGAGACGCTCGCGACCGGCGGTTTTGGCTCCATCGAGATTTGCCGCGACACGCACCTGCGCCGTCGCGTCGCCATTAAGCGCATTCCCCTCACAGGCGGTGCCGGCATGCCCGCCAGCGACATCATGGATGTCCTGCGCGAGGCACACACCGCCGCCATGCTTCAACATCCCAATATCGTGCAGGTTATCGACTTTACGCACGATACCGCCTATGCCTACCTCGTCATGGAATATGTCGACGGCATGTCCCTAGCCGAGTTTTTACATCGCGTGGACGGCCATTCGCTTACCTTTGACGAGGCCGCGGCAATTGCCGACGCGCTGGGCCAGGCGCTCACCTTCGCCCATAGCAACGGCGTGCTCCACCTGGATATTAAGCCCGCCAACGTACTCATCGACCACTCGGGCAATGTAAAGCTCACCGACTTTGGCATGGCACGTCTGTCGTCTGCCGGCGGCTTTGGCGGCTCGCGCGGCGGCACCATCGGCTACATGCCACCCGAGCAGCTCGATATCGAGACCGGCACGGTCGACGAGCGCGCCGACGTCTTCGCCCTCAGCATGTTTGCAGACAAATTCCTCCGTTCCATCGGGCTTCTTCCCGCATTCAGGCTGAACTGGGAAGGCGAAGCGGCCCTCCAGAACAATGGCGCCACATTCCGCGACTCCGAAAAATCATTGCTGGAAGGCAGTACAGTCGTGATTTTCCCGGAAGCCGGCCATCAGGACAAGCATTGGCTCGGAACATTCTCCTACGGCTATACCAAGATGGCCTTCGATGCGGCGGAAATGGGAAATTTCGAGAAGGAAATCTTCATTCTGCCCAGCTGCAACCACTATTCCGACTACAACGGACTCCGCACGGACATGCTGGTGAAATACGGCACGCCGATATCGCTGAAACCATATTACGAGCTGTACAAGACCAAGCCGAGGACCGCGCAGAGGGAGGTCAATGCCCTTGTACGCGAGCAGATCAAGGGAATGATGCTCAGCATAGACGACCTCGAACACTATGAGGCCATCGATTATATAAGACAATGCCCTTATGGTCAGGACTTTGCACGTACTCATGGGCTGGATCCGGAAGAATTGCCGCAGAAACTGGAATCTGACAAGAAACTTGTCGCAGCACTCGCGGAAGCTTCTTCACGGGACAATGCCGGGGTGTCGGAAATTTACGGCGAGGCCC
>URRJ01000159.1 GCA_900550205.1 uncultured Collinsella sp. | reverse complement strand
AATTTCACCGCGGCCGAGCTCGTGAGGTGGCTCTGGGCCCTCGGCATGATGTGCCGGGAGGGCGCGGAATAGACATAGCCCCCGTCCCGGCGAGCCGGGCGGCCTTCGGGGATACCCCCTATTTCGCTGTGCGCGCGGAGCCCTCCGCATGCGCCTCGACAGACTTGGGGAACCCCGCCGAAGGAATGGAGTGCGGGCCGACAGAACGGTATCCGCGGATATGAGACTGAGCCGAAGGCGTCGATGACATGCCGGGGGCGGACCGGAACGGGTTAACGGCAGGCCCCGCCGACCGATTGCAAGCGGTCGGCGGGGCCATTGTGGCTCTTGACAGCGGATTGGGTCATATGAGCGAAAACCCGCCAGGGCGAGCAAGGTGCCTTGAAACGAGGCGGCATTGACCTTCTGGTCATGCCGCCGAAGTTGAAAGGCAGATTGCCGCTCTGGCGGGTTTGCAGCGTCAACTGGTTACGCGGTTCGTAGAACCGCGTAACTGTTAGGGCCGCTGGCCCATGCCACCCTCGAGGGTGACGGTCTCGCCGTTCATGTACTTAAAGTCGGGGCCGCAGAGCTGAACGACCACGCGGCCAATTTCCTTCTCGACATCGCCATAATGGCCCGCCGGCGGCATGTGGACGTTGGCCTTAAACGCCTCGGGGTAGGCATCCTGGAAGTTCTCGAGCGCAGCAGTCCAGGCAAGCGGGCACACGATGTTAACGTTGATGCCGTCCTTGCCCCACTCGTTGGCGGCGACGCGGGTCAGGCCGCGGATGCCCTCCTTGGCGGCAGCATAGCTGCACTGGCCGTAGTTGCCAAACAGGCCGGCGCCCGAAGCAAAGTTAACCACGGAGCCCTTGGTCTCCTTCAGGTGCGGATAGGCCTTCTGCATGTACAGGTAGGTGGCATACAGGCCCGAGTAAATGGCCAGGTTAAACTGATCCATGGTGTGATCGGCAATGGTCACGCCCGAGGCACTGGCCTGAGCATTGTTGACGACGGCGTCGATGCGACCGAACTCCTCAATGGCCTTGTCGATAACGTTCTGGACGACGGCCTCGTTGTCCTGACCAGCCGAGACATCGGCCTGAACAGGCAGAACCTTGACGCCGTACTCAGCCTCGAGAGACTCCTTGGCGGCCTCAAGCTTAGCGACGTTGCGGCCAGTGATGACGAGGTTCGCGCCCTCCTTGGCAAAAGCGATATCGATGCCGTAGCCGATGGAGCCAGCGGAGCCGTCCTTGAGCGTGGCCTTGCCGCCGCCGGTAACGATTACGGTCTTACCAGTGAAAAGTCCCATACGAAGTCCTTTCAAATCGCGACGGGCCAGCCCGTCGACTGCGCGCATCCAACTTCACGCGCCAAAAGCTGAAATGCAACTTTAGCGGGTTCAAGTGAAAAATAAAGACCATGGCAGGCGAACGGTGCAACGTCTTTCGGCGAAGGGAATGTCAAGCACGAACTGGACAAAGAGGCCGAATTTTTTGTCACCCAAACGAGTCATCGAACACGTTTTGAAACTTTGCTTCGGGGCGCGGGATGTCGGCGCGAGACTTTATCATAGGGTGACGAACAACGATGAGGAGCACATGCCTATGACAGACGAGCTGGACCCCCAGACTCAACAGCATATTGATGATTCAGCAGACGTCGCCGCAGATACTGACGCTGCGACCTGCAATGATACCGACATCGACGACGCCGCTCTGGACAACGACGCTGCGACGGAGATCCCTGCGGCCGAAGACGCCGACGTGCAAAACGACGATTCGGCCGTTCAGGACGACGCCCCCGAAAAGGACGCCGCCCCGCAAGCAGCAGGCCCCATCGAGGTATCTTCGGAAGAAGAGCTTGATGCTGTCATGGATTCCATGATGGATGCTGTCAAAGCGATGAAGGATGCTGTCGCCGATGCCGACGTTGACGCCGAGGAAGAAGAGGCCGCCGAGGCCGCCTCGACCTTTGTACCCGGCGAGACCCCCGTTGCCGATCAGGGCAGCACTATGCCCTCGTTTCTGCAGCTCGAACATCCCACGATTGGCGCGGACGCCGTCGACCCGCATGCAGCGGGCTTTTCTGTGATCGAAGGCGGCACCGGCAATATCGCCGCGCCGCAAACGACCGATGTGGACGCTGCCGACACCGGTCGCCCGGTCGCCCCGCACGCCTCCGCCGCGAGCCGCGACCTGGGAACTGCCGTCTCGAACACTGCGAACGCCGTGGGCGCCTTTATCGCGCAGGGAGCCTCGGCCATGCGCGAGATGAACGCCGCGAAAAAGGCACTCGCCGATGCCCGCGACCACCTGGCAGAGTTAGAGCAGCGCATTTCCGATCAGGCCGAGGAGCTCGAGACACGGCAGGATATCGCGGGGCGGTACGACCAGATTGTCGCCGACCAGCGCCAGGCAATCGCCACGGCACAAAAGACCGCTGCGGCCGCCGAGATTGACCGCGATGCCCACGCCACCAAAGCGAATGAGCTCAAGGGCCAGCTCGAGCAAATGAAGGCAGAAGATGATGCAGCCGAGCGTCGCCTGAAGGCTGTACTCGATGCCGTCGAGGCTCGCGAGGCGAGTTCACGCGAAACCGGTAACCGCCTGGTTCGTCGACTCGAAGATTCCAAGCGCATTCGCGACAAGGTGAAGGCCGAGCGCGACGCAGGTGTCGCCGCCGCACGGCAAACTGCCGACGCAACACGCACACAGCTCGAAACGTTGCGACGCGAGTATGCCGAGCTGCAGCGCAATCCTTCGGCGAACCCCGCCAATTACACCGTGCGCACCAGCGAGCTCTCGATGCAGATCTCCGATGCCGCCGATGCTCTGCGCAAGGCCGAGGAAGACATTCCACGCGTGACCGCCGACCTTGAGCATTCGCTCGCCGCCGCCGAGCAGGCCGTCGAACAGTCACAGGCCCCCATCGCCGACGCCAAGCGTGCCCATCAGGCCGTGACGGCCGAGGCCGATGCCGCACGCGACGAACTTCAGACGGCTAAGACCGCCGCTGCGACGCGTCAGCGCGAACTGCGCGAAAAGATTGCCGCGCAGGACAAGGCACGTCGCGAGCAGGAGCAGGCCATCGCCAACGCCCAGGCGGACGCCGCACATGCGCAGTCGATTATCGAACAGGCGACCGAGGTGCACGACCATCCCGAGATCACCGAGTCGCTCGCCGGATCCTTAGCGCGCGATAAGGCCGAACACGCCGAAACCGAGCGCGAAGTGGCCCAGCTCGAGGCTACCGAGGATGACGTACGAGAGCGCACCCGCGACTCACGCATCAAATTCACCGGTGCCATCGTCTGCATCATCGCCGTGATTCTGGTGATCATCCTGGTCTGGCTGTTCGCGAGCAAGTAAACCAGCTGCCAATAGTCATTGGGGACGTTCTTAAACGACTAGTCA
>URRJ01000158.1 GCA_900550205.1 uncultured Collinsella sp. | reverse complement strand
GGTGAGATGGGCGATGACCCCGATGCCGCCGCGCTGCGCGAGGAGGCTGCCGCGACGGCGGAGCGCCTGGCCCGCGCCATCGACGAGCTCGAGCTCTCGAGCTGGTTTACCGGTGAGTTCGATCACGGCGACGCGATTGTGACCATCAAGCCCGGACAGGGTGGCCTGGAGGCGCAGGACTGGACCTTCATGCTCTTTAAGATGTACATGAAGTACTGCCAGCGCCGCGGCTGGAAGGTCACGATTAACGACTGCCCCGCCGCCGAGGTCATCGGCATTGATCGCGCGACCTTTACCGTCGAGGGCAAGGACGCCTTTGGCATGCTTCGCGCCGAGGCCGGTGTGCACCGCCTGGTACGTATTAGCCCCACCGATGATAAGAAGCGCCGTCAGACTACGTTTGCCGGCGTCGAGGTCATTCCCGTACTGCCTGATGATATCGACATCGAGATCAACCCCGACGACATCCGCGTGGACGTGTACCACGCGAGCGGCCCGGGCGGTCAGGGCGTCAACACCACCGACTCCGCCGTGCGCGTGACGCATTTTCCCAGCGGCATTGTGGTTACCTGCCAAAACGAGCGCAGCCAGATTCAGAACAAGGCCGCGTGCATGCAGATCCTCAAGGCTCGTCTGTACGAGATCGAGCTCGAGAAGCGTGCCGAGGCGCTCGACGAGATCCGCGGACCGAAGACCACGATCGGGTTTGGCAACCAGATTCGCAGCTACGTGCTCTACCCATACCAGATGGTCAAGGATCTGCGTACGGGCGTGGAGACCAGCAACGTCGAGGCCGTTCTCGACGATGGCGATCTGGATCCGTTTGTGATCGGCTACCATCGCTGGGCGACTGGCAACGCCGATGCGGAGGCCCAGTCTGTCTAAACCCATAGGGTTGGCTTTGGGCAGATGCGGCCAATACGGACCCTGTGCGGGGGTGGTATTTGGCCGGCGAATCGGTAAAATCGAATACAGCAAGAAGTTTAAAGCGCATCCGACGGGGTGCGCTTTTTTGAGGGAGGCAGCATGGCATATCGTCTGGACATCAAGCGCATTCTTTCGATGAACTTCTTTCATGACCTGCCTAAGATCATGTTTGGCTGCGCCCTGGCCGCTATCGCGACGGACTTGTTTTTGATCCCCAACGGCCTTGCTGCCGGCGGCGTTACGGGTCTCGCCACGATTATCCAGGCGGTCGGTGCGTCTCATGGCATCTCGCTGCCTGTCGGTATCCAGACCATCGTGATGAATGCCTTGCTGCTGCTGGTTGTTATGCGCGAGGGTGGCATGTTCTACGTGGTGCAGACGGCGACGGGTTTTGTGCTGCTAGGCTTTTTCACCGACCTGTTCGCTCCGTTTGTAGCGCCGCTGGCACATGCCGATCTGATGCTGCCCGCTATGTGGGGCGGCATTATTACGGGCATCGGCTACGGCATGGTGCTGCGCGCCGGTGCCAACACCGGCGGCTCCGACACGATCGGCCAGATCATCTCGCGCAATACGTCGCTACCGGTGGGCTCCACCGTCATGGCGATCGACGTTGCCGTGTGCGCGCTGTCGGCCCCGGTCTTTTCGGTCGAAAACGCGCTGTATGCAGGCCTTTCGATGGTCATTAGCGGTTATGTGATCGATGCTGTGGTCGACGGCGGCAACAGGCGCCGTATGGTACTCATCATCTCGGAGAATTTCCCCGATATCGCGGCCGACATCATGTATGGCCTGGGTCGCGGCTGCACCAAGTTTAAGGCGACCGGCATGTACTCGGGTGCCGAGAAGCCGGTGATCATGGTCATTGTGAACCGCCGCGAGCTCAATACGCTCAAGACGATCGTGCGCGAGCGCGATCCTCACGCCATTGTGACGGTCGCCGACGTTACGGAAACCTTCGGCGAGGGATTCAAAGACATTAACGCGTAGGTCCGACTGCGTTCCATCCAAAAGACGTTCACATTGATAAACCGTTTCATCAGCGGGTCTGCCTGCTAAATTGCTCAAATAATGATAAAAAGTCTGGTAAAGCCATCAGTTTCCAGCATAATGAATGACGTACGTGCATCGCGGCTGTGTTGGGACTACCTTTCCGTGCCGCGCGCATCTTGTCTTAAGAGGATGAAAGGAAGGCACAATGAGCGACGAAGAGCTCAAAAAGGTTGCCAACGAGGTAAGGAAGGGCATCGTCACCGGCGTGCACGCTGCCAAGTCCGGCCATCCGGGCGGTTCGCTCGGCGCTGCCGACATCATGACCTATCTGTACTTTGAGGAAATGAACGTCGACCCGGCCGATCCCCGCAAGGCCGACCGCGATCGCTTTGTGCTCTCCAAGGGCCACTGTGCTCCGGGTCTGTACGCCGTGCTCGCCGAGCGCGGGTTCTTCCCCAAGGAGGACCTCGAGACGCTGCGCCATATCGGCAGCCACCTGCAGGGTCATCCCAACATGAACGACACCCCGGGCGTCGATATGTCCACCGGCTCGCTGGGCCAGGGCATCTCCGCCGCCGTGGGCATGGCCGTCGCTGCCAAGCACTGGGGCGATACTTACCGCACGTACGCCCTGCTGGGCGATGGCGAAAGCGAGGAGGGCCAGGTCTGGGAGGCTGCCATGTTCGCCGGCAACCAACAGCTCGATAACCTCTGCGTGATCGTCGACCACAACGGCCTGCAGATCGACGGCCCCGTCGAGGAGGTCAACGATCCCATGCCGCTCGCTGACAAGTTCCGCGCCTTTAAGTTCCACGTGGTGGAGCTCGCCGACGGCAACGACTTCGATCAGATCCGCGCCGCCTTTGCCGAGGCCCGCGCCACCAAGGGTCAGCCGACTGCCATTATCGCTGAGACCACGAAGGGCAAGGGCGTTTCCTTTATGGAGAACCAGGTGGGTTGGCACGGTAAGGCGCCCAACGATGAACAGTTTGAGCAGGCCATGGCAGAGCTCACGGCCGCCGGAGAGGAGCTCTAGGATGGCAGACGTCAAGAAAATCGCCACGCGCGTAAGCTACGGCGAGGCCCTCGTCGAGCTCGCCAACGAGCACGATGACTTTGTGGTCCTCGACGCCGACCTGGCCGCCGCCACGCAGACCGGTAAGTTTAAGGCCGTCTGCCCCGACCGCTTCTTCGATGTAGGCATCGCCGAGAGCAACTTGATGGGTGTTGCCGCTGGTATCGCGACCACCGGCCGCGTTGCCTTCGCGAGCAGCTTTGCCATGTTTGCCGCCGGCCGCGCCTTTGAGCAGGTCCGCAACTCCATCGGCTATCCGCATCTCAACGTTAAGATTGGCGCCACGCACGCCGGTATCTCGGTGGGCGAGGACGGCGCCACGCACCAGTGCTGCGAGGATATCGCCCTGATGCGCGTTATCCCCGGCATGACCGTGGTCGTTCCCGCCGACGACGTGGAGGCCCGCGC
>URRJ01000157.1 GCA_900550205.1 uncultured Collinsella sp. | reverse complement strand
CGTTCTAGCGAGCGCTTGCTTTGGGGTGGATCTTTCTGGGCGGTTGCCAGGGAAGATTCATCCCATTTTTGTGCATCGAAACGGGCCAAACTTTCCGCTGAGGACCTTCGCGCAAGGGGTAGTGGACAAAAAATGCTAAATATGAGTACTGTTGCTGCGATGGTCGCATATGTTTGCACATAATAATGGGCTTCTAATGAGAGTATTTCTCGTTAGGAGCCCATTTTATGGAACATTTGGGGAGCTACGTCAGCACGTGCAGCTGGTCGTCATGCCTACAAGCCTCAAAAATGCCCCAAAGCTCTGCTACTAAAAAGGTAACAGTACTCATATTTGATGTTTTTTGACCACAGCCATTTGCAGGCCCTCTAGGCTACTCATTGGGGACAGACTTAAATGACCAGTCGTTGGGGATCAGTCATTGGGGACGTTCTTAAATGACTAGGCGTGGCTGCTGGGCCTAGACCGTTAAGTCGAGTTCGTAGAGGAAGCTTTCGCGCGGCATGGCGTGGCGGCGTTCCTCGCGGTTGGCGCGGTGCGTGGCGGTGCGCTTAAAGCCGTGCAGCTCGTAGAACTTCCACGAGCAGTTGGAATCGGTGTACAGGTGTGCGCTGGTCGCCCCGCACGAGGACAGATGTGAGATTGCGGCGTCGAGCAGCACCGATCCCACGCCCAGGCCGTGGACGTCAGGGTCGACGGCGAGCAGCGTGACCTCGTTGTCATGCGGCAGTGGGCTTTTCTCGAGCAGGCGGTTGTTGGTTCGAATGGTGGCGCGCACAAATGAGAGATACTCGGCGCACGACTCGGGTTCTAGCTCACGCATCTGCGACAGCAGTGCACGCTCAGTATCCATCCAATGTTCCTTGACGGCGGCGCCGGAGCTCTGTCCCGCACGCGCAAGCGAAATGCCGCGTGCCTCGCCATCTATAACTGCAACCTGCGAAAACGTCGAGGAAGAAAGACAGTAGGCAAGGTCGCACGCGGCTTCGAGGCGGTTGTACTCATCGTTATCCGAGTTGTTGTGCCAAAGCTGCTGCATGATCAGCGCGATGGCGTCGAAATCTTCGGTATCAAACGGTCGGTAGAGAACCCGCGAGACCATGGTGCCTCTTTCTATTGCGGATGCATATCGAGCACAGTTCTACCACGCCATTGGCATCTAATTATGGTGCCCCTGTGTTCCATCAACTCACCGTGCCCAGTGGCGCTCCTGCAACCCCCGCTCGCAAACTTTTTCTGCACAGCCGTACGTTGCGGGGTGCAACGTCGCGCTCGATGCGCTACATTGAATCAGTATTTTCAATGCCGCTGCGCGAGCGCTGCAGATCGACGTATCACCGACTCACAGAGCACGGCGGCGTACCAGACAGGAGGACTGCATGGGATCTGATGTGAAGATCGCACGCGCGTTGATCTCGGTTACCGATAAGACGGGCGTCGTCGATTTCGCACGGACGCTGGTTGACGACTTTGGCGTCGAGATCATCTCTACGGGCGGCACGGCTCGTGCCATCGAGGACGCGGGCGTTCCCGTAACTCCCATCGAGGAGTTCACGGGCTATCCCGAGATGATGGACGGCCGCGTCAAGACGCTGCACCCCAAGGTTCACGGTGCGCTGCTGGCCCGTCGCGATTCCGAGCAGCACATGCAGGAGGCCGCTCAGCACGGCATTAAGCTGATCGACCTGGTCGTCGTCAACCTGTACGAGTTCGAGAAGACCGTCGCCAACCCCGAGGTCACCTTTGCGGATGCCATCGAGCACATCGATATCGGTGGCCCCTCCATGCTGCGATCTGCCGCCAAGAACGCCGCGAGCGTTACCGTCATCTCCGACCCGGCCGACTATAATGCCGTCCTGGCCGAGATGCGCGAGACCGGTGGCTGCACCACGCTTTCCACCCGTCGTCGTCTGCAGGTGAAGGTCTACCAGACCACCGCCGCCTACGACACGGCCATCTCCCGTTGGCTTGCCGCCCAGGCAAGCGACGTGGCGGACACCTCTGCCAAGCTCGAGATCTCGCTGGAGAAGGTCGACGACCTGCGCTATGGCGAGAACCCGCAGCAGAAGGCTACGGTCTATCGCTTTGCCGAGGGCTGCGAGAACACCGCGAGCTCGCAGTTCCCGCTCGTGGGCTCCGAGCAGATCCAGGGCAAGCCGCTCAGCTATAACAACTATCTGGATGCCGATGCCGCCTGGAACCTGGTCCGCGAGTTCGACGAGCCTGCCTGCGTGATCCTCAAGCATCAGAACCCCTGCGGCTCCGCCGTGGCCGAGGACATCACGGCCGCCTACGACCGCGCCTTCGCCTGCGATCCCAAGAGCGCCTTCGGCGGCATCATCGCCTGCAACCGCGAGGTTCCCTTTGATTTGGTTGAGCACTTTGCCGATCAGAACAAGCAGTTCGTCGAGGTCATCATCGCCCCGAGCTACACCGATGAGGCACTCGAACGCATGGCTAAGCGCCCCAACCTGCGCGTGCTGGCTACCGGCGGCGTGGACCACGGCGCCCAGGTGGAGCTGCGCTCCGTCGACGGTGGCATGCTGGTGCAGGAAGTCGACCACGTGACCGAGGATCCCGCGACCTTTACGTTCCCCACCGACCGCAAGCCCACCGACGCCGAGATGGCCGAGCTCGAGTTTGCCTGGAAGGTCTGCAAGGGCGTTAAGTCCAACGCCATCCTGGTCTCCAAGGGCAAGGCCGGCATTGGCATGGGCCCCGGTCAGCCCAACCGCGTGGATTCTGCGCTGCTTGCTTGCGAGCGCGCCGAGGACTTCTGTGAGCGCGAGGGTGTGGAGAAGGGCGGCTTTGCCTGCGCAAGCGATGCATTCTTCCCGTTCCGCGACAACGTCGACGTGCTTGCCGAGCATGGTGTGACCTGCATCATCCAGCCCGGCGGCTCCAAGCGCGACGACGAGAGCATCCAGGCCTGCAACGAGCATGGCATCGCAATGGTCTTCACGGGGGCCAGACATTTTAGGCACTAGAGGCTTTCCCAAGCACCCGACCTTGCCCCTCAAACCGTCGCTTGCGTACATTTAGTACGCGGCGCTCCTCTTTCGGGGCAATCTCGGGCACTTGGAAAACCCTTTATGGGATGTTGCTCTATCCCATAAAGCTGATTGGTCGCCTGACCATAACGCCAAAATAATCTCTGCAAAAGGCGGTCGCTCCGTTTGGAGGGCCGTCTTTTTGGTATAAGAGGACGGAATGACTAACACGAAAGGTATGACCATGCCCCAGATTGATGATGCCGAGCTGTTTGGCAATGCCGAGGATCAGCGTGCGTACGAGGACTTTTGCGCCAATCAGGAGGCGGTCGAGAAGTTCACGCTCGACAAGCCCGCGCTTGTCTGCCGTTGGCGCATGTCCAACAAAAAGGTGCCCATGCTCAACCGCCACA
>URRJ01000156.1 GCA_900550205.1 uncultured Collinsella sp. | reverse complement strand
AGGCCACAGATCTGCGCGATGGACGAGCCCGTGGCGATCATGCTGATGGCGAGCGCTCCGTGGCGACTGTCGACCAGGCGCGAGGCCATAATCGAGGCGACCGACCAGAACACGGCATGCGCGCAGGCGACCACCAGACGTGCGCAAACCAGGATGGGATATGTCGGTGCCACAGCGGACAGGAACTGGCCCAGCGAAAACACGGCCAAAACGCCCAGCAGCATCCGCTTGAACTCAAAGCGCGAGGCAAACACCATAAGCGGCAGCGACAGCAGCATGACGCCCCAGGCGTAGACCGAGATCATGATGCCTGCTTGGGCCTCCGTGAGCGAGAACGATGCGGCAATATCAGTCAGAAGACCGATGGGCATGAACTCCGACGTGTTGAATACGAACGCGCAACAGGCGAGCCCAATAAGCGGGAGCCACTGCTTGAGTGAGATGCCATCTTGTCTTGCCTGAGTCATGTAGGAAACCTCTCCGATTGTCTTGGGCGGTGGGCGATTATATAGCAACGGCCCCGCATCCGTCAGTACAGATGCGGGACCGCAATCAACTCAATACACAGAGGTTGCGCCGTCAATACATAACTAAGCCAAACCCAGCAATATGCCCGCCGAATGCACGACAAACGCCACGATCCAGGCGACCGTCACCTGAAACGCGAACACAGCAACGGCATAGCGCGTGCCCAGCTCGCTCTTGACGGCGCCGATGGACGCCACGCAGGGCGGGTACAGCAGCGTAAAGACCAAGAACACGTAAGCGGTAAACGGCGAAAACATGGTTGACAGCACCGCGGGCGACGTTGCGCCCAAAAGCACCGTGAGGGTCGAGATGACGCTTTCCTTGGCGATGAGTCCCGTGACGAGCGCCGTCGAGGCGCGCCAGTCGCCAAAACCGAGCGGGGTCAACACCGGCGCGATGATGCTACCCAGACCGGCAAGCAGACTTTGCGACTGGTCGGCGACCACGTTAAAGCGGATATCGAACGTCTGCAGGAACCAGATGACCACGGTAGCGGCAAAGATAATGGTAAAGGCCTTGGTAATAAAGTCCTTGGCCTTATCCCATGCCAGCATCACCGTCGTCTTGACGCTCGGCAGGCGGTAATTGGGCAGCTCCATGATAAACGGCACTGGGTCGCCCTTAAATGCCGTGCGGTTGAGCACCAGGGCGGCAATGCAGCCGACCACGATACCGATCAGATAGAGCGAGACCATGGCGGGAACCGTCGCCTGCGGGAAAAACGCCCCGCACAGCAGGCCGTAGACCGGCAACTTGGCCGAACAGCTCATGAACGGCGTGAGCATGACCGTCATCTTGCGGTCGTGCTCGGATGGGAGCGTACGGGTCGACATGATAGCCGGCACGGTGCAGCCAAAACCGACGAGCATAGGCACAAAGCTGCGACCCGACAGGCCAAAGCGACGCAGCACTTTATCCATGACAAAGGCCACGCGCGCCATGTAGCCCGAGTCTTCCAGAATGGAGAGGAACAAGAAGAGCACGACGATAATCGGTAGGAAGGTCAGCACGCTGCCCACACCCGTAAGCACGCCGTCGACAGCCAGCGAGCGCACCACGTCGTTGGTGCCGAACGCCTTGAGGCCCGCATCGGCCGAGGCGATGACGGCAGCGATGCCGTCCTCCATGAGTCCCTGCAACGCCGCGCCGATCACGCCAAACGTCAGCCAAAAGACGAGGCCCATGATCACCAGGAACGCCGGAATGGCTGTGTAACGACCTGTCAGGATACGGTCAATCTTGACGGAGCGCACGTGCTCGCGGCTCTCGTGCGGCTTGACGACGCAACGCCCACACACGTCGCCGATAAAGCTAAAGCGCATATCGGCCAGCGCGGACAGGCGGTCGGTGCCGGCCTCGCCCTCCATCTGGGTAATGATGTGCTCGATGGCGTCGAGCTCGTTGCGATCCAGGTGAAGCGCCTCGGTCACCAGCTCGTCGCCCTCAACCAGCTTGGTCGCCGCAAAACGCACGGGAATGTGCGCCGTCGCGGCATGGTCCTCGATAAGGTTGGCGATGCCGTGGATGCAGCGATGCAGTGCGCCGCCGTCTGGGCCATCAGGTGCGCAGAAGTCCAGGCGGCCGGGACGCTCGCGGAAACGCGCCACATGCAAGGCATGGTCCACCAGCTCGCCGATACCCTCGTTGCGGGCAGCGCTAATGGGGACGACCGGCACGCCCAACAGACTCTCGAGCAGGTTGACGTCAATGGCGCCGCCGTTGGTCGTCACCTCGTCCATCATGTTGAGCGCGATGACCATGGGGCGGTCGAGCTCCATAAGCTGCAGCGTCAGGTACAGATTGCGCTCAATGTTGGTGGCGTCGATGATATCGATGATGGCGTCCGGGCGCTCGTCGAGGATGAACTGACGGCTCACGACCTCTTCGCCTGTGTACGGCGACAGAGAGTAAATACCGGGCAGGTCGGTAACGCTCGCCTCGGGGTGGTTACGGATGGTGCCGTCCTTGCGGTCGACCGTCACGCCGGGAAAGTTGCCGACGTGCTGGTTGGAGCCCGTAAGCTGGTTGAACAGGGTGGTCTTGCCGCAGTTTTGGTTGCCGGCGAGGGCAAAATGCAGGGGCGCGCCCTCGGGCACGGCCGTCTTTGCCGCACGGGGCGAATACGTCCCCTCGCCGAGTGCCGGGTGCTCCGTCGTGCCGATTGCGGCGTTAGCGCGCGGGCCCGTATCTGTGTCGTGAACATCTACGAGCTCAATGCGAGCAGCATCGTCCTTGCGCAGCGTCAACTCGTAGCCACGCAGGCGAATCTCGAGCGGGTCGCCCATGGGGGCGTACTTCATCATGGTGACTTCGGTGCCCGGTGTTAGGCCCATGTCCAAAATATGCTGTCGGAGTGCCTGATCGTCCGATGCCACCGATGCGACAACGGCGTCCTTTCCAATCTCGAGTGTATCGAGCTTCACGTCCGTGTTCCTCCCCCGACGCCCACAGGGCGTTGCATTTATGTTCACCATGGCTAACCGTTTGCCAAGGCTAACCAATTTATCCATGCATGATAGCGCGAACGTGCAACGATGTTCAATCGACAGATTGCTGCAATGGGAATTCTGGGCCATTGCTTCCCAGACGGGCCTCTCGGGGAAACTGCGTCCCACTACTCAGGCGAATTCCGGTCCCCAATTTCCCAATGGGGCCTCTCGGGGAAGCTGCGTCCCACTCTGAAGCGTCAAAACGGGATGCGCTTTCCGGTTGAGGTCTCTAGCGGAAAGCGCATCCCGGAATCTGCAGCAGAAACGGGACGCAGTTTCCGAACGGAGAGCCCAGCAATGTTGCGCAACAACGGGCGAGCGTTCGCCCTTAGCATGAGGACGGAAGGAAATGTGCCCAGCCTTCGCGCGGGCGCCAATCGAGGGGAGTCTGCACATGTTCTGCCGAAATTGCGGGTCGAAGATCGAGGACGGGGCCAGATTCTGCCCCGTGTGCGGCGAGCCCATTGCCGCCGAATATGAAGCCCCGGCCGAATCGCAGGGCGG
>URRJ01000155.1 GCA_900550205.1 uncultured Collinsella sp. | reverse complement strand
CCATCATCCGCTGCGAGAGCGATAACCGCATCGTGCTGTCTCCGGGCGCCAACCATGCGCTTGCGGGCGATGATGTGGCCTGTGCGCTGCGCTATCTGGTGGCCGATGAGCTCGACCGCGATGCCTGTGGGCTCGCCCCCGCGGCCGGCAGCGTCTTTATCGCCCAGGGCGAATGCGATCTGATGGCGACGGCCGAGGCGCTTGCCTGCGCTCACGAGCTGGGGTTCTATACGGTCTTTAATCCGGCGCCTGCCTGTGAGTTGCCGGCGGGTGCGTGGCCCGCAGTCGACCTCGTCTGTCCCAACGAGACCGAATGCCAGGCACTGACGGGCATTCTGCCCGCAGATGACGCGAGTTGTGCCGAAGCGCTTAATGCCCTGCGCGCCAAGGGTGCCGGAGCTGCGGTCATCACGTTGGGCGGCGCCGGATCGGTTACGCTCGGCGATGACGGCGAGCTGCTGCATATGCCGGCGCTTTCGTGTACGGTGGTTGACACCACAGCGGCCGGCGATACGTTTATCGGCGCACTTGCAGCTGCCCGTCTGGAGGGCCTGCCGCTCTTTGAGTGCATGGCCGCGGGCGCTCGCGCCTCGGCGGTGACGGTGTCGCGCTTGGGTGCTCAGCAATCGATTCCCACGCGTGCTGAAGTTGAACATTGGTTTGGTTAAACGATAAAGACGGAGAAGCGGAGTAGAACAATGGCAACCAAGAAGCTGATCCTTGACCTGGACATGGGTGTGGACGACGCCATGGCGCTCGCCTATGCCATCGCGAGCCCCGAGGTGGAACTCGTCGGCATAACCACGTGCTTTGGCAACGTGCGCGTCGAGCAGTCGGCGCACAACTGTCTGGCGGTGCTTGACCTGCTAGGCCGCCCCGAGGTGCCGGTGTACCTGGGTGCCGACCGCCCCATTAAGGCGACCGAGCCCTATACGCCGCCGGCGTCAACCACGCTCATCCACGGCAAGAACGGCATCGGCGGTGCGAGCGTGCCCGCGTCGCCCTACGAGCCGGTGGGGGCAACGTCGGCCGACGGCAACGCTGCAGTCGATTATCTGATCGATGCCGCGCGCACCTATGGCCCCGATCTGGTCTATGTGGCGACCGGCCCGCTCTCCAATCTGGCGCTCGCCTTGGAGCGCGATGCGGCGGTGATGATGTCTATCGGTCGCGTGGTCGTGATGGGCGGTGCGCTTACCGTGCCCGGAAACGTGAGCGCGGGCGCCGAGGCCAACATGGCAAGCGACCCCGAGGCGGCCGATGCCGTGCTGCGTTCGGGCCGCAAACTCACCATGGTGGGTCTAGACGTGACGCATCGCGTGGTGCTCACGCGCCGCGATATTGCCGGCTGGACGGGCTCGGGCACCATGGCCGGCTGCGCATTTGCGAGCATGGTCGAGCACTACATTGGCTCGTACGAGATGAACGCACCTTACCTGGGTGGTTGTGCGCTGCACGATCCGCTGGCTGTTGCCGTGGCAATCGATCCCACGCTCGTGGGTGCGCTCGGCTGCAATCTACGCGTCGACCTGCTGGGCGAGTACCGCGGTCGCACCATCTGCGATGAGCGCCGTGTGGCAGATCCCGACAAGAGCGCGCTTGTGGCGCTGACCGTTGATGCCCCGCGCTTCCTTTCCGAGTTCAAGGCACGCATGGCCCGCGTCCTGGGCTAAGTTGTCTTTTTGGGACGGGGCTTTTTGGCTGGTATGATTGGTGCGGCCATTCGAACCAGCTAAAAGAGCCCCGTCCCAATTTGACTACCGAGAGGATCTGCCATGGAGCGCATCGCCAGCTTTTCCGTTGATCATCTGCTACTTGAGCCCGGCGTGTATGTGAGCCGCATCGACCGCGATCCGGCGACCGGTGCCGCCGTCACCACGTTTGACCTGCGCCTGACCACGCCCAACAAGGAGCCGGTCATGAACACGGCCGAGTGCCACACTATCGAGCACCTGGGCGCGACGTTCCTCCGCAATCATGCCGAGTGGTCGAGCCGCATTGTCTACTTTGGCCCCATGGGCTGCCGCACGGGCTTTTACCTCGTCGTTTTTGGTGAGCTGACGAGCGAGGAAATCTTGCCGCTCGTGCGCGAGCTGTTTGAGTTTGTCGCCGGCTTTGAGGGCGATGTCCCCGGCGCCGCTCCCGAGGAGTGCGGTAACTACCTGGACCAGAACCTCCCCATGGCAAACTGGCTCGCGCGCCGCTACCTCGACCGCGACCTGGCCGATATCGACGAGAAGCACCTGCACTATCAGCAGGCGTAAGGCCCTTGCGGGAATAACGCTTGTACCAGAAGCGCTCCCGCTCTTTGCGGAGCGCTTTTTTATACCGAGCGCTCAAAACATAAAGAGATTGTTCTAGAATGTTTATACTGTCACATAAACGAACAGGAGTGAATATGCATATCTACTCTGTCAACGATCCCGAGTTCAAATCCTATGGCAACGTTTGGGATAACGTTCCGTCCGAGCTTACGTCACCCGTGCTCGAGGCGCTTGCCTCCACGCCCATCCCCGAAGGCAGTAAGTACGTGGCGAGTGCGCCGGAGCTCGAGGGCGTCAAGGATGCCGACAAGCTTGGCTTCCTCATGTTTGGCGGCCGTCCCTTCCAGCTCGGCTGGTGCAACGGCCACAACACGCGCCTCAACTGCCTGGAGTACCACCGCGCGAGCGAGTTCAACCTGGGTGCTCGCGATTTTATCCTGCTCGTGGCGCATCGCTGGGAGATCGAGGACGGCAAGCTCGACACCGCGTGCGTCAAGGCGTTCCGCGTGCCGGCCGGCACGCTTGTTGAGGTTTTCAACACCACGCTTCACTACACGCCGTGCATGGTCGACGATGGGGGCTTCCAGGTGATGGTGGCGCTGCCCGCCGGCACCAACGGTCCGCGTCCCGAGGCTGCGGCCGATATGCCCGCGGCCGGCGACAGCTACTGCTACTGGAAGGCCGACAAGTGGGTTCTCTGCCATGCCGACAGCCCCAAGGCTGCCGAGGGCGGCTACGTAGGCCTCATCGGCAAGAACCTCGATATCGCCTGCGACTAGCATCTTCCATCTCGATCTGTAACATCTAGCGGGCTAAATCGTCTCTACTTGTTACAGATTTAGACAAACCATAGGGGACAGACCGAAAATCTCGATCTGTAACACCAGGCCCGGTTTTGGCTGCCTACCTGTTACAGATCGAGACAAACCGCCCCCCCAACCACCACAAAGGTGCCTGTCCCTTTTGTGGTGGTTGGGCGGGCGGGTATCAAAAAGTGTCAGGCGGGGCGGCTGCCGAGTGCCTGCGCGCGAAAAGAGGTATCGGCCTGCGTCAGCATGTCGCCGCGATGCGCGACGCGGTGACCGAGGACGGCGTTGACCTGCTGGGCTACACCACCTGGGGCCTGATCGCTGCGTTTCGCAAATCCTGCTATATAACGTCCCAATCAAAGCGCCCGGCAAGCAGTTAATGCTCGCCGGGCGCTTTGTTGACTAGTCGTTTAAGAACGTCCATTACAGTCGAAATTGTCAGCCCGGGACCG
>URRJ01000154.1 GCA_900550205.1 uncultured Collinsella sp. | reverse complement strand
CTCCGCGCGGACGTAGATGTAGCCCTCGTCGCTGCCGGCGGCGAGCGCGGCGATCTGGTCGTGACCACGCACGTGGAGGAACATCCGCTGTTTAAGCGTAAGGGTGCCGACGTGACCATGGAGGTACCGGTCTCGGTCTACGAGGCGGCGCTCGGCTGCACGGTGGACGTGCCCACGCCCGGCGGGGCGACGGTTCGTCTGAAGGTGCCGGCGGGCACCCAGACGGGCAAGAAGTTCCGCTTTAAGGAGATGGGTGCGCCCGACGTTAAGCATCGCGGGCGCACCGGTGCACTGCTTGTCGAGATCAAGGTGCAGGTTCCCACGAGCCTGTCCGATGACGAGCGCGATGCCATGACCAAGCTGCGCGAGGCCGACACGCGCGACTATCGCGAGAAGGTCAACCGTTACAAGGCGACGTACTAGGGCGGTCGTGGCGCACGCGCCTGTCCACAGGCTTATGATGGACGATAACGAGACGGAAAGGGGTCAGGTAGCATGGCCGAGGACAATAGGAACAAACCGCTGTACATGATCAGCGTGGCGGCCGAGCTGACCGGCATGCATCCGCAGACTCTGCGCGTCTACGAGTCCAAGGGCCTGGTGAACCCCCAGCGCTCGGGCGGCAACACGCGCCTGTATTCGCGTGCCGATATCGAGCGCCTGGAGCTCATCAACCAGCTCACCGACGAGGGCATCAACCTTGCCGGCGTGGTGCGCATCCTCGATATGAAGGAGCGTGCCGAGGAGCGCGAGCACGAGAACGAAAAACTCCGTGCCCGCGTGCGCCAGCTCGAGGACGAGCTGCACGAGTTCAAGATGCAGAAGAAGATCACCGCCCTGGCCCCGCGCGATGGCTCGGTCAACCCCGAGCAAGTCATGCGCAAACTGCTGGGCGCCGGAGGGGATTTGTAGGTTCCGCCGTTCTAACGAACGGCGGACCGGTCGACGCTGCGCGCCGCCCAGAGCGACAATTTGTCATTCAAAAGGCAAGGCATGACCAGAAGGTCTATGCCTTGCCTTTTTCATGCCAACTTGTTCGCTCTGGACGTCGCTCGCTGTCCGTCCTCTACCTGCGGCGTTGCCTTGCTCCGGATGCGGTAGTCGTTGGTAGTCATTGGGGACGTTCTTAAATGACTAGTCGTTAAATGACTAGTCGAAAGGGACACTCTTGCACTAAATCTGCCGGCCCACACCGGGTTTGTCCTGTACTTTACCGAGATAAAGTGAACGTGTAGATTCGTAACCCACTTGCAACCGTTCTATGGCACGATATTGAACGAATGTATGCTATGCGCTCAAATTTTTGGGCAGAGTGGGAGACAGTATGGTCAAGCTGTACGAGGACGGCATCTACCTGCGCGGCGGCAGCGAGGTTGTGCCTGCAGCCGAGGCTGCCGAGCGTGGTATTACGCAGACGCCCGAGGACGCCAAGCGTGGCACCATCGCGTATTCGATCCTCCAGGCACACAATACGTCCGGAGATCCCGAGGCGCTCAAGATTCGCTTCGATGCCATGGCGAGCCACGACATCACCTTTGTCGGCATCATCCAGACGGCGCGCGCCTCGGGCATGGAGCAGTTCCCGCTGCCTTACGTGCTCACCAACTGCCACAACTCGCTGTGCGCCGTGGGCGGCACCATCAACGAGGACGACCATGTCTTTGGCCTTTCCGCGGCCAAAAAATACGGCGGCATTTTCGTCCCGCCGCACATCGCCGTCATCCACTCCTTTATGCGTGAGAACTTCGCCGGCTGCGGCAAGATGATTCTGGGTTCCGACTCGCACACCCGCTATGGTGCCCTGGGTACCATGGCCGTGGGCGAGGGCGGCGGCGAGCTGGCAAAGCAGCTGCTGCGCGACACCTACGATGTCGCCTATCCCGGCGTCGTAGCCATCTACCTCACGGGCGCCCCACGTCCCGGCGTCGGCCCGCACGACGTGGCGCTCGCCATCATCCGCGCCGTCTTTGCCAAGGGCTACGTCAAGAACAAGGTCATGGAGTTCGTGGGTCCGGGTATCGCGAGCATGACGACCGACTACCGCAACGGCGTCGACGTCATGACCACCGAGACCACCTGCCTGTCGAGCATCTGGGCCACCGACGAGGACACGCACGCATTCCTGGCCATGCACGGCCGCGGCGACGACTACCGCGAGCTCAAGCCCGACGATGTTGCCTACTACGACGGCTGCGTCGAGGTCGACCTGTCGAGCATCAAGCCTATGATCGCGCTGCCGTTCCATCCTTCCAACGGCTTTGAGATCGACGAGCTCAACGAGAACCTCGAGGACATCCTGCACGAGGTCGAGCTCGAGGCCGCCAAGATCGGCGAGGGCAAGACGCACTTTAGCCTGCTCGACAAGATCGTCGACGGCAAGCTGCACGTGCAGCAGGGCGTTATCGCCGGCTGCTCGGGCGGCAACTACGACTCCGTGGTCCAGGCTGCCCGCGTGCTCAAGGGCGCCAACACCGGCTGCGGCGAGTTCTCGCTGTCGGTCTATCCCACAAGCCAGCCCGTGGCGCTCGAGCTTACACGCCGTGGCTACATCTACGACCTTATGGAGGCCGGCGCGATCGTGCGCACGGCGTTCTGCGGCCCGTGCTTTGGCGCCGGCGACACGCCTGCCAACAACGGCCTGTCCATCCGCCACACCACGCGCAATTTCCCCAACCGCGAGGGTTCCAAGCCGGGTAATGGCCAGCTGAGCGCCGTGGCCCTGATGGATGCCCGCTCCATTGCGGCGACGGCTGCCAACGGCGGCGTCCTGACGCCGGCGACCGACCTGCCCGAGGAGACTTGGGACGAGGCCTGCGAGTACACCTTTGACGACGCACCGTACAAAAAGCGCGTGTACTGGGGCTTTGGCAAGGCGGAGCCTGCCGACGAGCTGGTCGAAGGCCCCAACATCAAGCCGTGGCCCGCGATGGAGCCCCTCGGCGACGATATCCTGCTCAAGATGTGCTCCAAGATCATGGACCCGGTCACCACGACCGACGAGCTCATTCCTTCGGGCGAGACGAGCTCCTTCCGCTCCAACCCGCTGCGCTTGGCAGAGTTCACCCTGTCCCGCAAGGACCCGGCCTATGTCGGCCGCGCCAAGGCAGTCAAGGCTCTGGACGAAGCCCGCACCGCAGGCACTCTGCCGGAAGAAGTACAGGCTGTGTATGCCGCGCTGGAAAAGGCCGGTTACAAGCCGAACGCCGCAGCCACCAACATTGGCTCCGCCATCTTTGCCAATAAGCCCGGCGATGGCTCCGCACGTGAGCAGGCGGCTTCCTGCCAGCGCGTGCTGGGCGGCGCGGCCAACTTTGCCAAGGAGTATGCAACCAAGCGCTACCGCTCCAACTGCATCAACTGGGGCATGTTGCCCTTCCTGGTGGAGGACCCCAGCGTGTTTGAACTGGGCGACTGCATCTACCTGCCCGGCGTGCGCAAGGCTCTGCTGGAAGCTGCCGATACCATGCCCGCCGTGGCTGTTAAGCCCGATGGCAGTGTGAAGGAGTTCACCGTAAAGCTTGGTGCCCTGACC
>URRJ01000153.1 GCA_900550205.1 uncultured Collinsella sp. | reverse complement strand
GCTATATTACTCCTCGCGCAAGGGAGCAGCGGAAACGCAGCAACCGAGCAAGCAAGTCGGAGTGGCGGAATTGGCAGACGCGCTAGCTTGAGGTGCTAGTGACCGCTTTTTGGTCATGCGGGTTCAAGTCCCGCCTCCGACACCATCGCATATGAGAAGCCTCTTCGGAGGCTTTTTTGTTACCGATAGACGGTGGGGTCCACGATGGAAACGCTTGAACGCAACGAGTGGGCAGACGTTGCCCAACTAGTCGAGATCACGAGCGATGCTGTCATCATCTGCGAGCTCGATGGAACCATTCTGCATGTGAATAATCGCTTACTTGGTTTGATGTGCGAGGAACGCGCCGATGTCATCGGTGGAGATGTTAAAGATGTCCTGTACTCGTCCGCTTTTGAACGTGCGACGGAACATCGTCTGCCATTTGAAACTGATGGGTCCGAGAGTGAACTGATGCTCAAGCTGAGTGACGGCTCCTTTATCCCCGTCTTGGTTCGCGCGGGTTCTGTTACGCCTCCGCGTATCTTTGGACGCCGTGCGCCACGTGTCCTGGTGGCACTTCACAGTATCGAGGAACAGTATTCTCACGACCGTCAACTCAAGCGCGCGTTATCGGAGCTTAGAGTGGCGAACAAGCGTCTCTCTGGCACGCTTTCGGTCATTATGAGCACCGTGGGCTCCGATGAGTTACCCAGCCTGCTTGATACCGTTTTAAACCAGCTTGTCGGAACGCTCGATGCTTCTGGAGCTGCGATTTATTTTTCGGAGAGCGGCGGCTTTAAGCTCCGCGGTGTTTCTAAGGAGCTTGAGGATAGCTATCTGCCCGAGTTTTTGCCGTATGGTGCGGGCATTCCGACGTATGTGCTTCGCGAGTCGCGCACTTGCCGCTTGTCGATTCAGCAGGATCTTGAGGGCGATCGTGTCGCCTCGGGCATGTTTATGGATTTGGACAATCGTTCTAAGCATCTGTTGCGCATGCAGGATATGCCTCCGTACCGCAGTGAGATCTGTCTTCCCGTTTTTTACGGTACGCAGATCCTTGGCGTGCTGGAAGTTGGTTGGAAACGCCCCCAGGCACCGCTCGCCTATGACGTTAATGTACTCGAGGTCATTTGCGATTACCTGTCTATCCAGCTGGTCGGCATGGCATCGAGCCTTCGCTCTCGTCGCACGGCCGAGCTTGGCCGCTCGCTCAATGTCTTGCGCGATGAGCTGTTTACCTTTCTAGACGATTCCGCCGCGGCTACCCAGGTGGTATCGTCCGAGATCTGCAATATGCTCAACTGCCATTTTTGCCCTGTTGAGTATGACGCCAGTCTGGACGCCTACGTCATAGATTTTGAAGGCGGCAGTCGCGTTGCTTTGCCGGACGATCCCGAGAAGCTTTTCTTTTCTACGACGGCGCCGGCGGCACGTCTGGGAGCTGGCCCTGATGGCTTTGAGGCCTCTGTTTTGGGCGGCACGAGTGCCGAGGACCTTAAACACGTCCGTATAACTCGCGTTGACGAATCGATGCCTATGGGAGGCTGGCTTAGGGCGCATGGTCTGCCTTGCCAGGGTCTCTACGTCGACTCTGGCATCGAGGCGGGGCACCCACGCTCTGAGGGTGATGGCAAGCACAGTAACGACGCGATTGTTCCTGCTTCTGTTGCGAAGGGCCCGACGACGCGCGCGCTGCTGCTTCGTGATGGCAGCCAAGAGCCGATTGATGACCTTGAATATGACTACTTGGTGCACTTGGCGCATGACTTTGAACTGATCTACGAAGGCGAATCTCAAAAGCGCGAGGAGCGCCATATCGCTCAGACCCTCCAGATCGGCATGAGAAATTCCCTGGGGGATGTTCCGGGTATCGCAACCGATTCGGTGTACCTGTCGGCCACGAACTCGGCGTTGGTCGGCGGCGATTTCTATACGCTCATCCGTCTTCCCGACGACTGCGCCGTCATGATTCTGGGCGATGTGTCTGGCAAAGGCATTGAGGCCGCATCGATGTCCGCGCTCGTCAAGACGGCCCTGACAGCATATGCCTGGGAGGGCGCTGGCCCGGCCCGCATGGCACGCTCCCTTAACAGCATGCTCATGGGCTTTTCGAGGGTCGAGACGTTCGTGACGGCCTTTATCGCCAAGATTGACCTTAAAGCCGGACGCGCAACGTATTGTTCGGCGGGCCATCCTCCGACCATGGTCATCAGGCCAGAGTCGATGCCGCTGGGCGGCGGCGGGGCCCGAGGGGGAGAAGTGGAGCTCCTTGGGTGCCAATCGGGCGTGATCGGTGCCTTTGAGAGCATGGTCTACGAGACGGGTGCCTTTACGTTCGCTCCTGGTGACATGCTGTTTATGTATACCGATGGAACGATTGAGGCACGCGACCGCACGGGGGCGTTCTTTGGCGAACAGCGTCTGCGCGATCTTTTGCTATCGGTATCGGGCGAGGGCGTATCGGGAATCTGCGGTAAGGTCTTGGGCGAGCTTGACCGCTTTACCGAGTCGGCGCTGGACGATGACATCGCGCTGGTTTCCCTTGAGTTTTTACGGGGTCGATCGTAGGCCGCGACGTTTGACGAGCAAAATCTGCGCGGTTGCAGATGCGTATGCATCGAGCGAGCACTTTTGGGGAACCATGGTCGTATGAATGAGTGGAACGACATAGCGGTTTTGACGCCACCAGGCGATATCGACATCGCCACGGTGCCTGCACTGCGTCGGCGGTTGGATGCTTTGATTGACCGCGGCGTGCGTCGTGTCGTCATCAACTGTCAGGCTGTTAGCTTTATCGATTCGACGGGCTTGGCATTCCTGCTTACGCACGCTCGTGAACTCATGAGGCGAGAAGGCCTGCTTTCGCTCGTCAATGCATCAGGCGAAGTTGTTCGCTTTTTGGAGATTGCTCGTCTTGTCGATATCCTTCATGTCGCGGGTCCGGCACGGGAGACTATTCCCGCCATTCCGGTGGGGGAGCTGCCTCGCTGGAGCAAGAGCGTCGAGGTCCGTCAGGGTATTGAGAATCTTCCATACTACCGACATCGCATCGCCGAACTCCTTGAATCGCTTCCGTTGCGCCGCGACGAGCGCTACGATGTCGCATTGGCGTCGGGGGAGGCGCTGGGTAATGCCTATGACCATGCGGGCGGTATCGGGTGCGTCCTGACGGTTCAGGCCTATGGCGATCGCGTCGTGGTTGAGGTGCTTGATCGAGGTGCTGGCTATTCTATCGATGAAACGAGCGAACCGGTCGCATCTGAGGAGCGCGGCCGTGGTATCAAGCTTATGCGTTTGCTCGTCGATAACGTGGATGTTGCTCGTCGTACAGACGGCGCTGGCACGCGCGTGCAGATGGTGAAGCTGTTTAGCGGAGCGTTGGAATCGCGTGCCTAGCCAATCGCTTTAGCGTGTTTGGCTACCAAGAACATGCGGCCGGCAACTTTTTTTGAAAAAAGTACTTGCGTCTTTTGGGCAACTCGCGTAAATTAATAACCCGCAAGCGGACATGGCTCAGTTGGTAGAGCACAACCTTGCCAAGGTTGGGGTCGCGGGTTCGAGCCCCGTTGTCCGCTCCATTTGGGCGTTTAGCTCAGGGGGAGAGCGCTTCCCTGACACGGAAGAGGTCAGAAGTTC
>URRJ01000152.1 GCA_900550205.1 uncultured Collinsella sp. | reverse complement strand
TAGACCTCGAGGTCGCGGTCGCCGAACTTGTTCATGAGGTACTCGAGCTGCATGAGCTCGTCCCAGGTGCCGCCGACGCCCATCAGGAACACGGCGTCGTAGCCCTCGTCGGCGACCTTGTCGGCGAGCGCGGTCATCTTCTTGCCGGTCTCGTAGAGCGCCTTACCGTCCTCGAGATAGCCCTCCTGGTCGAAATGCATGATCTCGATCTTCTCGGTTTCCTTCATTTGTCTCTCCTTTCTGGGGTTGTCTTCACATCCCCCATGCCAACGGGCATCAAACCCGCTTACATTCCGTAACACTCGGCCGCTTTGGCCTTAAGCGCATTGACTGATTCTTCGTAGCCCTCTGCCTTGACCTCCATTTGCTTGGAGACGGCATCGAGATACGGGTGCACGTCCCATGACTTCAGACGCTCGGCGATCATTGCCGCAATCGTCTGGAAGAACACAAGATTGGGAATTGCGCTGAGCAGCGGAGCCACCTGAGGCACCGCAACCTCGTGAGCCCTACCCTTGGGATGGGCCGTGAGCAGCACCGTTTTTGCCGTAACGTTCGATAGCGCATCGGCGATATTCGCAAGACGCTCCGACCCCTGCGGATCGTCGACGATAAACACCAGATAGCCCGGAACGATCTGCATCTCGGGACCGTGAACGAACTCCTCGCCCTCGTGATGCATGGCAGGAATCTTGATGGTCTCGCTCAGCTTGAGCGCTGCCTCCTCGGCAACACCGTAGTTGGGGCCGTTGCCGACGACCATGGCGGGCGTGTGCTCAGAAAGCTCGAGCATGTGGCCTTGGACATATGCCTCGGCGGTCTTGCACATCACGGCATTGGCATGGATAGCCTCGCGCAGGTCGTCAAGACGCTGGGCAACGCCCTTGGCGTCAATCGTTCCGCGCGCCTGACCGCCGTAAATACCAAAGAGCACCAGGTACTCAACGAGAACCTCAACGCCCAGAGTCACAAAGTCCACCGACTCGACGCCCACACCGTAGTCAAGAACGATGTCAGTGTGCTCCTTGATGGGCGCCTCGACGTTTGCCGTGAGCGCAACTGCAGCCATATCGTGTGCGCGCATGTAATCGAGCGCCGCAATCGTATTGGTCGAATAGCCACTCTGCGAGACGGCGATGTTGAGCGCATGCTGCGGATAGGTGTGTTCAAAATCAACGAAGGCCTCGGGCGTCACAACGGACACCTGCATTTGCAGGGCATCTTGCAGGTAATCGCGGGCGCAATCGGCGGCATGGCGCGACGAACCCGAAGCAACGATGCGCAGCGCGTCAAAAGAACCGGACTGGAAAATATCAACGAGCTGCGCTACCAGCTCAGACGAACGCTCGAGGTTCTCCCCCATACGCACATGGGCAAGCTGAACGTAATCGAGCATCTTCATTGTCTCACCTCGTAACAAATCATTAGTATTTGATACCAATCACAGTTACAGGTTACGGCTTTTTGATACCTCTTTGTCGATTAATTTATCCCCTTCGGCGAACGGTCGATTTTGGGCCCTGTAAGGTTGTATATACAGCTGACCCAACGATCAAAACTAGTTAGTTTCCCAGGCGTTATTCACAAAACACCAGCTAGTACGTATAGGTATATCCACCCGCATCACCGCGGTTAAACGATTTGACGTACTCGATCGCTTGGCCGCCCGCATCGAAGCTTACGCACTCCAGCGTCAAGGCAAGATCGCCCTGCTCCAGTCCAAGCAGGCCGGCATCTCGTGCGCCCAGCGCTTCGATATCGAGCTTTTCCTGTGCCATAACTGGCTTTCGGCCCAGCATCTCATAGGTCTCGTACAAACTGAAGACCGACACGTCAATATCTTCGATGGTTGGAAACAGCAGGCACGGGATGAACGCCATCTCAATCGATACAGGGTCGCCGTTGACGCAGTTCAAACGCCGAATCGAATACAGCAAATCGTCCTCGGCGATGCCAAACAGGTCGGCGTAGTATGGCCCCGCATAACGCTTGGAACGCGCGAGAATACGGACGGACGGCTCGCCGCCCGAAGCACGGACCGATTCACGGAAACCGCCCGTGCGTTCAAAAAAAGCAGGTACTTTCTGCGCCACAAAGGCACCTTTTCCCCGAACACGGCGAATCTGCCCGCGCCGAACCAGCTCATCGACAGCGCTTCGGATGGTCAAGCGTGTCGTACCAAATTCCTCGGCGAGGTCTTTTTCGGACGGAATCATGGAACCCGTGGGATATATACCGCGCTCGATACGCTCCTCGATGCGGCGTCGAATGCGCATATAGACCGGGGTGGCATCTACTGTTTCAGCCATTGTTCACCTGCCACGCTCCTCATGCCGTTCTCTTCGCCGTTATCGGCAAAGCGGAACTTTGTGGGCAAAATCACCGATTTGCAATGCTCCACAAAACGCATGTCCTTATCCAATTCGATCGTGCTCTCATAGAACACCGGCGTTCCCTCTTCTTGCTGGAGCAGCTCGGCCTCTTCGGCGTTCAAACGCGAGATGGAGATATGCTCACGTCCATGCTCAACACGCACGCCACCTTCTTTGAGCAAGACATCGTAAAGGCTCTCGCACTCAAAATCGTGCTCGATAAGCGATGGGCACAGGGACAGGTTAACGTGAGCCGTCTCGATTGACGCCGGCTCGCCCTCAATAAGTCGAACGCGCTGCATGCGAAGCAAAGGAGCGCCTACAGACACCCCAAGCTTGTCGGCAAGTGCCTCATCCGCCTCGATGGTCCCGGTGGAAACCAGACGAGAAGAGGGGTGCAGGCCGGCAGTCCGCACAGCATCGGAAAAGTTATACGTTTCCTGGAAGATGTTCAGCGGCTTGGGAGGACACACATACGTACCCGATCCGCGTCGGCTCTCGAGCGTTCCACACGAGATGAGCCGCGTGATACCGGCGCGCAACGCCGTACGCGAAACGCCAATCTCTTCGCACAGCACGCGCTCGGCCGGTAGGCGATCACCGCCGGCAAGCTGATGGTGCTGGATATACCAAAGAATTCCCTCAACAGCACGATCTTTGGGGGGAATTGCATAAGATTCGCCTGCCATTGCACAGACTCCTCATTCAGAAACGTATGCCGCCAAAATTAGGCCAGCCCTCCCATGGCATCAAATTCGGCCTTGATCTTCTCGGCGACATTCCGATACGACTTATATAGACTTGAATCGCGTTTAACTTCGTCGGTCATAACGGGAATCTCTAATTTGGAAACCTCGTCTTTTCCCGTCTGAACCGCCACAACAACGCCCATACCAAGACACATATTACGCTTGGCAGCATTTATTTTCGCCGCCTTGGCGGGATTTACCAGGATACGCTGGGCAAATTCCTGTTTTGAGGCCACTTCCTCGGCCTCCGGATCGCCCGCCTCGGCTACTTCGCACTGCAACACGTCCGCATAGTCAAAAATCTTCGGCTCGCCGCCGCGCTGATGCACGGCCCACTTGCGACGCGTGGCATCCTGGTAGATAGCCGGCAAAAACGTAAACCGCGGCGGGTCCAAAATCGTATCCGTGATGGTAAACACATCGGGATCAAAGGCATCCTGCGGGTTTTTCTTCTTGAACAGCCCCATATCAGCCTCCCGTACTAGCATTAAACAACTCAAGCCGAATATAGCACCAATTTCAAGCCACTGCTTTATCGCATCGGTGCGTGGCGTCTATGGCTCCCCC
>URRJ01000151.1 GCA_900550205.1 uncultured Collinsella sp. | reverse complement strand
GGGCGAGATATCACGATGGACGAACCCCTCGCCTACCAAGCTCATGCGGCAGAGCAGATCGAACAGGTCGCGACCCAGGCGCGCCGCCACGAGCGGCGACAGACGCCCGGCATCATCTACGGCAAAGCGCGAGCGCAGGCGGGCGAGCGTCTCGCCCTCGACCCACTCCATGACAATCGCGGGCACGCCGTCGACCTCGCCCCACCCGTATAAGCGGGGAAAGCCCTTAAGGCCCGAAAGGGCACGATGGCATTCATATTCCTCGCGAAACGCCGCCTTGAACTTGGCGACCAGCGCCTCGTGGGCGACATCGTCATCAAATTCGTCGCGCGTTGGCAAGATGAGCTGCTTGAGCGCCACGGCCTCGCCCTGCGCGTTAACGGCACGCGTCACACGGCCGATACCGCCGCGGCGCATGGTGGCGTCATCGGCAAACAGCATCGTAAAACGGCGCAGGTAGGCGGGAAGCTCGTCCGTGCCCAGGGCGACGGCCGGCTCAAACCCGTCGACGCGCGCCAGGCGCAAGCCCACCATGGGATCACGGTTGAGCGACTGGGCTACCGTAGAAGCGAGGTCGTTCGTCATAGGGCGATCGCCGCCACATTGGTGTTGAAGTTGTTGAGCGCGACGTCGTCGTTGCCGTAGTGCCCAACCCATTGACACAGGTTGGTATAGCAGCCCCACAGATTGGCATACTGCCGATACCACTTAGATTTGGTCGAGAACCTTTGTCGACCGAACTCGGCACGGATAACAAACATGTCATTCGCCAGGGTGTCGCACGGTCCGGTATCGCCCGTGGCGTTATAGGTCGACACCACGCTATTGGCGCGGGCGACATAGCCATCGAGCATATTGTATTTGGTCACGAGCCAGCTGTGGATACTCTCTTCCTCGGCAGCCGAGAGACCACCCGAGCCCGCGTCCCCGCCGGTACCGCCGTCCGTCGAGCCATCACCCGAAGATCCACCGCCAGAGGCGGAGCCCGAACCGGAACCGCCGCCCGACGAATCGGGGCTGGAGCCAGACGAACCCGAACCGCCGGGCTTGCCTGTCTGTTGGGCGTCCTGCCCCTTCTGCTGCTCGGCCTTATTTATGACAGATGCCACACTGTTGTTGGAAAGCTTCGTGATGATCTTGGTGTTGGTGAGCACGATGGTCTTGCCGTTTGCCAGCGTAACCTCGTTGTCCGATGTTTCGGGACTGTCCGCATCGTCGCCACCGAACACAACGTGCGAGACCACACTCGCCCACGTATATCCGGCTGTCGTTCCCAAGTCGCTTTTGGCCTTGCGCCCAATATGCAGCTCACGCGCAGCATGCGCCTGCACCATGGACGGCACCGTCATGCCATAAGCCGAAACACCGGCTATGACCAGCACGAGCGAGCAAGACAGCAGCACACACGCCCGAGGTGCCAGGCCCAGCCGGCGTCGCATGCGCACCGCGGCGCCATGCTTTGTCTGAGTGCCCCCGGGCCGCATGCGATCTCCTCCAACAAAAACACGCCGCTTAAAAGCGGCGCATTCTTTCACATCCACATTTGAGTGTATCAGCGAACCCAAAAGGTTGTGCAACGAATGGGCAAATACGAGGTGCGACCGGACCCATCCACGCGATAAGCGGATGAAAAGCAGGTTTGTTGCACAACAAATGTATGAACGCGCACCCAATTATGAGCGCCCCGTGCGGCAGGCCGACGGGACATGCCGCGGAGCTGACGCCGCTTAGATCGCGCGGCGGGCCTCGATAGCGCGGCCAAGCGTAAGCTCGTCGGCATACTCCAAGTCGCCGCCCACGGGAAGGCCGCTCGCAAGACGCGATACCTCAACGCCCAATGGCTTGATGGTGCGAGCAAGGTAGCTCGCCGTGGTCTCGCCCTCAATGTTGGGGTTGGTGGCGATAATGACCTCGTGGATGTCCTCGTGGCCCAGGCGCGCCAGCAGCTCGCGGATATGTAGCTGCTCGGGGCCGATCTTGTCCATGGGGCTGATCACGCCGCCCAGCACATGGTACAGGCCATGGTAGCTGCCCGTGCGCTCGATTGCCTGGACGTCGCGCGGCTCGCCCACCACGCAAATGCGAGTGGTATCGCGCATCGGGTCCTGGCAGATGGAACACTCGTCGGCCGTGGCGTAGTTAAAGCAACGGCTGCAAAAGTGGACCTCCTGCTTGACCTCCAGGATGGCCTCGGCCAGGCGGCGGGCCTCCTCGGCATCGGCCTCGAGCAGGTAATAGGCTATGCGCTGGGCCGACTTGGGACCAATGCCCGGCAGACGACCCAGCTCATCGAGCAGTTTTTGCAGACTGTGATTCGCGCTCATATATATGTGTGTCTTAGAACGGCATGCCCGGGATGTTGAGGCCGCCGGTGATGGCGCCCATCTGCTTGTTGGCGAGCTCGTTGACGCCGCGAACGGCCTCGTTAACAGCAGCCATGATCATGTCCTGCAGCATATCGACGTCCTCGGGATCGAGGGCATCGGGGTCGATGGTGAGGTTGACGAGCTCCATCTCGCCGTTAACGGTCACCTTGACCATGCCGCCGCCGGCAGAGGCGTCGACGGTCTGGGACTTGAGGTTCTCCTGCGCGGCGGCAAGCTGCTCCTGCATCTTGCGAGCCTGCTTCATCATCTGCTGCATGTTCATACCGGCCATGATGGCTCCTTTGCGTGCGGCCGCGCAACGAGCTGCAAGGGCAGCCGGGGCGCGGCGGGACTTTCAAACTCAAAAATCGTACCACGGCGCGAGGCCAGCAAGCGGGGCGGTCACGCTACCTCAGTCGATATACATGTCCTGAGTGCAGACCACACCCAATGATTATGCAAAGTTGCATAATTCGCATCTGCATAAGATTGAAAGCTAAATCTTGTAGAGCCGGAATCCGACATTTAATGCGTACCACTAAATGGCTAAATGCCGAGCCACCACTCGAGGTGGCGCTCATGACGGTGGGGTATAATTTGATTGCCATAGATAGCAATTTGGAGGTACCCCATGAATGCCCCCGACGCGCTCCAAAACATCCGCTCAAAACACCCCGCTGCATATTTTGTTCTCTATCTCTTTGTCGGCTGGGCATTGTTGGTTGCCATCACCCATGCTATATCCTTTGGAGCAGAACTGCTAATAGCCAGCTCGGGCCAGCCCGTCGTCAAATGGGAAGCGACCGATGAGTGCACCGACGGAACCCGAACCGTTTACTACAACAGCCCATCCCTCTACCAAGAGTTCAAGGTCAAGATAAAGAACTCCAAGATTGTCGATGCCGAACTAGGCGTTTTCTCGACAATCGGAGCAACCGTCAGCGCCGAGCAAGTCGAGTACGCGGACAGCCATGCAACGTATCGTATCGACCTCAGCATCCTAGGCCGACCGTCACGTACCTGTCTACTCGAATGCGATATACGCGGCACCACATTACACATGTCCGAAATACAGATGCGCCCGGACAAAGAGTTCTCTTCTTGAGCAGTATGCCCGCCCGCGCAGCTACTCCACCGGCTTGAAGATGGTGGCCTGGCCGAAGACGCTGCGGATGAGGGCTTTGGCCTCGTCCTCGGTCTGCGGGATGCTCGGGGCTGCGCCCTGATGGCCGAAGGGGCTGCCCGCGCCTGGGTTGGACTCCCAAGGGGCAGCGGGGGCGTCCTCCTCTTTGGGGGCAGCTGCAGCGGGCTTGGGCGCGGACGCCGCACCCGGCACGTCGAACGG
>URRJ01000150.1 GCA_900550205.1 uncultured Collinsella sp. | reverse complement strand
ATTCTGAACGGTTCGATTGAAGAGGTCAAAATGTGATGAAACTAATTGTAGGAGGAGCTCCTATGGTCACCAAGGATGATGCGTGTTGGATAATCGGCCTTTCCGCAGGTGCGGGCATTGGCGTATACCTTGATGGCGGCTGGGGCGTCGATGCGCTTGTCGGGCGTGAGACCAGGGCTCATAACGACATCGACCTGTTCGTTCAGCGCGGGGATTACCAAAGGTTCGTGGATCTAATTGCTGATGAGGGGTTTTCCGAGGTGGCTGCATCTTTCACCACCGAAGATCACACGGTGTGGCAAGACGAGGCGGGGCGCATCGTCGACCTGCATTGCTTCGATTTCGCCGAGAATGGCGATATTCTGTATCAGGGAGATCGTTTTCCCGGGGAGGTCTTTTCGGGGAGGGGGCGCATCGGCGAGGTGGAGGTGTCGTGCATCGACCCCGAAAGCCAGCTGTTGTTTCACTTGGGCTATCAGCATGACGAGCACGACGTCCACGATGTCATGCTCCTATGCCGTGAGTACGGCTTCGACGTTCCCGAAGAATATCGCTAGCTGTTGCTTTTTGCATCGGGGCACGACTTCAGCGCTTGCCGCAGATACGCTGCGCCAGACCGCCCTGGACATCACGCCACGCCGTATTGGATTGGCTACATGAATCTGATTCAATCTGCCGGCGGTCTTCTCGTTCACCCCCAGCTCCCTGGCCACCTCGGCGGCGGGCCTGCCGGTGGAGATGATGTAGTCGGCGGTCTCCCGCCTGTACTCGTCAGTGTACTTGTTGCTCGGATTTGCCATTTCCTGACCTTTCTATCGGTATCCCTGAAGCTTAAGCGATTCCGCTTGAATCTCACAGCCCCGTGTCCGAAATAACGATACAGGTCAGTACTGGCGGAGAAGCTCGAGACCGTAGTCTCCCGCGGCGTCGAAAACCCCCGCCCCCGCGACTTCTACGATATCCACGTTCTTCTGAGCACTAAGGACGACTGCGTTGATATGGGAATCCTACGTGACGCGCTCGAGTCAACCTGCAAGAAAAGAGGCAGCAGGGAAACTATTAACCAATGGGCCGGTGTCCTCGAAGACGTTGCCAGCGATGCAACTATGCTCTCGCAATGGGCGAAATACAAAAGAAAAAACCCTTACGCAGAGGGAATCTCCCTTCAAGACTGCTGCGAAACAGCAAAGAACATTCTCGCAAGGCTTTTGGGCACCAACGATTAGACTTTTGCAGCAAGTAGTCTGAGATAAGCGCTATGCGTCGGTTCGCCTTGTTCATGGAACGGGTGTCGAGTGCGTAGCAATAAAGGATAAGCATGCCTGCCTTGCGGCAAACGCGGCAATGTCGCTAGCGGATTTGTTCTCTGTGCTGCAAGCAATTCGAACAAATCGAAGAAAACTGCGCATCGAACGGGCGGGCTAACAACAAAGCATCGAAATAACGGCCTGATTTTTTCTGCATGTACCATGTTCACCCCACGCTCCTAAAGTACCAAAGTGTACCCTTGAACATGTATTGGAAGGAGACCAGCTATGAGTAGTCAAGACCCGTAAGGCAAGTTTTCTAGAGAGTATTTAATTGTTGGATTTCGCACTTTGACAGCTTCATATCGAACCGTTCAGAGCGTGCTGTTTTCGTTCGTTGATGAATAGGCGGGATCGTATGGCTCTTGCTTTGACAGCACGGCGTAAATCACGTGCACGAGCTTCCTTGCTACGGCGATCAGCGCTTCGCGATGGGCTTTTCCTTCGCTGCGTTTCTTGAGGTAGTAGTCGTAGAGCGGGGCTTTGCATTTCAACTGCGCCATGGCGGCAAGGTACAGTGCCCGTCTGAGGTACGGCGAGCCTTGCTTGGTGATGTGGTTGGCATCGCCTTCGAAGATGCCGGACTGGCTCTTGGAAGGGTTGATGCCTGCGTATTTAACGATCGAAGCCGCATTTCTGAACCGCTTCACGTCGCCTATCTCGGCGACGATCTGGGCACCGAGCTTGTAGGAGATGCCGGGGATGGTGAGGATCAGCGGCTCGATTTCGTCGAGCAGCGCCTTTATCTTCGCGTCGACCTCGGCGGTCTGGCCCTCGATGAACTCGATCTGCTCGGCGAGCAGCTTGATCTGGAACGAGAACGCGTCGCCCGCGAGCCGGATGCCGCACGACCCCTTCGCCGCCTTCTTGAGGCTGGCCGCCTTCTCCCTGCCGAGCTTGCCGTGGCTGGCCCTGTCGAGCAGGTTGGTGAGGGTCCTGATGTCGATGGACTCGCACTCCTCCGGCGTCGGGCAGCGCTTCAGGAACGCCCTCGACGTCTCGCCGAACATGTCCGAGAAGAGGGTCCCGTACTCGGGGAACACCTGGTCGAGCGCCACGATGATCTGCCGCTTGAGGTCCGCCGCGCTCTCCGTCATGGCCTGCCGCAAGCGCGTCATCTGCCGAAGCGACATCATCTTCTCGTCGGCGAGCCTGCTCGGCTCGAAGTCGCCGCAGCGGAGCGTGTCGGCGATGACGGCGCAGTCGATGGCGTCGGTCTTCACCCGGCCGCCGTTTTTGAACCTGCGCATCGCGTCGGTGCGCAGCGGGTTGATGACGGCCACCTCGTAGCCCCGCTCGCTCAAGAAGCAGAAGCACGCGAGCCAGTAGTGCCCGGTGGCTTCCATGCCAATCAGGATTTCGGCTTTGTTCTCGGACAGCCCATCAAGATAAGAGGCGAGCCTGCCAAACCCGTCTTGCGAGTTCTTGAAGGCCATGGGCTTTGAAAGCGAGCGCCCGCGCTCGTCCACCGCGCCGATGACGTGGTCGTATTTCGCGATGTCGATACCGACGAAGAGCATGATTTCCACCTGCCAATCTTGTCTCGGCAGGCTCCTGCTCGACCATCCAGGCCCACTACCTCCTGAAAGAGACTCGAGGTGACCTCAAAGTGCATGGGTCCCATCATCCAGCTTATCCGTGGACTGCCCCGGATGGGGCAGGCTGCCTCCCTCCTTTGCGAGATCCGAGCCTCAGGTCACATGGCGACATGCCTGCCTTACCGATAAACACTGCACATTCTGAACGGTTCGATTGAAGAGGTCAAAATGTGATGAAACTAATTGTAGGAGGTTCACCTGCAATAAGTGCCTCGGCCGCTTCAACATGAAACTTTGGCTTGGTGGAACGAGCCCTTGCCCCACGTGAAAGCCAAGCAAGCTCACGTCTCATAAGATTCTGACGTTTTTGTTCTGCCTGTTGCGCTAAACGATCTCGCTCAACACGTTGCAGAATATATGCAGAATAACCACCCTCGAACGGCTCAACTATTCCATCGTGAACTTCCCACATTGACTGGCACACTTCATCCAAAAACCAGCGATCATGCGTTACTACGACAAGAGCGCCAGCCTTCTTAGAAAAACGCCGCTTTAAGTGCTGAGCAAGCCAGGCAATTGCACCCACATCGAGATGATTTGTTGGCTCATCTAAAAGAACGACATCGGCATCTGCAATAAGCACGCGAGCAAGATCAACACGGCGACGCTCTCCCCCAGAAAGCGAAGAAACCGTTTGCTCCCAAGAAAGGTCACCTATCAAGCCCTTGATTATTTCACGAACAGACGCATCTGACGCCCAAAGATATTCCGGAGTGTCACCAACCACATTCCATGCAATTGTTTCATCGTCTTTTAATTCATCTTTCTGACGCAAAGAGACAAAACGAACTCCGCTCGTTCTCAAAACGCGCCCTTCAT
>URRJ01000149.1 GCA_900550205.1 uncultured Collinsella sp. | reverse complement strand
GAGGAGACGCCTGGGGCTGGCAGTCTAGATGGTACGAAAAATTGTCCGCACCCCCTATGTCAGGCGTATTGTAACCTGAGTTATCCGCGCGAGCAAAACCACCACAAAGGTGCCTGTCCCCTTTGTGGTGGTTTTTGGATCTGAGGCGACGCTAGTGGCGGAGTCCCAGCAGGCCGCGGCCGCGATGACGTGCCTCGGCGGACACCTGGGCGTGCGGGCCGGCGGCTTTGACGGACTCGGGCAGGTGCGAGTACTTCTTCTCGAAGTTCTCCTCGAACATCACCGCCAGGTTGTGCGCGGCCTCGTCGTAGCGCGCGGTGCTCTGCCAGTACTGGCGCGGCACCAGGATGCCGTCGGGCACACCGTGGCACGTAGTGGGAATGTCGACATTAAAGATATCGTCGTGCACAAACTCGCTGTCCTCGATGGTACCGTCGAGGGCGCGAGCGACCAGGGCGCGCGTGTAGACCAGCTCGATGCGATGGCCCACGCCATAACCGCCGCCAATCCAACCGGTGTTGACCAGGTAGACGCGCGTGCGGCCGTCGGCGATGCGCTCGCCGAGCATCTTAGCGTAGACCATGGGGTCGAGCGGCATAAACGGCTCGCCAAACAGCGAGGAGAACGTGGGCGTGGGCTCGGTGACGCCAACCTCGGTGCCGGGGATCTTGGCCGTAAAGCCCGTCACAAAGTGATACATGGCGGCGTCGGCCGTCAGGCGCGAGATAGGCGGCAGCACGCCAAAGGCATCGCAGGTCAGGAACAGCACGACGCTGGGAGTGGTGCCCATGCCCTTGGTCCACGCGTTGGGGATATGCTCGACGGGATAGGCCACGCGCGTGTTGTGCGTGATCGAGATGTCGTCGTAGTTGGGCTTGCGGTTCTCGTCGAGCACCACGTTTTCGCAAATGGCGCCAAAACGGACGGCGTTGAAGATCTCGGGCTCGTGGAAGGCGTCCAGGCCCTCGCATTTGGCGTAGCAGCCACCCTCGATGTTGAAGATGCCCATGTCGGACCAACCGTGCTCGTCGTCGCCGATCAGCAGGCGCGTGGGATTGGCCGAAAGCGTGGTCTTGCCGGTGCCGGACAGGCCAAAGAACACGGCGGTCTCGTGCGTGACGGGATCCATGCTGGCCGAGCAATGCATGGGCAGCACGTCGTCCTCGACAGGCAGCAGGTAGTTCATGACACTGAAGATGGACTTTTTGATTTCGCCGGAGTAGCCGGTACCCGCGACCAAAATCACGCGCTCCTGGAAGTTGATGACCACGGCGGCGCTGGAGTTGAGGCCCTTGATGGCGGGATCGCACTGGTAACCGGGCGCTGCGAGCACGCAGAAGTCGGGTTCGCCGGTGCGCGCGATTTCGCGGGCAAGCGGGCGGGCGAGCATCTGCTTAATAAAGAGTGCCTGGCTGGCACGCTCGCAGGCAACGAGTAGTCGGCGCGTGTGGTTGCGGTCGGCGCCGGCCATGCCGCGGGTGACGAACACATCGCGCTCGTTGAGATAGTCGACGATGCCGGCCTTGATGGCCTCGTAGCTCTCAATCGAAAGCGGGCGGTTGACGGCGCCCCAGGCAATCTTGTCGTGCACGTCAGGCGTGTCGGCGATAAAGCGGTCGTTGGGCGAACGTCCGGTACGCTCCCCCGTCTCGATCACCAGTGCGCCATTGGATGCCATGCGGCCTTCTTCGCGGCGGATAGCGTGTTCGACGAGCTCCGCGGCGGGTAGATCGACCAGCAGACGGGGCTGATTCTCGGCGGGATCTTCAACGAGCGTAATACCAAAGTTGGACAAAACTTCTGCAGGGGTAACACCAGGCATGGGGCCTCCTTTAAAAACGCGACACATGGACGCGGCGCGCACTTTACTCACGTAAAGCCCGTTGTACCCGATATGCAAAAACGTTTTTGCGGCAACGGCGAAGCGCCCGCCCAACGGTCAAAAATCGCACGCAAGCGGCCTAGTCATTGGGGACGTTCTTAAACGACTAGTCGTTGGGGACACTCATGAACAGGCAACAACCAAGGAGTGTCCCAGGATGCCGGCACTTGGGGACGTTCCCAAAGTGCCGGCACATAAGGAACGTCCCCAAGTGCCGGCTACAGCGGCAGGCCTTGGCCGAGCATGGCTATGGCGCTCATCAGGACCAGCATGCCGGCAGCGTAGGGCAGCACCGCGCCCAGGAGTTCGGCATCCTTACCGCGCACGTGCACGGCGGCAAGACCAATGGCGAGGGTCTGCGGCGAGATCATCTTACCAGCGGCGACGCCCAGGGCGTTCAATGCGACCATCCAGTAGTCGCTCACACCCAGCGCAGTGGCGGCCTGGCTCTGAATGGGACCAAACAACATGCCCGAGGACGTGCCCGAGCCGGTCACGAACGCACCGACTGCGCCGATCCACGGAGCCAGAATCGGGTACAACCCACCGGCGACCGCAATGCAAAACGCGCTGATCGACGAGATCATGCCCGCATAGCCCATCACCTTGGCGCAGCCCAGTACCGAAAGCATCGTGATCACCGTCGGCGTCATCTGCTTCACCGTCGCGGCCAGCACCTCGCCCATCATGCGCGGCGAAGCGCCCTGAATGGCACCGCCGACAAACGCCGCCAGGAAAATCCAGACGCCTGGCGTGTTGATCCACGAAAACGTAAGCATACCGGGATTCTCACCGCAATACACCTGCACGTGGCTTGCAAAGGGCGCAAGCGCAGCATGCACGGCGGGCAGCAGGTTGGACGTACACAGCAGCAGCACAAAAATCAGGATGAAGCACGACCAGGCCGAAAGCGCCGATTTAAGGGTGAGCTGCTCGCCGGAATCGATATTCATATGGAAGCGCGCATCCAAATGCCCCGACTTCTCGGCGCGCATGGCAAGCGCGGCAGTCAGCGCGAGCGACACGATGGAGCCCACGACGACGGCCAGCTCGGGACCCACAAACATGGCAACGACCAGGGCCGCACCCACAAAGGACACACCGGAAAGCAGTGCAACGCCGGCAACGCCGTGCAGGCGCTCGCTCACGCTCGCAACATTGCCTTGGTCATCGGCGACACGGCCCGCAACCAGCACGATAAGCAGCGGCATCACCACAAAGAAGGGCGCGAGCTGCACCAGCTGAACGGTCGCCAAATGCAGGGAATCCAGGCCCACCAGGTCGGCAACGGACACTGTGGGGATGCCAATGGAGCCGTAGGGCGTGGGCACGCCGTTGGCCAGTAGGCAGATCAGCACGGCGGGAACGGCCTCAAAGCCCAGACCAGCAAGCATGCCGGCAGGAATGGCAACGGCAGTGCCAAAGCCAGCCATGCCCTCCATAAAGCCGCCGAAGCACCAAGCCACGAGCAGCGCCAACAGACGGCGGTCGCTGCTGATGGAGGTGATCATACTGCCGATCACGTCCATGGCACCCGTGCGCACGCACAGGTTATACGTAAACACCGCGGCGATAATCACCAACACGATGGGCCACAGGGCCATCAGAAAACCCTCGAGTGAGGCCGAGGCAATCTGCGCCACCGGCAGGTGCCACCACGCAAAGGCGAGCACGCACGAAAGGGCGAACGATCCGATAGCGGCTTTCCAAGCTGGCCATTTAAAGCACAGCAGCATCACGACGAGCCAGATGATCGGCACAAGAGCCAGCAAAAACGCAGCGACATCCATGGGTAAAAACTCCTTGGTACCGCGCAAGCGGCATCGGGGGGTCACAAAACTTCAACAGGATACCGC
>URRJ01000148.1 GCA_900550205.1 uncultured Collinsella sp. | reverse complement strand
GGAGGCCTGGGCCACCTCGGTAGCGGTAAAGTCGCCGGCGGCAACGCCCGCGGCGATCTGGGCGGCGGTAAGGGAATCGAAGCTCTGCGCCATTACTCGCTCTCCCCCTCTCCCAAAATGGACGGCACGCGGAAGTAGCGGTCGCGCGCGCTGCCGGCGTTTTCGAGCGCGACGTCGAGCGGCAAATCGCGCTCGGGCTCGCGCAGGTCATCGCCCATCACGTTGGACAGGCTTCCGATAGGATGGAACGTGGGCTCCACGTCGGGCAAGTCATATTGCAGGACGGGCTCGAGCATCTGGACGGCGTCGTTCATGTAGGACGTCATCTGGGTGAGCTCGTCATCGGTCAGTGCGATCTTTGCGTACTCGGCGATGCCGCGCACGTCTTTCTCGCTGAGTGCCATAGGCGCTCCCTTCCGCATAACAGTTAAACCGCTCTAGTATACAGGGCAACGCCGACTTGGAGCAGGCGCTTTACCCAAATGCAGCGAAAACGTAACGAGGGCGGCGGTTGACAGGCGGCGGGCTGGCGGTTCTGCAACGAAACCGCACCGTCCATAGCGAAAACCGTCCCGCCCGCAACGAAAACCGTCGCGCACACAGCGAAAACCATCCCGACCGCAACAAAAAGCATCACAACATTCGACACTTTTCGCCAAAATCGAGATTTTCATCGAATGTTGTGATGGTTTGGAAGTCCCGACCACCACAAAGGTGCCTGTCCCCTTTGTGGTGGTTCTGAACGATGTCTTATGCCGAGGCCTTGGCCTTGCGGCGCTTGCGGACCGCGTGGACCACGATGTCCAGCAGCAACAGCACAATGGCCACGACCACGATGAGCACGGCGAATTCGCGTTTGCCCCAGTGGCGGCCGGCAAGCGACTTTTGCTTGTCGACGTCCTTCTTGCTGTACTTGGTGCGCACGCAATGCACCAGCAGGCGATGGTCGTTCACGCCATAGGGCGTGCAGGTGACGAGCGTCACCTTGTCGGCACCGGGTTCGATGGTCAGCGACTCCATCTCCTCAGGCAGCACGACCTCGGAGTCTACCATCTTGTAGGCGATCGTCTTGTTCATGGTGTGCAGCAGCACCAGGTCGCCGGGCTCCAGCGAATGGATGTCGTCGAACATGCTCAGGTTGCGCATGCCCGAGTGCGCGGTGAGCACGCAATGCGTCGAGGTGCCGCCCACCGGCAGGCTCGTGCCCTCCAGGTGGCCGACGCCCGCCATAAGGACTTCTTCGCTCGTGCCGTGATAGATGGGCATGCTCACGTCGATGGAGGGGATCTCGACCCAGCTCATCATGGGGTCGCGGTCAAAGATAAGCTGCTGAGCGTAGGGCTCGATCTGATCGGCGGGAAGCTCGGTGGCCTCGCCGGCAAGTTGCTCGTTAAAGGAGCGAGCCTGCAACAGGATGCGCTCGCGTTCCTCTTCTGAGAGCGCGTCCACGGTACTGGACACGGTGCTGATCTGGTTGAACACGCCCGAGGCCTCGAGCCGGTCCAAGATCCACGGCCAGGTCATAAGGCCCACGCCAATAAGGATGATGACGATAGTGATGAGCCGGTCAGCCCAGCGCGGCAGCCGCTTGCGACGACGCTTACCGCCCTTAGGCTTGGGTTGTGGGCTTGAGCCGCCGCTGGCCGCGGCGTTATTGCTCTTCATATGTTTGGCGCCCTGCACCATCGCCGGTCACCCCTTTACAGCTTAGGTTGTCTAAACAAATAATAGCCGATTAGCGAGTCCCGCGTGCCACCACCCGGACAATGGGGTCAGGCTGCATTGTCCGGTCAGGCATAGGCCCGTATTTGAGTTTTCAAAATATCTCGGATCAACAGAAAGATTCGGGATACAATGTCTATAGAAAACGACGCATCCCGCGTAAGTGTACGAGAGCGCGGGCGGCCTAGTTTTCAGCTTTAGTTAAATGCCCGGGATCCGACCCCCGGGCATTCTTATTTGCGCTTGCGGCGCAAATGCCTTTTACCGTCCGCACCGCGCGTGCGCCTACGGACCTTAAACCGAACCTCATACGAGTCAAAAAACGCGATGACGAACGAGCCCACCGCCGCGAGGGCGGCGAGCACGTTAAGGAATTTCAGCATTTGGGGACCTCCGATCGAGTCGTCGGCCGCCCGCGCACGGAATGCGTCGCAAGGGTATTTTACTGCGAGCGCACGCGTTTGCGCCTGCTGAACGCAACATTTGCAAACATTTGTTCGATAGCCATACGTCCGATCCTCCGGACAATGGAGGCTTAGCTGCGTTATCAAAAAACGGGGCAAACTCCAGTGCAGAGTCTGCCCCGAAAAGAGAATGGCGAAGCAAGAACGTAGATGGACGAGAAAAGTGTCCGCAAGTCTCATGGCCATCACACCCCACCTGCCAAAGTGATGGGCGAGCGAGCGTTACTCCTGCTCGGACTCCTCAGCCTGCTTACGGCTGCGGATGAGGTGTGCCACGCCGATGCACAGCACTGCGCTGCCAGCGATCCAAGTGAAGGTCACGCCGTTAAGACCGGTCAGCGGGAGGTCGGAGCCTTTCTTGTTCTTGACGGTAAGGGTAACGGTGTCGCCACCAGAAGAGGAATTGGTGACGAGACCAGAGCCATTCTTGGATGTGGTCACCGTCAACGTATTCTCGCCCTCGTTCTGATTAAGACCCGTGGCAGTAATGGTGAACGTGAATTTGAGCACGGTGTTATAGCCGGGGAGCGTATGGGTCTCCTCGACCGTGTAGGTGCCGGCATCGAGGCCTTTGACGCTGTTTTCCCCCTTATTATCAGTCGTAGAATCATAAGCAGTATTGCCCAAAGAACCGTTCACTTAGACATACTGGGCGCCGGCGCCCTCGTCGGTTCCCTTGGAAGAGGTGCCGGGCGGAGAGCGGAGCATGGCCACCGGACCCACCGAAACACATCTTCACCGTTCCTTCAACTGGGAAAATGCCGCCCCGGAGCCCGGGAGGGACCCCGGGGGCTTTCGGCTAACTGCGGGAACGGCCTATCCGCTCAGTATGTTCAGCTGAGATCAGAAATCAACCGGAGAAATCGACCCTACTAAAAGGAGGCCGTATATGAAGACTGTATATCCCTTTTGCCTCCATATACACAAGAAGCGCCCCTCGGGGCGCTTCTGAGAGGCTCCCCCTGGATGAACCCCAGGGGGAGCCTATGGACCTCAGGGGCCGCAGCGAACCGTTCGCAGTCGGGCCGTCGAAGGCCTCGTTACTTAAGCTCAGGCCAGAAATCCTTGTTGGCCTCGATCATGTCGTCGAGAATCTCCTTGGCGACCGTCATGGACGGGACCGTCTTGTTGAGCGTGAACGCCTTGAGCGCCTTCTCGTACGGACCCTCGATGCACGCCTCGACCACGAGCTTCTCGGAGTTGAGCTGCTGCATCATGAGGCCCTGCTGGAACAGCTGGATGTTGTCGCGCGAGATGACCTCGGGGCCGTTCTTGCCGATGTAGGCAGGAAGCTCGGCCATCGCGTCGTACGGCATGTTCGGAATCGCGCCGCGGTTCTGGCAAATGACCAGGAAGCGAGCGAAGGCGCTACACTTCGAGCGATATTGAGCACCAACGCGGGCGCTAGCGCAGGTGTCGCCCGCGATACTCGGGAGAATCAGCATCGGAATCGGGGGAAGCCGAGGAGGCTGAAGCAGAGGAGGAGAAGGGGACCGCAGGCCTGGAGGCTCCCGCGGTCCACCCGTTTCCGCCTTCGCCAGCAGCCGCGCCGGCGTCCAGCG
>URRJ01000147.1 GCA_900550205.1 uncultured Collinsella sp. | reverse complement strand
GCCAGCCAGCATAATGCCCGATGCGGCGAACATGATCTTGGCAAGAGCCGTGGAAATGATAGCAGAGAACACCGCGTAAAAAGCGAAGTTCGTGACAAACCCCGCAAAGTCGCCGCTGGCCAGGGCACCAGGCGCCAGGAACAGGGCTGCCGGCACCAGGAATACAAAGGCGCCCTCGGTGAAGGTCAGGTTGATGGACTGGGGGACCCGGCACACCTTGGCCTGATAGTATTCGGATTTGTTGCTGTAATCCTCGATGGCCTGCTGGAAGGCTTTAAAGGAGTAGACCGTCTGCTGAAACACCTTGACCACGGGAATACCGCGTACGTATTCGGTGCCGGTCTTGTTCATCTTGACCAGCGCTCCCATGTAGGCCTTCATGAACTCGGCGCCTTTGCCGCTCATCATGGTGGCCATGGCGCCAAACGAAATGGCCACCGAGATGAGGCATGCCGCGCCCAAGCGCCAATCGAGGGCGAAAAGCAATACGAGCAGGCCCACGACCATGGCGGCGGCGCCTGCGATATCGGGCAGCATGTGTGCGAGCAAAGTCTCGGTGGAGGCGGCACATCCGTCTACAACACGACGCAGCTCACCGGTGGCGTGCGTGTCAAAGTAGCCAAGCGGCAGCTTAAGCAGGTGCTCGCTCGTAGTCTTGCGGATATTGGACGCACAGCGAAACGCGGACAGATGCGTGCACATGAGCCCCACGAAATAAGCTACGATGCTTGCCAGGGCAAAACCCACGGCCCACCAGCCATACATCGCGATGTCGCAGGCTTCGCTCCAGTTAGGCGCCACGGCGATCAGATCGCGCGCGACAAGCCAAATGCACACGTACGGGCCAAAGCTCAGCAGCTGCGAGAGCGCCGAGAGCGCCATGCCCAAATACGTTAGGAATTTGCGGTCACCGGCATACGCGAGCAACTCGCCGATGCCTCCACCTTCCCTTTTTGATCCCTTTGCCATGAGATTCCTTTCTAACGGCTTGAGAGTTAACCGTTCTCAACTTATCATTGATATGTTAGCCAAGGCACACAATCGAGCCAGGCGTGGACGTTTTCGCAAAGGAAGGGGACGCTTTTGAAAATGCATCGGGCTGCGACCGACATAACTGAGCTCTACGCACCACAGTTTGAGCAGTTTGGCCTGGAGCTTTCCGGCAAGGGCGCTGTCTTTACCGGCGAGGTGGCAAACGATCGGGCGCACGGACGCGCATGGATCATGCCTCTCTCCCCTGCCTGCATTGTCATGGAGCATTTCATCACCCCGACGCACGATATGTACCTGGCCGAATACACACCCGAGCCGTACGCCTGCGTGAGCGAAGTCAGCGCGCCCACACTTACATGCATGCCCGAGACTGGCATAACGCCCGCGAACCTCAAACCATCGCATGGACCGTGGCCAAACAATGCCGTTTGCAGCTTTATCCAAGATAGCTGTGGCGAGGAATTAAGCCCGCTGTTTGCGGGGGAACTTTATCACTCGCGCTCGGTGCTCTTTTTGCCTGGATATTTTGACGAACTGGAGCACCGCTATCCCACCGAGTTCGCGGGAATCTTTGAGGCGTTTGCCGAGCCATGGCACGAGGAAGCGACGTCTGCCATCTATCACACGCTGCGCCGGATTAACGAGGACCGTGCCCAAACCGTAGGCGGACACGTCTATATGCAGGGCATCGTGGAGACCATGGTCGCGGAGCTCGCCTGTTCGCGCGCGGCCCACAAGCAGGCGCGGCAGGCGGCAGACACACGCGTCAGCATAACCATGGCCGAAGAAGCAACGGCAATGATTGAGCGCACGCTCGACAAAGGCAGACATGTGGGTATCAACGAGGTGGCCGAGAGGCTCTACACAAGCCGCTCCAAACTATGCGCCACCTTTAAGGCCCAAACCGGCGAGTCCCTGGGCGCCTACATTCGCAGACGCCGTATGGAGCGAGCGCAGGACCTTTTGGCAGATAGCGCGCTCACGATAGCGCAGGTGGCAGAGCGTCTAGGCTACCCTCAGCAGGCCGCCTTCGCCCAAGCCTTCAAGCAATACACCGGCATGACACCCACGGCTTGGCGAAGCAAGCATCGCTAAGGCCCAAGCTCCCTGGCCGTAACGGAGCGATTAATTAGCCGCCGCCCGTCAGCTCACCCGGGATCTAAACGTCAAGATGCGCACAATCAAGCGCCTTTTTGATAAGAGGGACAGATCGATCAGCCAAATACAACGGAATGTTGAGCACCCCGTCGTCGAGCTTTAGGTTCTTAAGTGAGTAGCGGACCCTCAATGGAGTCGTCTCCGCATGCTTGTCGGCATAGTACTTAAGGCTCTTGGAATGAACGACCTCTCCCGATTTGACCTCGACGGGAACGATTTCGTTTCCGACCTGAATCAAAAAATCGACTTCGTGCTTCGGCTTCTCGTTTGTCCAATAACGCGGAGCAGCATCTAACTGTGAAAGTAATGCCTGAAGCACATAGTTCTCGGCGAACGAACCTTTGAACTCCGAAAATAGCGCATCCGAGATGGCAAAAGCGGACGCATCCAGCCTTGCCATGCGGCGCAGCAAGCCGACATCAAGACAGTAGACTTTAAATGCCTTGAGGTCATCGTACGCAGAGAGCGGCACACCACCGGCAGCATTAAGGCGAACCGCCGTGATGAGCCCAGCATCGGCAAGCCATTCCAGAGCATCCTCGTATTCTCGAGCACGAGCCCCCTCGCGCACCGCACCCCAAACGAACTTTTTGTTCTCGCGCGCCAACTGAGCTGGAATCGAGTTCCATATTTGCGAAAGCTTGGCGAACTGCGCACGGCCACCATGCTTGGCAAAATCGCGCTCGTAGGAATCCAAGAGATCAGACAACACCTTATCGACCTGAACGATATCGCCCGTCTCCACCCACCGGCCAAGAGCCTCTGGCATGCCGCCGCATGCAAAATAACGACGAAGATGCTCGACGAGACGGACATGGAAGAAATCGGGCACTGTCTCGATCTGATCCAGGCCGCCAAGGTATTCGTCGTAGTTTGCAGCGCCCTCGGCTTTCAGAAACTCGGAAAAGCTCATGGGGCGCATCTCCATGAACTCGACCTTTCCCACCGGAAAAGCGCTGGTCTCACGGGACAAGCGAACGCCCAACAAAGACCCTGCGCATGCGACGTGATACTCGGGGGCCTCGTCACAGAAGTATTTAAGGGCGCCGACTGCAGAAGGACAATCCTGGATCTCATCAATAATAAGCAGCGTTTCGCCGGGCTCGATAGGCTGTCCAAGTGCCAGGGAAAGATTTGAGATGATCCGTCGAGGATCGCGCGTACCTTCGAAAAACTGAGCGTACTCGCTCTGTACCCCAGGTGACGGCTCCTCGAGCGTCAGATACACAAAATTGCGGTACGAGGTTCGACCGAACTCCTTAAGCGCCCACGTCTTTCCAACCTGGCGCGCCCCCTTAAGGATAAGCGGCTTACGATATTCTGACGCTTTCCAAGCGTTAAGCTTGGCAATGATATCTCGCTGCATGGCCGAACCTCCCGCAAAGAATCTTCCGTAAACGTGATATTTCCCACATTTTACCCTAGGTAAAACGTGACATTTATCACATTTACGGAAGTTTTAAGCTCATTTCGCCACACTTTCATCACATTCAAAAGGCGGAGGCGCATTTTGCGCCTCCGTCACCATCTTTCCTATCAGCCCGCCTGACCCGAACGGCCGAGTCGTCACGGAACCGAGGGGCCGAGCGCAGGGCCTTGCCTCTCAATGAGTTCCGCACGAACAGGAGGCGCCAGTGGCGCCTCCG
>URRJ01000146.1 GCA_900550205.1 uncultured Collinsella sp. | reverse complement strand
TCGCCCACGGCCGTGTAAGTCGCGCGCGGCAGCAGGTCATCGCCCTCGGCGTCGGCGCTGTACCACACGACCGGACAGCCCGAAAGACGCGCCAGCTGCGTTGCCATGGCATGGACAATCTGCTGCTGATCGGCGCACCGCTGCAGCATGCGGTTGGTCTCGAGCACCATATGCGTACGGCGGTCGCTGGCGGCAGCCTGTGCCAAAGCGCGACGCAGGGCCAAGGCAATCGAGCTCGACACAAGCGAGACCACAAACATGATGAAGAACATGCCGGGATAGCCGCGGTCGATAAACGACAGCAAGTAGCGCGGGTAGACAAACAAGAAGTTGTAGAGCGCCACGGCGGCAGCCGAGCTCAGCAAGCAATACAGGCGACTGCAGGTAAAGAATGCGCACAGCTGAACGGCGAACACATAGACGATCATGATGCTCGGCGCGAGACCCGGATGGTCGAGCAGCGCGCCCACAATCGTCGCCGCGACCAGCAGCCCCACCGATACGCAGGCGTCATACAGAGGAGTGCGGCGCGTCAGCGTTGTGCGCCGCCACCAAAAGCTATCGGCAATATCGCCGTCCGTACGGACGTCCATCAGCGTTCCGCCCCTCTCTCAAAAACAAAAACCACCACAAAGGGGACAGGCACCTTTGTGGTGGTTTCCCCTTGTGGTGGTTCCAAGTGTATAGCCTTTACAGCCTGCGGTCGCTAGACAAACAGCACGTGCGCGAGCAGGGCACACACGCACACCGCTCCAAATACCAGTGCCACGATCGAAATTACGCGATCGGCCATGTCCATGTTGGCACGGTTCGTCAAAAACCGATCTTCGTCAGCATCGGCGCGCGCCTCACGCACCAGCTCGGCAACCACCTCGCGGCTATCAAGTATCTTTGCATCCATGTTTGCCTCTCCGGCCCCAATCTCGTCCATCGAAAACCAACTCCATGCAACCCGTCGGCGCCTACGGGCGCTCGTTGGGGGCCAGGCGCTGCATCTTGTTCACAGCCTTGAACTTGGTGAACAGCGGCACATACTCAAAGCTCACGTTGGAGTTCTCCAGGCCATACCAGCGCGCCGGCGTACCGGCGGCGCGGCGGATGATGTACTTGAGCGTGATGGCCGTACGCTCGCTGGGCTCCACATCGCTTTCGGGCGCCAGAAGCTTACGGATCAGGACGAACTTGAACGTGCCGATGTTGCCCGGATCCTTGTAGACCGAGTAGTCATGCGTCTGCGGCGGCAGCTCGCCGGTGGCAGCCAGGTCCTGAACAACCTGACGCAGATAGGCATTGACGCGCTGGTTAATCTTGTAGCCCAAGTACAGATGCACGCGGAACACGTAGTCGGTGCCGAACGTCTCGACCGAATAGGCAAAGGTATGCGGCTCGTCCATGGTCTCGACATTCACGAGCCACCAGGCGCGAGCGCGCTTGGGATGCTTGTCCAAGATCGAGTAAACGATATCACGGTCGATGTAATCGGTATGGGTGTCCTTGGTCAGGTACACGACGTTGTCGCTCATGCGCTCATAGCGATCGTCGTCGCGCAGGCGCTTGAGCTGCGGCAGATAGCTGCGCAGCGGCAGCAGCGTAAACTGACGCTGCTCGACCGCCGTGCCGTTGTACCAGCACACCATAACGCCCATGATGAGTGCAGCCATGAGGATGGTGAAGTAGCCACCATGGAAGAACTTGGTGAGCGAGCTCACAAAGAAGAAACCCTCGAGCATAAGGAAGAACGCAACGAAGATATACGGGGCGACCTTAAGGCCGCGATCAACATGCAGGTAGAAGAAGAGCAGCAGCGTGGTGCACATCATAGTCAGCGTAATGGCAAGGCCGTAGGCGGCTTCCATATGCGCCGAGTTCTGGAACAGCAGCACCACGATGACGCAGCCGACAAGCATGACGTTGTTGACCATGGGAATATAGAGTTGGCCCTTGGTCTCGGCAGGATAGAAGACCTGCATGTGCGGCATGAGGTCCAGGCGACTGGCCTCGGACACCAGCGAGAATGCGCCGGTGATGAGCGCCTGCGAGGCAATGATGGCCGCGACGGTGGAAAGGCCGACGGCAAAGGGACGCAGGCCCGGGGTGAGCATCTGGTAGAAGGGGTTGAGGTCGGCGATACCCATAAGCTCTGGGCTGCCAGCGTTGTTGATAAGCCAAGCGCCCTGGCCCATATAGGACAGCAGCAAGCAGCACTTGACGAACGGCCAGGTGGCGTAAATGTTGCCGCGACCCACATGGCCCATGTCGGAGTAGAGCGCCTCGGCACCGGTGGTGGCAAGGAAGCAGCTGCCCAAGATCATGATGCCCGCATGGTTGTTGGGACTCAGCAAAAAGCCGACGCCGCGCAGCGGGTTGAGGCACAGCAGCACCGCGGGGTACTGGAAGACAAAGAACAGGCCCGTACCGCCCAGGAACAGAAACCACAGCGTCATGATGGGGCCAAAGGCACGGCCGATCTTTGCCGTACCGATGCGCTGCACCAAGAAGAGCACAATGATGATGGCAAGCGTGATGGCCACGACGCGGGCCTGATCGTCGCCTAACACGGCATGGACTGCCGGAATGGTGCGCAAGCCCTCGATGGCCGTGGTAACGGTAACGGCAGGCGTGAGGATGCCATCGGCGAGCAGTGCCGCACCGCCCAGCATGGCGGGGATGATGAGCCATTTGCCGCAGCGCTTAACCAGGCTGTACAGAGCAAAGATGCCACCCTCGCCATGGTTGTCGGCGCGCAGCGAGATCAGCACGTACTTGACGGTCGTCAGCAGCGTGACCGTCCACACAACAAGGGAGAGCGCGCCGAGCACGAACTCCTGCGTAACGCTTCCGATGCCGCCGTTGCCGGCAACGAGCGCCTTGGTTACATACATAGGGCTGGTGCCGATATCGCCATACACCACGCCCAGCGTGACGAGCATCGCCGAGATGCTCACAGGAATCGCAGCGTGCGAAGCTGCCTCCTTGACCTTTTGTTCCATAAGCCGGTTTCCTCCCAACTTTAACGTTCGAGGGGATTATAGGTAATCGGCCCATGGTTTAATGCACTGTTTTCCCAGCTAGATAAACATTTATACGGTCTTTAGGCCACTGCGGCGATATGAAATGTGGTAAAGGGACTGTCCCTTTACCACATCTGTCATTTTCCGAGCCAGTTTTTGAACCACCACTCCATGGAGCGACTCATCTCGGCCATAAAGGGACTCGTGTGTTTGCGGGTGTAGATATCCACCACGCGCTCGCCCACCTCGCGGGCATGCGGGCGAAACATCGCATCCATCTCGGCCACCTGCGCGTCCATGGTCGCGGCATCCGCACGGCAGTAGCGCTCCTCGTGCACCAGGTTCACCACGGGGTGCGCGATTGCCGGGCGCTCCTTACGGGGCGTGCCGATGATGAGCATCGACAGCGGCATGGTATAGGGCGGCAGATCGAGCAGCTCGGCAACTTCCTCGGCATTCTCGACGATGTCGCCGATGTAGCAGCTTCCCAGTCCCAGGGCCTCGGCGGCAACCACGGCGTTTTGCGCGGCGATCACGGCATCCTGCGCCGCGATGGCAAAGTCGCCCAAACCCGGCGCGCGGCGGGGCGCCTTGCCCGTGCGCTCGACAAACTCGGGCTCAAAGCAGCCCACGTGCTCAAACAGATCGATCCACTTGGCATAATCGACCACAAATATTAGTGCCCAGGGCGCCTTGGCGATCATGGGCTGGTGGTCGCACAGGTCGGCCAGACGATCCAGCGTAGCCTGCTCGCGAATGCTCACGATGGAATACATCATCATGGCGCCTGCCGACGG
>URRJ01000145.1 GCA_900550205.1 uncultured Collinsella sp. | reverse complement strand
AAGCGCACGCGGCACGGCAGGGACTCAAACGAGACCAGCATGGGGTCGCTCTCCTTAAAGAATCCCTTTAAAAACCAGCGCTGGCGCGCGTCGGGCTTGGTGTTGGGCTCAAACAGGCCGTAGATGGTCTCGTAGCGACGCGTGTACAGGCCGATGTTGAATAGGCAGCGGTCGTCGTCGAACACCAGCGGCAAGTTGGACGGGGCGGTCTGGTCCACGTCGCGCTCGGTCAGGAATACCGCGCGGCTAAACGAAAACGACAGGTAGTTTTTGAGGATGCGGTTGCCGGGACCCCAGTCCTCGGGGTCGGCGAGGTCGACCAGGCGGTCGTAGCAAGGCTCGGGGCAAAACGCAAAGTCGTAGACATTGCTGCACAGGGTGCTGGGGATCTCCATATGGTGTCCAATCAATTCAATAACCGGCGTGCGGATGCTTAGATTCTATACGAGCGACGGGTCGCCCGTGCCCGCAACGCAACCGCAGCGCAGCTCTTCGGCTAGCTCGCTGTTCGTGCGGCGGCTAGAAACGAGGTCCTGGATCCAGGCATAGTATTGATTGTCTTTGGGCTCGGGGCTGTCGGACAGCTCGACCGGAGCGCCGACAAGTCTTAGGACGGACAACGCAAAGACAAGGCTGGTTCGTTTGTTACCGTCTTCAAAGATGTGGTCCTTGACCATGTGCTCGGCCACGTAGGTGACCTGGTCAAAGATGTCTGCGAAGCGGTCGGCCGGCGATTGACCGAATATCGTACAGAACGCACCCGCAAGCACGGACTCGACGCGTCCAAGCTCAAGCGCGGCCCGGTCGCCTGCGGCGTCGGTTGTATAGCAGCGCCCGACCGTCATCAGCGTGCTGTGCAGGCGCATCACGGCCGCGGCCATAGCTTCGAGCGAACCGGTATCATCGAGCACGAGCGGCACGAACGGATGAGCGCTCCGCTGCAAAGCCGCCATCATGAGTTTTCCAAGAGCCTGAGCGCGTTGGGCATGTCCGCAATGGTCAGCCGAATAGCTTCGTCGATTGACGTGGCGCCGTCGAGCAAAATCGGTGATGCTGAATTTGCCACGTGCACAGTTGAATGATCTTCTTGAGCAACGCAATCAGCGCCGTCATCTTGTTGAACATAGCTCCAAGGCATGTCTGACTCCTCTATAGCTTTACAGACGAAATAGCCTGCGAGTCGTACTCCAGTGCAATCGGCTGCCAAACGAGGTCTTCGATGGAACAGTGTAGGGTATTTGCGAGCGCCAATGCCGAGGAGACCGAAGCGCGGCGTAGGTCGAGCTGGTTCTGCTCGTAGAGTTGTATGGCGCGAAGCTTAACCCCCGATTGGGTGGCGAGCTGTTTTTGCGTTAGTCCGGCAGCCTTTCGTGCCGCCTTGAGGCCCTTTTTATCTGCTTGGGCGTTGTTCCATTTTTCGATGACAATCTGGGCGAATTTGTCTTCGGAGGCCTCGTGGAGCGGACGATACGAGCCGATGATCCAATCGAGCGGAGCGACTTCGAGTAGCTTATTAAAGCCCATGCTGCTCATCCATTGCGTATAGGCCATAACCCACCCCGCCCAATACTGAGGCGAACGGTCGAACGGATAGGTCTCCCTGCATTTGACGGGGGTCAGTCCCGCATGGGCGATAATATCGCGCGCGAGCTCGTCGCCCGCCATGCCGCAAACGACGCGAGGCATACCGCGCTCAAACTGTTTCATCTCAAGAGCGTTCGACAGAATCGCCGTCAACTCGGCTGGAGTCAACCCTTGGTCACAGAGGGCAAAATCGACCGCCTCGCCCAGCGTTCTCATGGCATCCTCGAGATACATCTCACTGTAGGCGTGGGTCATCGCCCGCCATCCCCTCTCGAATGATATCGACGATACGGATTCCCTCAAAAGGATTTTCGGCAAGTAGCTCCTGATATTCAATACTGGCTTCTAAGACTCGCCGAGTCCGGAAGTGTGCGGCAAAATTCTGACTTGTTGGCTAGAGCTGCATCGATAAGATCGGCGCCATTGTCGAAGCAACCGGACTCCCCCGTCGCTAAGAACGCATCACCTTCGTGAATGGCCTGGAGGGTCACCGAGTTTGGTTCTTTGGAAGGGAAAGGCCGCGGGCTGGTATTCGTAAGCTCCTCGTCCCGCTCATGTTGTTTCATAGATGCGCACCTCATCCTGCTCGATGCTTTTGCGGAAAGCCGGGCGCATGCGCTCTGGCGGGTTGGTGACGACATCGACCTTTCGCCCAAGTTCCATCTCGAGCTCATAGAGGAGTTCGTAAAGCGTGCCGAACGTCATGGTGTTGCCGCAGACTAGGCGCAAGTCAATATCGCTATCAGGCGTCTGCTCGCCTCGGGCAAAGGAGCCAAATAAATACGCTTCGCTGACGTCGTATTGAGCCAGCACGCGGGAGGCGGCAGTGGATATGTCGGTAGTCGAAATCATGGGTTATTTGCCGTTCAACAGTAGAACGTCAGAGGGCTAGCGCCGAAATCGCCGGTCCGGCTTTTTGGCGTTCGGCGAGCTCGAAGATAAACGGGGCGTTTGATCTAACAAATTCTGTCAAGAAATTGAGGTCAACAGCAGTAAATCCTTCGACGTTGAACCATTTGACCGCAGGCAAGAAGCATTCCGCATGGTCAAAGCCAAAGTCAACCGGGCGCTCGACGGCTACGCGAACGGTTCCGTCTTCTCTTGTCTCTGAGTAGGCAACCTGGGTGCCATCATTAAGCTGAACGTAGCTCCAAAACATGACTACCTCCTCACTGTTTGCATTTGAGTATAGAGAACGGAGTGGATTTAACACGAGGTGAATTGAATTAATCCAATAAGACCCTAACCCTGCCGGCTGGCTGCACAAGCGATAGTCCTTGTTGCGGAAACTCATATGGCTGCACGTTAGACATTGTATGCATGAAAAAGCAACGCTCCCTTGCCGAAAGCGTTGCCCTTAAAGCTCCTACAGAGCTCTTGTATCGCAGCCAAGTGCGTCGTACGCATCAGCAGCGATATGCGGCGCTCAGAAGCACTGTCCCCAGCAGGAATAGCGTTAAGGAGGCAGCTATCCAGTAGCTGTCGCCGGTCTTGGGAAGCGGCCGTGTTGTTGCCATAGTGGATTTGGGCTTGATCGTCTTGGTGACTGTGGTCTTAGTGACCGTTGTCTTGGGCGACGTAGCCACGGGTTTCACCGCAGGATCCGTCGCCGAACCCGCACCGGGTTGCCCCGCAGCAGGGTCGGCGCTACCAGTAGGCTCGCCCGTGCCATTCCCCGGCACCTCGCCGCCGGGTGTAACGGTCTCCCCCGCCGGGGCGGTGGCGCCATCGGGCACAATCACCACATGCGGTGCCATGGCTCCGACAGCATCCACCACGCTAGCAGCGCCAAAGGCTCCGCCTGCGGGAGTCACAAAGTGCGCGGCCACGAGTGACCCGCGTTCGCAGGTAACGCCGGCATCCGCACCGGTCGCATCTAGCCAGGACGCATCCACGACAAGCGTCTTGCTCGCCGCGTCTGCCCCAAATCCCTCGTCGAGCAAGCGTACGCCATAAAAGCGCAAGCCCGCATCGGATCCCGCACCCGTGGCAACAACGTGCCCGCCGCCGCGAACTGTCAAGCTGCCTGCGGCAATGCCGGCCACGGTCTGGCCATCAACGCCTGCCCCGTCGGCCCTGGCATCCACCGTGCAGCCGTCAACCACCAGCGCCTGGGCCACATGAATCCCGCATTGCGAACCCGTAGCCGTGAGCGAGCCGGAGCCGCAAAGCGTAAGGTTTCCCCACACCTCCATGCCGCTCATGGAAATGTCCGCATCGGGCGCATGCGTCTCGACCACGGAGTTTTGCCCCACTAGCGTCACAACCAGGTCGTCGTCGGCGCCGATGGCTTCACCCGCATAGCCGGTAAGCTCCAGGTGTTCGGCATCG
>URRJ01000144.1 GCA_900550205.1 uncultured Collinsella sp. | reverse complement strand
TGGAAAGGCCCGCCGAAAGATCGGACGCACCGCCCTTAAGCTGCACGGCACCGGCATTAACCCCCTCGGCACCGGCATTAAGGTTGCTCACGCCTTCGACCAGCGTGGGGACCTGCGCGTTGAGCTGACTCGTACCCGCCGCGAGCGCAGCGGCGCCACTGGACAGCGTGCCGGCACCGGTATTGGCCGTGGCAAGCGAGGCCGCGAGCGTCTTGACACCGTCGGCAACCTGGCCAGCACCGCTATTGGCCGTAGCAATACCGTTGGAGAGCTCCACGAGCTGGCTCGTATCCATGCTGCTCGAGTCCACATCGATGGCAAGATTCAGCGGCACGCCGACAATCTGCCAGCCATCAAACTCAAAATCCTCAACATCGGTCGTAATGGTGTAGTCTCCGGTGCTGCCGGGAATCACCATGTAGGTAAGCTGCGTGTTGGAGCCGTTGGCAGCAACCGTGGCGCCCTCAGCCTCAATATCGTGTGCCTCGGCATCCTTAAGCTGACCGGTAATCTGAACCAGGTAGTTATCGGCATAATCGCCACCGGTATAGTCGTCATTCTTTTCGACCTTGAGCTTCATAGTGAGCTTGCCGCTCTTGCCCGCCAAATCCTTGGCGTCGATATCGCGGCCATCGAGCTGGTATGCCACGGTGACGTTCCACGGCATCTGAGTGTTCTTGTCCAGATCGCCCTGGTAGACAAAGTCCTGCACTCCCTGGCCCGTAACGGCAACCGACCCGCTGTCGTCCGTTAGTTTTTGAGTCGTCGATAGGTTGGTCACTTTGTTATAGGTGCCGGCATCGTCGATCTTGACGCCCTTATTGGCCTCGAAGCTATTGACCACGTAAACACCCGTGCGATTGCCGTCGGCATCGGTTTTGACGTATACGACCTGGTTTTTCTTATATCCCGGCGTGCTGTTATCGGAGTCCGTCGCCATCTGTTCACTCGTAGCCGAGGCAGCGCTCGTCGACCCTACGCCGTCGGCGAACACAACGGCATCGGGAACGGTAAGGGCCACGGTCAGACCGGCGGCAAGAGCGAGCGCAGCGATGCGCTTATGGGGACGACGTACAAGATCGCGTTGGGCTTTGAGCTCTTTCGAAGCGGTATCAGTGGTATGGGTATGCATTGCGGTATTCCTTCCAACTGCTTTGTAAAACGTTACTGAGCGGAGCCGTCCGCAGCCGATGCCTCGGTGGTATCCGAAACCGGATCCTGGGCATCCTTGGGCAAAAAATGAGCTTTGAGCGTGGTCTTGCCGATGAGGCCATCGAGCACATACAGGAAACCCGGCAGCGCAAAGAGTACGGCGACTAGGGAGATGCTCACGCCGACGCCCAGGAACCAGCCGATCTGCTTGAGCACGCCGTGGCTCGAGATCGCATGGATCAGGAAGCCACTGATTAGCAGAACCGATCCAGAGGTCAAAACAGGAATCGTGCAAGCTTCCATGGTCTCGAGTAGCGCTTCGCGCTTATGCATGGTCACGCGGTCCTCACGATAGCGGTCAGCAATCAGGATGCCGTAGTCGACGGCAACGCCCAGCTGGATGGAGCTCACAATTAAGTAGGCGAGGAAGAACTCGTGCATACCGGTGTAGAGCGGTGCAGCAAAGTTGACCCAGATCGAGGTCTCAATCACGAGCACCAAGATGATCGGCAGGCTCAGCGACTTGGTGGCCAGCAGCAAGACCGCGAACACGGCCACGACGGCGATGAGGTCGACCTTGCCCTTATCGACGGTGATGGTGTCCTTAAGGTCGGTGGTGCTCACGCCCTCGCCGGCGAGCATTGCCTTACCCGGATAATGTTTGTCCGCGATACAACGAATCTTCTTGACCAGCTTAAATGTACTCGGACCCTCGTAGGGCGCGGTAACCGTGAGCACCAAACGGCTGTAGTGCTCTCCCTCCACCAGATCGAGCGTGTCCTTTTCGGCCATGCCCGTGGGGATATAGGGACTCGCAACGTCAACATAGCTCTGGATGGACTTGACCTCGGGGAGCGCCTTGAGCTCATTGGAGAGTGCCTGCTCCTCGCTCACCTCTCCACGGGGAACGAGCACAACGTAGGTATCGGAGTTGCCAAAGACCTCCTTGACCTTGTCCATATCCTGACCAAGCCGCGTATCCGAACCAAAAATGTGCGAAGTGCCGTAGTAGTACGTGATATCGCTGGAGGTCGATGCCACACGCGCAGGGTAAACCACGGCGAGGATCACGACGGCAGCGGGGATACAGACCTTGAGCACCAGACGGGCGAACTTACCCAGCGGCGGGACAAAGGGCCTGTGCTGCGATTTTTGCACAAAGCCATCGAACTGAACGAACATCGAAGGAACAAAGGTAAAGACCGATACCAGGCTGATGGCGATACCCTTTGCAAGGGCAAGACCAAGGTCGGGGCCGATCTTAAACTGCATGGCGGCAAGCGCGATAAAGCCGATGCAGACCGTGCAACCGCTCGAAAACACGGCGACCGAGGACAGGCAGCACGACTGCACCATGTCTTCGGCAACGCTGCCGTGGCGGCCACGCTCCTCGTTAAAGCGGTGCAGCAAAAAGACCGAGAAGTCCAGCGCGATGGCAACCTGCAAAATGGAGCCCGCAGAGTTGGTGACAAAGCTAATCTCGCCAAAGATGAGGTTGGTGCCCCAGTTGATAAACACCGAGACGCCCAGGCCCAGCAGCACCAGGATGGGTTCGGCCCAGCTGGTAGTCGTGATGACCAGAATCACGAAGATAATCGCTATGACAGCGACCGTGATAATGCTGATCTGCTGCTCGGTCGATGTGGTGGCGAGCGCGTTAGACATGGCCGAGCCCGTAATGGCGCCCTCGTCGCCCACGATATCTCGAATAGCGTCGGTTGCCTCGATCTCCTTTTCGGAATTAACCGTCACCGTAAACAGGGCGTTGTTCTTTTTGTAATAGGTCTCAACGGTGTCTTTGTCTTGCGTGGCAAGCGGCTGATCGATATCTGCCGCGTCGTCAAGCCATAGGACCTCCTCGACGCCGTCGACCTTTTTGATTTTGTCCTTGTATTTGAGCGCCTGAGCGATCGAGACATTGGGCACCATAACGCGACAGTTGGGAATGTCACCCTCAAACTCATCACCCATGGTATTCAGAGCGACGGTCGACGCCGCTTCGTCGGGCAGATAGCTCGTAATGTCGTAGTTAACGCCTACAAACTGGCGCAGGAACAGGCATACCAGTGCTGCCACCGCATAGAACGCGATGATGGGTTTGCGGTGCTTCACGACCCATCGAAATAGCTTCTCTTTCAACCTCAATCCTCCATAACGCTCAGCCTATGTTTTGCTCTTTGTTATATTCCACATTTGGTAGTTATACAACATGTGTAGGATAAAGGCGCCATAAAGATATGCGATTGACGCGGTCCCGGAGCCAAAACAGCCGCTGCAGAAGCAGTTCGGAAAAGGTCCTCAGCGGAAACTGCATCCCAGTTTTTAGACGAAAAACGGGATATGGTTTCTGGTTGGCCTAGATAATCGTCAGATTTAGCTGAGCGTCTGCCCCTATGTTTCCAAATGAATACGGCGTGAGCGGCTGCGATGGATTTTCCCCGCAAACACTCTAGTATGCTAAAGTACCCAGAAGACCGGCGGAGCTATGCCGGTCTTCTGTTCTATATGAAACACAGCATGAGGAGGCTCACCAGATGACGGCCACACCGTGGGGATTCCGGGACATATTGCCCGAGGAGGCTCAGGCGCGCGAGGAGATTGCGCTGACGGTGAAGGGCTGCTTTAGGGAGCATCATTACCTGCCGGTCGAGACGCCGCTGCTCGAGGACAAGGGCTCGCTCGAGGAGGGCGGCCGTATCGCGGACACGCCGTTTAAGCTTTTTGACGATGACGGCCGCTTGTTGGTGGTTCGTCCCGACAATACGTTGCCGATCGTGCGTTTGGTCTCGACCCGCAT
>URRJ01000143.1 GCA_900550205.1 uncultured Collinsella sp. | reverse complement strand
TCGAAGTGCATGATCTCGATCTTCTCGGTCTCCTTCATGTGTGTCCTCCCATCACATGTGCGCAATTCTATACATCGCGCTTCTTGCTGATACCAATTATAGCCATACGATTGCTTGTTATTTAATACCAATCCAAACTCACGGAGATTTGCGGCGAACGGTCGGTTTCCTCGCCCGAGTGGTATTACAACGCCAATAGTTGTCTATTTCGAGCGCTACTGCCAGCGGGTTCCCCACAACTCGCCAGCTATAAAAGCGTTGCGCCAGACCCGCCCAAGCGTTTCCGGCGCAACCGCGCAGTTTAGTTATTCGGCTTCCATCTCCGCTGTCACACGGCGATACATCTCGATAACCTGAGTCGTCGCCTTGGACGGATCTTGATAGTAGCGGCCATCACACGTCTCGGCCGAGACATAGCCCGTATAGCCGTGGCGCATGAGTGCCTCGAGGTCGGCACGCATATCACGCTCGCCGTCGCCCCAGGCAAGATGCGTCGTGCCATCTGCCGCAACATCGACAAAATGCACGTGGGCGACATCTTCGCCAAGCAGATCGAAATAATCGTCGATGGTATCCCCTGCCACCGCCATAGCGCCCAAATCCAGACACGCCTTAAGTGCCGGATGATCAACTGCCTCGATCATGCGCTTCGTGTCGGCCGCCGAGTTCACGATCATCGACTCAACCGGCTGTAGGGCCTCGAGCACCAGTCGCACGCCGCGCTCTCCCGCATGCTCGGCAATCGCACGCAGCATCGAGGCGCTGCGACCCCACGCGTCCTCGATCGGCTCGTTCAAAAATGCCCAGCCGCTCGAGACCATGACCTGCTCGGCTCCAAGTTCCGCCGCGATATCCACAACGTTCTTAAAGTACGCGAGCGTGCGGGCACGCGCCTCATTCCCACGCGCCGCGATATTCCACGGCTTGGGGTTGTTCTGTTCGGGACAAAGCCCCACAATCCGAACCCCATACCGCTGCGACAGCTCCCGCACCTGCTCGAGCGAATCGTATCCATGGCAATCGACATACAGATGCATCGCCCCGGTCCAAAGCTCGCAACACGTGTAGCCCGAGGCCGCTGCCGAAGAAAAGAATTCCTCAAGGTCAAAATAACGATGGCTGATATTCATGACGGCAAGCTGCGGATACTCCATCTTGTCCACCTTTCGGCAAAAGGGCGCCGCAGCACAGTGTGCGCGACGCCCCCTCTTACATTGTTCTCATTATGACGGATACTCTACTGGACACCAAGCACTCCAAAGAACGCGCCGGCGATACTCACGAGCAGGATCACGAGCATGATAAGCAGCGGATTCATCTTCTTCTTGAGCATGAGATAGACGATTCCAAACAGCCCCATCGTGACAAAGCCCGGGAAGATTCCGTTGAGCAGCTCGGCCAGCGTCTGAGCACCATCGCCCGCACCGACCATGAGCGGAATGTCCACGGTGACCATCTCCATGGTCATAGCACCGATCACCATGGCGCCCATGATAGAGGCCATCTTGACGATCGTGTCCATAATGCCCGATTCCTGGACCTTGCTGATCATGTCCGAGCCAAAGCGATATCCCACAAACGTCAGCAGGTAACGGATGATGTAGTGAGGGACGTTGAACACGAGCAGGAACAAAATCGGGCCAAGAATAGAGCCCTGTAGCGCCAGCGACGTGCCGACACCCGTTGCCAAAATTCGCAGCGTGCCCCAGTAGAAGGCATCGCCCACACCGGACAGCGGTCCCATCAAAGCAAGCTTGACATTTGAGATCGCGCTCGTGTCAAAGCTATCGTCAGTAGCGTTGACCTCTTCCATTGCAGCGGCGATGGACATGGGGAGCGTCGAGATGTACGGCGTGACGTTATAGAGCTCCATATGGCGCTTAAGGGCGGCCTTAAAGTCCGCATCCTGCGGATACAGCTTGCGAAGAATCGGCATAAGGGCCCACATAAAGCCGATATGGCCCATACGCTCGTAGTTCCAGGAATGCTCATAGGGAATCGAGCGCCAGAACAGCTTCTTAAGGTCTGCGCGGGAAATCAGCCCGTCGTAAGAAGACTCAAACTTAAAACTCATCGAACCCACTCCCAATCGCAGGATCCTCGGTTGCCACTGCGGGCTGCTCCGCTTTTTTCTTATCACCCAAAACCGTCATCGCGACGACGATGATCGCGGCAAAGATCGCCACGCCCGTCGTGCTAATGCCAAAGTAGGCGACGAGGAAGAAGCCAGCGAAGAAGAACGGAGCCACCGTTTTGTTCATAATCATCTGCGCCAGCATCGCAAAGCCGAGTGCGGGCAAGAAGGCGGCGGCGACATCCATGCCGGTCTGAACGAAATCGGGGATGATGTTGAGCAGGCTGGCAACAGCATCGGCGCCAAAGAAGAATGCCAGGGGAATAATCAGCAGGCCGCACCAGCTCTGCGCGTAACCGGCGATGAGCATGTTGCGCGTGATGGCCTTGGTGTCTCCGTCCTCGACGTTTTTGTCGATACGGTGCACCAGCAGCAGCATCACCGGCTGGCCCAGGGCGGTATCGAGCGCCAGGACGATCGTTGCGATAGGAATGCCCAGGGTCAGGGCCGCCGAAGCATCCGCGCCGGCCTGCATGGCAAGAGATACGCCCAGGATAGTGCCGGAAATCGTATCGGGCGGGTTATAGGCGCCGACCGAGATGGCGCCGACCATGGCAAGCTCCATCGTGGCGCCCATGATCGTGCCGGTCACCATGTCGCCCATGACAAGGCCAACCAGAGGTCCGAGCACAATCGGGCGCTGGAGGTAGCTCGTACCGGTCAGCCACTCGGAATAGCCCAAAAGGGCAATAAGGAAAATCAGGATTGTCTTGATAACCATGATGGCCCCTAACCGATGACCTTCGCGGCGTCAGTCTTCGCATCTGCCGGAATCATCTGAATGAACAGCTCGTAGCCCTCGCCGAGCAGCTCTTTGACGTATGCCTCGTTTTCGGGCGTAAGGAACACGCTCGTCGAGACCTGGCGGGCATCCTCGCTAAAGGCAACATTGCCGAGGTTGATCTTCTTGACGCCCATCGCCTTGGCGACGGCACCGGCCTGCTGGATCGTCTCGCAAACCACGAAGAGCTTGTACTTATCGGTCACACCGCTCTGGAGCGCCTTGACGGCATCCTCGGTGTTTTTGACGACAACCTTGCAGCCCTCCGGTTTTGCAAGGGACAGGGCCTGCAGACGAAGCTTGTCATTGAGGACCGTGTCGCTTACCAACAGGATGCAGTCGGCACCCAGAGCCGAAGTCCAGCTAACGGCAACCTGGCCGTGCAGCAGTCGATAGTCCACGCGAATCATCTGAATCATGATGTGCTCCCTAGCGATTAAAACTCATCGAGTTCGGCCTGCCCCAGCAGGTCGTTGACATACTTGACCTTGGTGTCGTCCGCCTCGACGATCTGGCGAATGGCCTCATCGATCGGGGTGGATTCGGACACGAACAGCAGCTGAATAAGGAGCGGCAGGTTCATATTGGTCACCAGGTGCGTGTTGGGACGCGTCTGGACGATCTTGGTGAACTCGTTGTTGACGCTGCCGCCAAAGAGGTCGGTGCAAACGACGACCTCATCGTCCGCGGCAAAGCCGTCCAGAATCGCTGCGGCCTCCTTGGTCAGGTCCTCGTTTCCGTCGACATACATAGAGAGCGCATGGACGTTTTCGCGCTCGCCGGAGAGCAGCCCAATGCTCTCGACGATTCCAGACGCAAAATGGGCATGGGATGCAACGATAAACTGCCTCATTCGATTCCCCTTTCTTGCGAATTTCGGCATAAAAATGCCCGGACGCATGCGCCCGGGCAGGGTGCTTCTTGATCAGTAGCTTATTTGTCACCGATTAGTAGTCGAACTGGTGATAGTAACGACGGTAGTTGAGGTTGTGCTTGGTGACCGTCTCGTAGTAAGCGGCAAGGCGATCGGTGATCAGCGAGGAGAGGATCCACGGAGACACGATGACGCGGAACTCGTCGTCAAGGCCGGGGATCGCGAACTCGGCGGTGTCGA
>URRJ01000142.1 GCA_900550205.1 uncultured Collinsella sp. | reverse complement strand
TCCAGCCGAGGCTATTCGTCGCCGAAGCTGATGCCCAGCGCCTTGGCCTCGCGCACCAGATCACTCTGGGGGTCGACATACTTGAGCTTGCCGGCGACATCCTCGAGCGGCATGTGGCACATCTTGCCGTCGCGCAGGGCAATCATGTAGCCAAACTCGCCGCGCAGGCAGCCGAGTGCCGCCTCGACGCCGCACTGGGTCGCAAAGATGCGGTCCTGGGCGTCGGGCTGGCCACCGCGCTGCGTGTGGCCGGGAATGGCGACGCGGGTCTCGCGACCGGTCTTGGCCTCGATCTCCTTGGCGATGTCGTAGACAATCGACGGGCTCGTGCGCTCGGCGAGCTTCTTCTTGTACTCCTTCTTGGGCAGCGCCGCGTCCTCCTTGGAGATGGCGCCCTCGGCGACGGCCACGATGGTAAAGCGGCTGCCGGTCTCCATGCGATGCTCGATGGTCTTGATGACGTTATCCATGTCGTAGGGAATCTCGGGGATCAGGATGACGTCCGCGCCGCCTGCGACGCCGGCATACAACGGAATCCAGCCGACCTTGTGGCCCATGATCTCGATAACGAACACGCGGCCGTGACTCGAGGCGGTGGTGTGGATGTCGTCGATGCACTTGGTGGCGACGTCGATGGCGCTCGTAAAGCCAAACGTCAACTCGGTGCCCCAGGTGTCGTTATCGATGGTCTTAGGCAGGGCGATAACGTTGAGGCCCTCTTCGCGCAGGCGGTTGGCGGTCTTGGTGGAGCCGTTGCCGCCCAGCATAAACAGGCAGTCGAGCTGCAGCTTATGATAGGTGTGGACCATTGCCGGCACCTTCTCGACGCCATCGGCCTCGGGAATGCCCAGGCGCTTGAACGGCGTACGGCTCGTGCCCAGGATGGTGCCGCCACGGGTAAGGATGCCGCTAAAATCGGCGGGCGTCATGACGCGGAACCTGCTGTAGATAAGGCCCTGGTAGCCGTCCTCAAAACCGTAGATCTCGATAGGTTCTTCGCTATTGGTCATAAGCGTTTTGACAATGCCGCGCATGGTGGCGTTGAGCGCCTGGCAGTCGCCGCCACTGGTAAGAAGACCGATCCTAAGCATGATGAATCCTTCCGGGCAAGTTATAACATGCGCATAAGTTTACCCCCGCACATTGTTGATACGGGGGTAAAACGTGTTAGCTCAAGCGTATAGAAATGTAAGCAACGTCAGGCGAGCGTAAGGTCGACGGGCCTGGCTCCTTACGGTGCGAAGGCGTCGACATCGCCCCAGTGACGGCGCAGTGTAATAGCGGCGGCGGGTTCGGTATTGTCAAAGACGACCGACCATTGCGTATTGCTGGTGATGTCTTCCGGATTGGGCTCTTGCGCTGCGGCGCGCAGGGCTTCCCAGGCAATCGTTTCGTCCTGGGCACCGACATGGGCGTCAAGGACATCGGCGATTGCGATGGCGCGCTCTTTACCATGGCCCAGCTCGCCATTCTTTTGGTTGGGCAGCACTTCGTCGCCATAGCAGGCGTAGAAGTTCGTAACCTGGCGTACAGGAGTCGCTTTGAAAGCACGGTCCGGATCGTGCGGATCCCACTCTACTACGCGCGCGTCACCGGCGGCGTCGTTGATAAAGAAGTGGTAATCGCGTCCTGCCATGGCGTGCATGTCGTAGGCGGAAAGCAGGTCGACAGCTTCTTGCGTGGTGGCGGCGCGGTCGAGCACCAGACGGATGGCGAGCGAGGTATTGATGACGGGGCGTTGCGTGTCCTGGTCACAGGGCTTGGAATCCAGAGTGAGTACGGCAATGGACACGCCGCATTCGTTAACACCGTCGAGCTGGGCAAACGGGCCCATGAGTGCGGCGGCGCGTCCGGCGACGGAGTCAAGCGGAGTGTTATCGCCCAGGTTGTTAAGGGCGGCAAACCCGATGGAGGCATAGCCGCCGCGTGGGTGATTGCGTACCAGCAGCGCCGAGGTGTCGTCCTTAAAGTCGTAATTGCGACCGGTGCGCACGCGGCCTTCGGCATCTACGGCGACAAAGGCGCTGCAGGCAAACTGGGGCGCCTGGACATGTGCCGGCACACCGGGCAGCACCTGCGCCACCACGGCATCGATGTAGGCCTGGTCGTTGCGCACGCCAGCGGCGATGATGCGATCAAGATCGTAGTCGTAGGCGATGTCGATTGCGTACAGATCATAGCCATCCGCGTAGCCGGTCAGGCGTTTGAGCGACGCGGCGGACTTGATTTGCTTGCGGTAAACGATACCGGTGGCGGCGGCAAGGCCGACGGCGAATCCTGCGACACCGCAGGCGACGGCAATGTTACGTGGCTTCATGACGGCTCCTCTCGTCCTGTTAGCGCAATTGTCGCAAAAGGAGCGCGGGCACGATGGCTCAACTTGGTGAGCGGCGCGGGATTAAACATGGAATGAAGAGTGCGGCGCTGGCGTGGCGGGGTATGCTGGAGGGAACCATCAACCCAGCGAAAGGGGAGAGCATGACGGATCAGGAAACGCCCGAGCGCGCGCATGTGACGGCCGACGATATCGAGGCCGCCAACGACCTTATCGACTTTATCGAGGCATGCCCCAGCATGTTTCATACGGCGGCGACCATTATGGCCGAGCTCGACGAGGCGGGCTTTACCTACCTGCCCGAGAACGCAGCGTGGGACATCGAACCGGGCGGGCGTTATTACACGCAGCGCAACACCTCGAGCGTTGTTGCCTTTAAGGTGGGCGAGGACCTGGCCGCGACGTGGGGCGAGGACGGCGTTGCCGGCGACTATCATTTTCAACTGACGGCGTCGCACAGCGATTCGCCGACGTTTAAGGTCAAGGCCGTGCCCGAGCTCGACGGTGCAGGCGAGACGCTGCGTCTGAACACCGAGGCCTACGGCGGCATGATCGACTACACCTGGTTCGATCGCCCGCTGGCGCTCGCGGGTCGTGTGCTGGTGCGCGAGGGCGACCGCATCGAGAGTCGCTTGCTCGCCACCGAGCGCGAGGTCGCCATCATTCCGAGTCTTGCTATCCACATGAACCGCGGCGTTAACGAGGGCTTTGCTCCCAACCGAGCCGTCGACCTGTGCCCGCTCATCAGCGCTGGCGCGCTTAAGCAGGGCGACTTTGACGCCCTGATCGCTGACGAACTGGACGTTGAGCCCGAGCAGATTCTGGGCCGCGATCTGTTCCTGGTCAATCGTCAGGATGCGCGCATCTGGGGCTGGGCCGACGAGTTTATCTCGACGCCCAAGCTTGACGACCTGGCCTGCGCCTACACCTCGCTACAGGCATTTTTGGGTGCTGAGAATGCACATGATATCTCGGTCTTCTGCTGCTTTGATAACGAGGAGGTTGGCTCCGAGACCAAGCAGGGCGCCATGTCGACGTTCTTGGCCGATGCGCTGCGCCGCATCAACGGATCGCTGGGCTTCGATGACGAGTCGTACCATCGCGCACTTGCCGCCTCGATGCTCGTGAGCTGCGATAACGCGCATGCCGTGCACCCCAACCACGCCGAGAAGTGCGATGTCCGCAACCAGGTCGTACTCAACGGCGGTATTGTCATCAAGGAAGCCGCCAACCAGCACTACTGCACCGATGCCTTTAGCCGTGCGGTGTTCCAGGCCATCTGCGATGACGCCGACGTACCCACGCAGGCCTTCGCCAATAAGAGCGATATGGCCGGCGGCTCCACCCTGGGCAATCTGTCCAATATGCAGGTGAGCATGCATGCCGTAGACGTGGGCCTGCCGCAGCTGGCCATGCACTCGAGCTACGAGACCGGCGGCGTACGCGACGTGATGTACACCATCCGCGCCCTCACCGCTTTCTACGAGCGCAACCTAACCATCAACGGAGCCGAAAGCGTGGAGCTCTAAAACCTAACAAAAAGCGACAGGTTTACTTTGGCAGGTTTTATCTGGGCAAATGCCGCAACACCAACAGCTGGACAGAATTGTTAAGACACCGCGGGTTGAGCAAGCGTCAGCGAGCGATGTCCAGAGCGAACAAGTTGGCATGAAAAAGGCAAGGCATAGACCTTCTGGTCATG
>URRJ01000141.1 GCA_900550205.1 uncultured Collinsella sp. | reverse complement strand
GCGATAAAGCAGATGTCCTCGCTTTCGGCCTTCTGGGCGTTGGTAAAGCCCTGCTCGGCGGCTATGCGGCGCACGTCGCGCTCTTTGTCCAGGCCAGCCAGCGGAAAGATCGTGTGCGCCAGGCGCTCCTGCGTAAGTGAATACAAAAAGTAGCTTTGGTCCTTTTTGGGGTCCTCGCCGCGATGTAGCTGCCAGGTGCCGTCTGCCGCCTGGCTTGTTTTGGCGTAATGTCCCGTTGCGATGTAGTCGCAGCCCATGTCCAGCGCCGCATCGAGCAGTGCGCCAAACTTAATGTGGCGGTTGCAGATAATGCACGGGTTGGGCGTCAGCCCCTCCTGGTAGGCGTTCACAAAGCGCTCGATAACACTGCGGTCGAAGGTCTGCTGCAGGTCGAGCACATGATGGGGTATCCCCAGACGCTCGGCGACCGCCTTCGCGTCGGCGATGTCGCGGCCGACCTTACTCATGCCCGTGACGGGATCGGGCGCGGGGCAGGTGAGGCGCATGGTGGCACCGACACATTCGTAGCCCTGGCTTTTGAGCAGGTACGCGGTCACGCTGGAATCGACGCCGCCGCTCATGGCGACGAGCACGCGCTTGTTGTGCATGGGGAGGTTCTCCTTGGTGGCATGTGGCCAAAAAAGAAAAGCGGCGCGGGAGGCTGGTTCCGCGTCGCAGACATTGTAGCAAGTTCGGACGTCCTGTGGGACGCCCTGATGGGATGGGCTCAGACTGCCGGGAGAGAGGAGACCGGCTCGTCCCCAGGCTCAACCTATGGGCGACAGGCCCTAGTCCTGGAAGAGCGCCGTGGACAGGTAGCGCTCGCCGGTGTCGGCAAGCAGGGCCACGATGGTCTTGCCCTCGTTCTCGGGGCGCTTGGCTAGCTGCAGTGCGGCCCACACGGCGGCGCCAGACGAAATACCCACGAGCACGCCCTCCTTGTGGCCCACGGCGCGGCCGGTGGCAAAGGCGTCGTCGTTCTCGACGGGGATGATCTCGTCGTAGACCTGGGTGTCGAGGACGTCGGGCACAAAGCCGGCGCCGATACCCTGGATCTTGTGCGGGCCGGCCTGGCCCTTAGAGAGCACCGGAGAGGTGGCGGGCTCGACGGCGACGACCTGAATCTGGGGATTCTGCTCCTTGAGGAACTCGCCCACGCCGGTCACGGTGCCGCCGGTGCCGACGCCGGCGACGAAGATGTCGACCTCGCCGTCGGTGTCATCCCAGATCTCGGGGCCGGTCGTGGCCTTGTGGATGGCGGGGTTGGCGGGGTTTACAAACTGGCCGGCGATAATGCTGTTGGGGGTCTCCTTCTGCAGCTCCTCGGCCTTGGCGATAGCGCCCTTCATGCCCTTGGAGCCGTCGGTGAGCACGAGCTGCGCACCGTATGCCTGCATCAGCTTGCGGCGCTCGACGGACATGGTCTCGGGCATGGTGATGATCACCTTGTAGCCGCGGGCGGCCGCCACCGAGGCGATGCCGACGCCGGTGTTGCCGCTCGTGGGCTCGATGATGGTGTAGTCGCCGCCGCGCACGAGCTTGCCTGCCTTCTCGGCCTCGTCAATCATGTTCTTGGCGACGCGGTCTTTAACGGATCCGGCGGGGTTGAAGTATTCCAGTTTGACGAGCACGCGAGCCTTGAGGTCCTCGTCGGCCTCAAAGTGGGTGAGCTCCAGAAGCGGGGTGTGGCCGATAAGCTGATCGATGGACGTGTAAACCTTGCTCATGGTGAACCTCCAAAGTGTTCAAGTTGCTGGTTGCCGTGTGGTTTCACGGTGCGTGTAGCAGCTAAACCCATAAACCTTATAGGTTGTTCGTTTAGCTGTTGGCAAGCATAGTAGACACTAAAGCCTAGTAACGCAATAGGAAATAGAAGATTATTACGAGTCGATTAACCATCTTGATCGGAACGGGTATTTTCAAACCCATTTTTTCGGCTAGAATTTCAACGGACTAAAAGACCGAAAGGCAGCACTATATATGTTGGTTTCTACTAAGGGCAGGTACGCCCTGCGCGTTATGGTCGATCTGGCCGAGCACCAGGCGGCCGGTCGCATCCCGCTCAAAGAGATCGCGGCGCGACAGGGGATTTCCGAGAAATATCTCGAGAACATCTTGGCTACGCTCGTGCGCGCCAACATGCTTTCGGGCATGCGTGGCAAGGGCGGCGGCTATGTGCTCACGCGTCCGCCCGAGCAGTACACGGTGGGCGAGATCCTGCGCCTGACCGAGGGTAGTCTGGCGCCGGTCGCCTGCCTGGATGGCGACTGCAAGGGCTGCTCGCGCTCGGATGAGTGCCCCACGCTCGATGTGTGGAAGAACCTGGACAAGCTCATCAACGACTACCTCGACGGTGTGACGCTCGATCAACTTGTCGCTCCCAACCATGGCTACGACTACGTCATCTAACCCATGCCTGCCATTTGGGGACGGGGTGGAAATGGTAGATTTTCTTGCCCTCTGAGACTTGGCAAATAAGAAGGCCGCCCATTTTTGCGATGGGCGGCCTTTGATTTGGTCCGATGCGTTTGTGTATCGGGGGCGTATTACTCTTCGGCAATACTATCGAGGATGCTGCGCATGATGGACACTAGGATGCTGCCCATAAAGGCCGAGCCAAAGCCGGCGATGGAGATGCCGACGCCCAACAGGTTGACCGACAGGTAGCTGGCGAGCTCCAGCATAAAGCTGTTGAGCACGAGCTGGAAAATGCCGAGCGTAATGATCGTGAGCGGCAGCGAGATGACCGTGAGGAACGGTTTGACGAACGAATCGACGATGTTGAGGAACAGCCCCACAAAGGCAAAGCAGACCCAGGCCTCGGCAAAGCCGAAAGGTTGGATGCCGGGGACGAGGAACGTGGCGATCGCGATGGCGATCGAGGTGAAGAGCCAGTTAAGCATAAAGCGCATGGCGTGAATCCTTTCTTGCGCCGGGGTTGCTGGCGTCGCGTGAAGCGGCTTGCGACGGCGACTTGGATGGTTGCGCGGGCGCGCCGCGGTGTTTGGGCGCCCATTGTCTCAAATATTCGTGGAGCTTACGTGCGCATTCGGTTTCTAAACGGCGTTCGTCCTGAAAAACGTGCCGTTGGCAGAGAGTCTTGTCGCTTTAGTTTGGTGGTGTGCTACACTGCTACGGGCAAAAGGCCCATGCATAGTTTTATTGCATATTACGGGCGAACGATGCCCGATGTCAGTATCAACTTCGATGCCTTATGGCGGGTTTGGCGGTGATCGATGAATATCGAGAACATGTTTGACAAGCCTGATGTCAAGCAGCTGGTCCACGCATTTAGTCTTTTGGACGACGAGAACGATATCCAGGCGTTTTTAACCGATATCTGCACACCGCGCGAGATCTGCGATCTTTCTCAGCGCCTACAGGTCGCGCGTTATCTGGATGAGGGCGAGCCCTATGTTGAGGTTCAGGCCCGCACCGGCGCTTCGTCCACCACGGTGAGCCGCGTGTCCAAGGCGCTTAATGGCGAGTACGGTGGCTATCGCAAGATCCTCATCAAACTGGAGGATGGCGAGTAGGCCGGCGGCAACAAACGAATTGCGCAGAACCGTCCCTTCGGGGGCGGTTTTTATATGCCTGTAACCGGTTGGTGCGTTGGGGTCAGGTTGCTTTGTACCAAAAGATGGAGCTGCGGTGGCAATCTGTCCGCGTGGGCGGGTAGGATGGATGCATTGATTATTGCGAACGGTTTGAGTGGAGGACCATGCCTGTTCGAATCTATACCACCAATACCGGTGCGGACTTGAGCGATGCCGAGGCGGCGTTGCTCGCCGACCTGGTTGCCCGCCACGGGCATGCCGTTTTGCTGGCACCCTCGTTTGCCGAGCTCGACCTGTGCCGTCACGATGCTGCGGTTGCTGGCGCCTCGCTGGGCGTTGACTACAAACCCCCTGCGTCGTGGCTCCGTTCGATGTGGGAGCTTATGGGCGATGGCCGCAGCTTCGTCGACAACATGCAACGCCAGATGCTGTTCTCGGACATGATCGCCCGTCGCGACGATGCCGACCTGCAGCCGCTTTCGCGCAGTCAGGGCACGGTGCGCATGCTCGCGCGCATGGCCCGCGATGTGCTGCCGGGCGT
>URRJ01000140.1 GCA_900550205.1 uncultured Collinsella sp. | reverse complement strand
GGCAAGGCATGACCAGAAGGTCTATGCCTTGCCTTTTTCATGCCAACTTGTTCGCCCTGGGCGGCGCTCGCTGTCCGTCCTCTACCTGCGGCGTTGACTTGGTTGACATTTAGAACATCGATGTAGTCATTGGGGACGCTCTTAAACGACTAGTCATTCAAGAGCGTCCCCAATGGCTACTCAACGGCTATTGCGCACATGGCTCGCATGACAGCCGTCTCTTTTATGTTTCCTTTAGCCGTCGCTGCCTAGGATGGGGGTTAGTCGATAGGAAGGGAGCACCGGGATGGACGATGCGAGCGAGCGCGCAATCGAAGAGGACATGCTCGATCAGTTCAATTACTTTGATGATGAGGACGAGGAGCTGATCGACCGTCGCGAGCCAGCGCCGCTTGATTCCTTTGATCTGGTCGATGAAGAGGCTGATGAGGTTGAGGGCGAATCAGCGGAGTCCCCACAGCCTTCGCGCCTTGACTCGCTGCTTTCGAGAACCCCCATGCACCACGGTGTCCGTGCCGGCGCGCTCCATATGAAAACTGACTGGCGCCAGATCGTGACCGCGGGCGATGAGCTTGCCGTCGATGCGCCACTTACCGACAAATCATCCATCATCTGCCGCACCGGTATGCTTATGCTCGCGAGCGGAACGGGTGCCTGGCGTGTACGCGATACCATGAATCGCGTCGCCGCCGTACTCGGTGTCACCGTCCACGTTGACTTAAGTCTCCTGTCGTTTGAGTGCACCTGCATCGAAGGCGGCCACTGCTTTAACGAGGTTGTCAGCCTGCCCACAACGGGCGTCAATACCCATCGCATTTGGATGATGGAGAGCTTCCTAAAGGAAATCGAGACCTATGGTCGTCGCTTCACGGTGCATGAGTATCACGAGATGCTCAAGACCGTAGAGAGCTCAAAACCTGATTACGCGCCTTGGCAACAGGGCCTTGCGGCGGCCTGCGCCTGTGGCGCCTTTGTCTTTTTACTTGGTGGGGGTCCCATTGAGATGGCATGTGCGTTCGTGGGCGCGGGCGTCGGCAACTTTGCCCGCTCTCATATCCTCAAGCAGGGCCTCGGCCAGTTTAGCGCGTTGACGTTTGGTGTCGCGCTGGCCTGCATCTCGTATTTGCTGGCGTTGCTCGGCCTTGGCCAGGTCATTCCGGGGGCAATGTCGCACCAAGAAGGCTATATTGGTGCCATGCTCTTTGTGATCCCCGGCTTTCCCCTTATTACGGCAGGCCTCGACATCGCAAAGCTCGATATGCGAAGCGGCATCGAGCGTCTTTCGTATGCTGTGTCAATTATTGTGATGGCGACCCTCGTAGGTTGGATGGTTGCCGAATGTGTGGGGCTGGCGCCGGATGACTTCGCCCCGCTCGGCCTCTCGCCGTTGGCTCTTACGCTCTTGCGCATACTGATGAGCTTTATCGGTGTATTTGGCTTCTCGGTTATGTTCAACAGCCCGGTAAAGATGGCCGCGGCGGCCGGTCTGATCGGCGCCGTGTCCAATACCTTGCGCCTTACGCTCGTCGATGCGCCGACGATGCTACCCTTCCTGGGCCTGAGCGTAGGCATGCCTCCCGAGGCGGCTGCATTTATCGGGGCGCTCGTATCGGGCCTGCTGGCAAGCCTGGCAGAAATCAAGCTCACCTACCCGCGTATCGCTCTCACGGTGCCTTCGATTGTCATTATGGTGCCCGGTCTGTATCTCTATCGTTCGATGTATTACATGTGCACCTTCGACACGGTCAATATGCTCGGCTGGTTTGTGCGCGCGGTGCTCATCGTGGCGTTTCTGCCCGTTGGCTTGGGCGTGGCGCGTACGCTCACCGACCCTCGCTGGCGCCACACCAGCTAATTAGTCGTTGGGGACGTCCCAACGGATCAAGTGCGCCTCGCATCTCCACAAACTCAACGCTTACGAAGCGCGCGTCGTTCGTGTTAGGGTAGTTCCACCACATAAGTAGTCGCAGACGCACGTAACACGGGCGGGCGAGATGAAGTCCCAGTAACTCCATCTCGCCCGCCCATTTTTGTTGCGTGGCGTTGCGGCGCAAAACAGAAAGGATTTCGCCCTTTATGCCTATCAACAAACGAGAGAGCCTGCTGTTCACCTTTATCATGTGCTTTTGCATGGTGCTCTGGATGAGCATCTACAATGTTGCCCTGCAGCATGGGGCCATCAACGGCGAGGTTGTTGCCGCTGCATGGCTCGGCTTCCCCGTTGCCTACGTCTTTGCCATGTGCTGCGACTGGTTTGTTGCCAGCCCGCTGGCCAAAGGCTTCGCCTTCAAGTTCTTGGTCACGCCGGGTAAGAGCTCGCCGCTCGCTATGACGCTCGCCGTCAGCTCCTGCATGGTCGTCCCCATGGTCACCATCATGTCACTCTACGGCGCGTGCGAAGGCCTGTTCCATATGCCCGGCGGCCCGCTTGCCAATTTGCAGGCACTGCCGATGATGTGGCTCGCCAACATTCCGCGCAACTTTATCATGGCCCTGCCCTGGAACCTGCTGGTGGCCGGTCCGGTTGCCCGCTTTGTCTTCCGCCGCGCTTTCCCCATGGGAACGGTCTTTGCCGAGCCGCACATGGAGCTCGTGCACATGCCGGATGTTCCCGCTGCCGAGGAGGTTGCCAGCATTTCCGAGGGCATGGACGCCGAGCCTGCATGCTAGGCAACGCTCAAGACCAGACCCCCAAACAGACCGGAGCGATTCCTTTTTTGTAGACGTTGTCGCACGGCTCCGTACAGAAAAGGTCCCAACGGTTAACATATACTCCATATGGGTAAAGAGACCAAAGCGCTGCCGCGGGGCGGCGCTTTGCGTTTGAAAAACTAGCTCGTCTAAGAGGAACTAGCATGTTAGACCGTTTTACCGATCGCGCGCGTAAGGTCATGTCCATGGCCAAGCAAGAGGCGCTCGATCTGCACTCAAATAAGGTGGGCACCGAGCACCTGCTGCTCGCACTCGCCAAGGAGGACGAGGGTATCGCTGCCGAGGCGCTGCGCTCGCTTGATATCTCCTACGACGACATCATGGACACCCTCAAGGAGGTCCAGACCACGGTTCCCGAGCCCAGCGAGGAGACCGAGGCTGCCAAGCTTGCCTTTACGCCGCTCGTCATTAGCGTGATGGAGCGCTCCTTCCGCGTGGCGCGTGAGAACAACCAGACGTATGTGTCGACCGAGCACCTGCTCATCGGCATCGTCGAAGAGGGCAACGGCATGGCCATGGATATCCTCATGCGCCTGGGTGTGTCATCTGCTTCTATTAAAAAGGCCATCGAAAAGCTTACTGCCAAGGATCAGGACAAGAAGCGTCCGCTCGCCGGAGCCGGCGCCGGTCGTCCCGGTGCAGGCCTGCCGTTCTTTAGCGGCTCGGATGCCTCCCAGCAAAAGGGGAGCGGCGCCGACACGCTCAAGCAGTTCGCCACTAACCTCACGCAAAAGGCGCGCGACGGCGAGCTCGATCCTGTGATTGGCCGCGAAAAGGAAGTCCAGCGTATGATGGAGATCCTTTCGCGCCGCACCAAGAACAACCCACTTATCCTGGGTGACCCCGGCGTGGGCAAGACGGCCATCGTCGAGGGACTGGCGCAGCAGATTGCTGCCGGCAACGTGCCCGAGAATCTTATGGACCAGAATATCTGGACGCTCGATCTGCCGGGTCTTGTCGCGGGTGCCAAGTATCGCGGTGAGTTTGAGGAGCGCCTCAAAAACGTGATCCAGGAGGCAACCGAAGCCGACGACGTCATCTTGTTTATCGACGAGATGCACACCATCATCGGTGCCGGTTCTGCCGAGGGTTCTATCGATGCGAGCTCCATGCTCAAGCCGGTGCTCGCACGCGGTGCTTTCCAGATTATCGGTGCCACCACGGCCGAGGAGTTCCGCAAGTACCTCACCAAGGACCCGGCGTTTGAGCGCCGCTTCCAGACAATCGATGTCGAGGAGCCGAGTGTCGAGGACACGGTCAAAATCCTGACCGCGCTCAAGCCGCGCTACGAGGAACACCACCACGTGCGCTACACGCAGGGTGCCATCGAAGCTGCCGCGAACCTCTCCAACCGCTACATCCAGGATCGCTTCCTGCCCGATAAGGCCATCGACCTGCTGGACGAAGCCTGTGCCTGCTGCA
>URRJ01000139.1 GCA_900550205.1 uncultured Collinsella sp. | reverse complement strand
TCATGTTCTTGACGTAGTCAGCGTGGCCCGGGCAGTCAACGTGAGCGTAGTGACGGGCAGCAGTCTCGTACTCGACGTGGGAGACGGAGATCGTAATGCCGCGCTCGCGCTCCTCGGGAGCCTTGTCGATGTTCTCGAACGCAGTGAAGTCAGCCTTGCAGCCCTCGGTCTCGGAGAGAACCTTGGTGATGGCAGCGGTCAGCGTGGTCTTGCCGTGGTCGACGTGACCAATGGTGCCGATGTTAACATGCGGCTTAGTGCGCTCAAACTTCTCTTTGGCCATAAAGCCCTCCTCTTAACAGGTCGTCCCCGGACGGGACTTTGCCTTTATACCATAGTGGCCTCTCAACATACTATTGAGAAGCCACCGTGTTACCTATGGTAGCGGTGACTGGATTCGAACCAGTGACGCCACGGGTATGAACCGTGTGCTCTAACCAACTGAGCTACACCGCCGGATGGAGCCTGCAACCAGACTTGAACTGGTGACCTCTTCGTTACCAACGAAGTGCTCTACCGACTGAGCTATACAGGCACTTGACGGGTGGGAGCTATAGGATTCGAACCTATGTAGGCAGAGCCAACGGGTTTACAGCCCGTCCCCATTAACCACTCGGGCAAACTCCCAATCGTTCAAGTATCCGCAGGTTCTTTGGTCTTTTGGACCGCCGCCCCCGCGAACGAAAAAGATAATACGATGCAACCTTGGGGGCTGTCAACGAAAACCTCTAGATACACGGCCCCGGGCGTATCTATATACCTTTAACCTGCGGTTTTGTTGAATTTGGATATGAAGGACGGTGGATTTGGCTGCGCAGGTGACATTTCCCGAGGGAACACTTTGTCACGGTGGAGTACGCCGGCAGGAACGAACTTCGATAACGGCCCATTTACACCTATATATAGGTCGTGACCGGGGCCCGGCAGAATCGAGCGTGGACAATCTCCCACTTTTGGCGTACTCCCAAGGCCAAAGTGGCAGATTATCCACGCTCATTCACAAGGCGGGAGATTTTCCACGCTCGTATGTCCGATAATCCACGCTCGACCAGAATGACCGGGACCGGTCCGGCCTTTATCTCAGTCTGTAACATCTAGAGAACATTTTCTCCCCTATCTGTTACAGATCGAGATGTTTCGCAGAGACCCCAGCTTACGTCTCATTCTGTAACAGTAAGAACGGTTTTCCGCCCCTTCGTGTTACAGATCGAGACAAACCTGAAGCTTGGTTGGCGCCAAACCCGCTGGCTTATCGACAAAAAAGAAACGGGCCCTGTCCCACAAGGGAACAGAGCCCGAAACTCTCATGGAGCCAGTGACAGGAATCGAACCTGCAACCCACTGATTACAAATCAGTTGCGCTACCGTTGCGCCACACTGGCACACTTGGCGCTTTCACGCGAAGCCTGTTAAGAATAAAGGAATTGCGGACGAGGCGCAACAGCGCTGCATAGCGTTATGCATTTACGCCACAGCTACGGCTAGTCCCCTACCTCCCGCGCAGGGCCTTGAGCTTGGCCAGGGCATCGGGGCTCAGGCGACTGCCCAGAGTCATCTTGATCTGCGGAGCTTCCTCTGCCTCGTGAACGTCGTTATCGATCTGCTTGATCTCGTCCACCAGCATACGGCTCGAGATACGCGTAACGCCCTTGCCCATGACGACGGCTTGAATCGTGCCGTCGCTCGACACCACGGAGCACGCGCGGCCCTCCTCACGTGCCTCGATGCAGAGCTTCTGCACCACGGTATCGGCAGAGACGCCCGTCGGCGAAAACTCAATGCGCACGCCACGGGCCGGCAGGTTGGGGCGCTCGTTGGAGATATTGCCCGCGCCGTCAAACACAATCACGGCCTCGTAGCGGCCCTGGGCAAAGGCGGCAACGTCGTTGATGAGGGCGGTGCGCGCCATATCGTGAACGTCGCTGGAATACGGATCGTCGGAATGGTCGTACACGAGCTTTTCGTAGCGCGGCGTGCAGTGGATCACGTTGTAACCGTCGACCACCAGCAGCTCGGGCTTGTTGGAGTGCACCGTCGAGACTGGGTCGGCGATAGCCTGCGCAAACGCATTGCCGCCCACGCCGTAGGTCGCGGCCGAAACAATCGGCTTGGCCGAGCCCTCGCCAAAGCGCTTGGCCTTGGACTTGGCACGGTTCTTTTTGGACATGCGTTACTCCTCCCCCATGAGCTCGCCGGCGTTGCGGCGCAGCCACTCAAAGCACAGCGCCGTGGTCGCCTGGGCAACGTTGAGGCTCTCGGTCATGCCGCGCTGGGGAAGCTTGGTCAAAAAGTCGCATTTCTCGAGCACCAGGCGCGAGATGCCGTCGCCCTCGGAGCCCATGACGAGCGCCACGCGGCCCTCGAAGGGAGCATCCCAGCAGCTGCCTTCGGCGTGCTCGGAGGCACCGCCCACCCAAAAGCCAGCAGCCTTGAGGTCGTCGAGTGCACGGGCGATATTGGGAACCTGCGCGATAGGCAGATGCATGACGGCACCGGCTGAGGTCTTGTAGCTGCCCACGGTCACGCCGGCGGCACGCTTATTGGCAATGACAACGCCGGCCGCGCCCACAACCTCGGCGGAGCGCACGATGGCGCCAAAGTTACCGTCGTCGGTCACGTGGTCGAGCACCACGACAAGTGCCGGGCCCTCGCCTGCGCGGTCGAGGATATCGGCAACATCGGCATAGGGGTAATTGCCCACCTCGAGCGCAATGCCCTGGTGAGCGCCATGGCTCGACAGTGCGTCGAGCTGCACGCGCGGCACATACTTAATGCGGACACCCGCGGCGTTGAGATCGTCGACCAGGTGCGACAAGGCGGCATCGCGCTCTCCACCCTCGGCAACGAGCGCGCACTTGATGGGAAAACCAGTGCGTAGCGCCTCGGCGGCAGCACGACGGCCTTCGATAAACTCGCCCTTGGGAGCCTGGACAGCGTCGCGGTTGCGATCGCGCTGCGGACGTGCGGCCTGGGTACGATCGCGCTGGCCCTTGGGAGCAGCAGCGCGGTCATTACGGCGAATCGGACGCGAGCCAGAAGCGGCCTGCTTGCCGCCACGAGGCGCACGCTTGCGATTGTCGGCCATAAAGCGACCTCCTAAATACAACTATCAAACGAAACAAAAGAATCGACCGCCCATGAATATTAATTCGGGCGGTCGGTACGGATTCGGGCGGTCGGCACGGGTTTTCCAAGTGTCCGAGATGGCCGTGAAAGAGGAGCGACGCGTACTTGAGTACGCGAGCGACGGTTTGAACGGCAAGGTCGGGTGCTTGGGAAACCCGCGGGGATTAGAGAGATTTGATACGGGTGCCGGCGGCCGTATCCTCGATTGTCAGCCCGAGGTCCTTGAGCTGGTCGCGGATGGCATCTGCCAGATCCCAGTTCTTGGCGGCACGGGCCTCGGCGCGAGCCTCGAGAATCTTGGCAGCGGCCTCATCCACGTCGTCGCCCGTGTAGGCAACCAAACCGGCGGCAACGCCCAGCAGGCCCAGCGGCAACTCGACCTTGGGCTCGGGAAGCTCGACGCCAAACGTATCGAGCAGCTCGACCAGCGTATCGGCGGCAGCAAGCGCGGCGGCCTTGTCGGCAGCATCGCCCGCCTGCTCCAGGTACTGGTTGCACTCGGTCACAAAGCCAAAGACGGCACCCATGGCACCAGCGGTGTTAAAGTCGTCGTCCATGCACTCCTTAAAGGCGGCACGGGTCTCGGCGGCCTTGGCAGCAAACGCCTCGGCGGCAGCCTCATCGGCCTCGGCCGTCGCATGGTTCGCAGCCCAACGCAGGTTCTCGACCGTACCGGCAATACGCGTGAGCGAATTCTCGGCACCCTCCAGGCGCTCCCAGGAGAAGTCGAGCGGCGAGCGATAGCTCGTCTGCAGCATCAGCAGGCGCAGAGCCGCGGCAGAGTGCTGCTCGAGCACCTCGGCCAGCGTAAAGAAGTTGCCGAGCGACTTGGACATCTTCTCGCCGTCAACCAGCAGCATGCCCGTGTGCATCCAGGTGTTGGAGAAACCCTGGTGCCAGGCGCAGGTGGCCTGGGCGCACTCGTTCTCGTGATGCGGGAAGGAAAGGTCGGAGCCGCCGCCGTGGATGTCGATCGGGGTGCCCAGGTAGCGGTGCACCATGGCGGCGCACTCGGTGTGCCAACCG
>URRJ01000138.1 GCA_900550205.1 uncultured Collinsella sp. | reverse complement strand
AACTTGTATCGAGCAAAGCCCCAAACCGCTCCCATAGCGGTTACGGGAGCGTCCGCTGCCTGGTGAGGTCACTTGGTTGTGGCCTTGATCTTGCTGCAATCGGGTAAAGGCTGAAATTGTCAACGCGAGGGGCTCATTCTTTTTGATGAGCCTCTTTTTCTGTTATGGGGGACTTTGGGTTATGGCTAAGCGTTCTGGGTCGTATGTCGTTCCTTTCTCGTTTGAGTTGCTTTCGTTTGATGAGGCTGTTGGGCTGGCTGCTGATACGGGGCGGATTTCTGGGGATGCTGGTCCTCTGCTCGAGACGGTTGTCGATATGCTCGATGAGCTGGGGCGTCCGGATGAGTATTTTGATTGCATTCAGGTTGCCGGTACCAATGGCAAGACTTCGACTACGCGTTTTTCGGCTGCCATTCTTCGCGGCGAGGGGCTTAAGACCGCGCTGTATACGTCGCCGCAGCTTGTTCGCTATCCCGAACGCATGGAGGTCGATGGACGCGTCGTGAGCGATGAGGTGTTTGCTCGTGGCGTTTCCGCTGCTGTTGAGGCAGGACATCGTGTGAATGCCCGTCGTGTGGCGGCGGGGGAGCGCGCCTATACCATCACGCCGTTTGACCTGCTGACGGCCGCTGCGCTTGTGGTGTTTGCCGAGGCTCGCGTGGATGTTGCCGTGCTCGAGGTTGGCATGGGCGGGCGTTGGGACGCCACGAGTGCGACCGATCCCGTTGCCGTTGCCATTACGGGCATTGGGCTCGATCACACGCGCATTTTGGGCGACACGCTCGAGGCTATTGCGGGGGAGAAGGCTGCGGTTATCAAACCCGGGCGCTTGGTTGTTTTGGGTGAGGGCACGCACGAGGCGAGCGTTCAGCGCGTGATGGATGCCCGTTGCCGCGAGTGCGGCATCGTGCCGCTCGTGGTGAGCCACGCCACGACTAAGGTGCCGGCGCATGTGGGCGACACGGTTGAGTTTAGCTGCACCACGCCGCGTGCGATCTATACGTCGAGCATGGTCAAGCCGGCCTATCAGCCGCAGAATGCCGCGTGCGCGATTATGCTTTGCGAGGGGTATCTGGGTCGTGAGCTCGATCACGATGCGCTCGATGCATCGCTTATGGGCTGCCCCACACCGGGTCGTTTTGACGTGCTGGGGACTGATCCGCTCAAGCTGATCGATGCCTGCCATAACCCTCAGAGCTGCGAGAACTTTGTGAGTGCACTGGATGAGATCGATCCGTGCGTGGAGAATCGCCCCACACTGCTGTGCGCCGCGCTGGCAGACAAAGACGTGGCGGGAATCGTCGATGTTCTGATCCCGGCCTTCCCGCGCGTGGTCGTGACCCAGACCGATTCCGATCGCGCCCTGCCGGCAGATGAGCTCGCCGCACTTGTGGACGCCAACAAGCTTGCCGGTGTGTACCCCAGCGTGCCCGAGGCCCTCGCGGCCCTCGATGCCGCGGGCGAGTCCTTCGTAGCAGCCGGCACCATCACCCTAGCCGGCGAAGTAGCAGGCCTGCTCCGCTAACCCATCCCCTCATCAGTTGCGGTGAAATACGGACTGTTTTACAAGCCAGAAGCCTCAAACAGTCCGTATATCACCGCAACTCAAAATTAGTCAATTTGGGACGGGGCTTTTTGGCTGCTCTGTACCCCGAATTGACTCGCTTGCCACGAAATGGGCCTATCTACTACGTTTTAGCGGTTACCCCTGAACACACCGAGAATTGCAAAATCAAAACCGCAGGTAGAATGCTTGTCAGTTTTGCGAAAACACGGGTGTGGTCGACCCGTGCGGGTTAAACGTAGTAGATAGCCCGTTTTTGTGGCGCGGTTTTGGTGGGATGCGGCAAAGGGGCTGTCCCTTTGCCGCATTGCCTAGTCTAGGCGGACCGGATCGTGGGGGTAGGCGTTGAGTATCTCGACGCCGGTCTCGGTCACCAGGGCCAAGTCCTCGATGCGGACGCCGGTGTGGCCGGGGAGGTAGATGCCCGGCTCGATTGAGAAGGTCATGCCCGGCTCTACGACCTGCTCGTTGACGAGCGAGACGTCGCCAGGCTCGTGATCCTGCAGGCCAATCGAATGTCCCAGGCGGTGCGTAAAGTACCGCCCGTAGCCTGCGTCTTCAATCACATCGCGCGCGGCACGATCCAGGTCGCACATGCGCACGCCCGGTGCGATGAGCGCTTCGGCGGCCTCGTTGGCGCGGCGCACGATATCGTAGATGCGCGCCGCCTCCTCGTCCGGCTCGCCCCAAAAGAACGTGCGCGTCATGTCCGAGCAGTAGTTGCAGCGGCGTCCGCCAATGTCGAACAGTACTACATCGCCACGCTTGAGCACGGTGTCGTCGGGCTCGTGGTGCGGGTCGCCGGCGTTGGCGCCAAAGCTCACGATGGGCGGAAAGCTAAAGCCCTCGCAGCCGTGCTTGCGATACAAGCCGAGCATCTGGTCGGCAATCTCGCGTTCCGTCCCGCCCTCGTGGACGAGCTTGATGGCATCGGCCATCACGGCGTCGTTAGCAGCTGAGGACACGCGCATGAGCTCCTGCTCGGCGGCATCCTTGTGGGTGCGCGCGGCGGTGACGGCAAAGTCGCCCAGGAAAAACTCACTCGCAGCATGGCGCTCCATGAGCGGCATCAAAAAGCCGGAGCGCATGACGGTGTCGATGCCGAGCGGTTTGGTCGGATCGATCTCGCGCGCGATGGCGTCGGCCACGATGTCGGTATCGGTGTGATAGGCGACGCGGGCATTGTCATACTTGGGTAGCTGATGCAGGGCGTTGACCAAGATCACGGGCTCGCTGCCGCGCGCGAGCAGCACACCGCAAAAACGCTCGAACATATCGGCATAAAAGCCGGTCAGGTAATAAATCGACCACGGGTCGTTTACAAGTAGCTGCGCGCCGGGGTGCTGAGCCTCGAGCGCATCGAGCACGCGCGCCACGCGCTGATCATCGACATGTGCCATACATCGTCCTTTCGCTAGGTTGCCACCATGGTATCCCATGCCCGGCAGCTAGGGACGTTCCTTTTATGCCGGCACTTCGGGACGCTCCTTGGCATGGCTAACCTGGCAAGCAGTAAAAGTAGCTAAAAGAGGTCCGTCCCAAATGGGCTGGTTTCAAAAGTATGGCGGATTACGGGGCTGGACCTGCATTACTTGACCATGGGAAAAATCGCGAAATTAAAACCGCAGGTAGATGGCTTATCAAAAATCGAAAACTGCCGGTATGGATGGGGGTCTCCGAATCAGCCCCGTAATCCGGCATAGTTTTGAAATGGCACTAAAGTGGGCACAGGCTAAATACCGATCCCAAGGCAAGTTGCGGTGGAATGGTTCCTGGATGCCGGGGTTTTGGGGGAAATCAGGAACTATTTCACCGCAATTGAGGAGGGGCGGGGTGGATGGCGGGGTAGCTAAAAGAGCCCCGTCCTAAATTAGCTGCTTAGACTGGGTCGATGTCCATGCTGGCGATGAGGTCGATGCCCGTGTTGAGGAGGTTGGGGAGCACAACTTCGCCCATGCGGATGGGGGCGTCGACGACCACGCCGCGGATGAGGTCCATGGCTTGGGCGTGGAGTGCCAGTGGGATGGCTTCGGCCGTGCGCACGGGCAGCAGCGCCTCGTCGCCGCCGGATACGGCCACGGTGGTGGTGAGCACGCGCATGGGGCAGGTGAGTTCCTGGTGTGCGAACTTGTCGCCACGCGGGCAGCGGTTGCCAGTCACGGAGTGAATCGCTGCCACGGAACCGTTGACATCGCGTTCCACCTCAACGGTCAGGAGGCACTCGGATGGGCAGGTGGTGCAGTTGAACTGCAGCGTTTCGATCGCGTTTGTGCTCATGGCCTTACGCCTCCTCAACGGGATCGACGGAAAGGACGATCTTGCTAACACCCAGGTCGAGTGCGCGCTGAATTACCTTTGCCGGCAGTGGGAAGCTTTCCATGACGCTCGGCTTAAATGCACGGACCTTGCCTGCGAACAGTTCCTCGCCGCCAGCGAGAATGCGCACGCGGGCGGCGTCGACCGGTTGGCGCACGCGGAAGTTGAGCTTGGTGAGCGTCACAGCCGTTATGCGTCCCGGCAGCGCGTATCCCGCGATACCGGCGGGGGAGACCGTGAGCTCGCAGGCCGTGTCCACAGCGCTCGCCCCGGCGT
>URRJ01000137.1 GCA_900550205.1 uncultured Collinsella sp. | reverse complement strand
CATCATCAGGTTGGAGTTGAGCTCGCGCTTTCGAACGGGCGAGATGACGATGGGGCGCACCGAGAAGTCGCCGTCGGCGAAGTCGATACGGTTAAGGCCGCCGAACGCCGCGGCGATCTGGTCCTGCCAACCGCCGGCCTCGGCGCACAGCTCGCGCTCGAGCCTGATGGCCTCCCTGGCCAGGCGGTCCTTGGAGGCGTAGGTTCCCTTCATGCAGTGGAACGCGTTGAGCATGCCCACGGCGAAGGACGATGAGGTCCCCAGGCCCGAGCGTGCGGGAAGGTCCGCCTCGTAGGTGATGCGCATCTCGCGCATATCGAGCATCTGCATGGCGTTGCGCACCGCGGGGTGCTCGAGCTCGGAGGGGTCAGAGACCCGCTCGATTTTGGAATAAACGAGCTCCGTGGAATAGTCGAAGAAGCGCGGCAGATGGCGCGCCGTGACGTAGCAGTACTTGTCGAACGTGGTCGAAATAACCGAGCCGCCGTGCTCGTTGAAGAACTCGGGCATGTCGGTGCCGCCGCCGAAGAACGACATACGGAAGGGTGTGCGAGTGATAATCATGTCTCAAGAACCTATCTTCAAAAACATAAGGAATTAGCTAGCGCCGCCGCCGGTAATAACCTCGACTACCGTGAGCAGCACAATCTTGATGTCGGTTAGAACGCCCCTCTTGGCGATGTACTCCAGGTCGCGGCGGACCATGCCGTCGAAGTCCGTATCGTTGCGGTCAGTCACCTGCCACCAGCCGGTAATACCTGGCTTCACTGCCAGGCGCTGCAGGTCGTACTCGGTGTACTGCGCCACCTCATTCGGTAACGGCGGGCGCGGCCCCACGACGGACATCTGCCCCAGGAACACATTGACGAACTGCGGGAACTCGTCGATGGAGTGTTTGCGTATGAACCTGCCGATCTTTGTGACGCGGGGGTCCTCCTTCATCTTGAACATGGCGCCGGCGATCTCATTCTGTTCCTTGAGCTCCGCCAGGCGCTCGTCGGCATCCTTGTACATGCTTCGGAACTTCCACATGCGGAACGTGGACAGGCTGCCGTCTGGGCGGGTCTGACCAACGCGAATTTGGCTGTAGAAGGGGCTGCCCTCGCTCTCCAGGCGGATTGCCGCCGCCAGCACCAGGCTCGGCACAGCGATGACGACGAGCACGGCACCGCTGAACGCGATGTCGAACGCGCGCTTCACGGCCCGATAGGCCAGACGCGAGTGGTCCCAGTCCATGATGGATTGCATGGCCTTGTAGCGGCCGGCGCCCTCACGCCGGCCCATGGCCTGAGCAATCAACACCGCCCCCACGGGCGCATTGCTCTCTGTTACTTCTTTAGCAGCCACAGTCAAACGTACGTCCCCGTTCCCCAGGGATCCCCCAATCGGTAAATTCAAAAATGCGAACGAACAGCCAGTGCAACGTCTCCCTTTACGTTTTGCTGGGAACGTCAAGCGGCAGCAGCTCCCTAAAAGCGGAGCTACCTTCACCCACGTCTACCAGGCACCAGCGCTTATGACGGTCGATCTTCTTTACACGGGCCTCTTGCCCCACCAAGGGCCCTTGCTCTATATGCAGCACGCCGTCTTCTATGCGGGCTACGCTGTTGCGCACCACGCCGTCGTCGTCGAGCACGCTGCGGTACCAGTCCTGCGCATCGTCCGGCATGGGCGCATAGGCCCGCTCCCTACTGCCGGCAATGCGACAGCCAAAACTCAACTGGGCCAGGGCCCTATCGAGCGCGGGGGCATCGCGCGTGGCGACGAAGAAGTATTCCCTGTACATAGGTTTGGTTTGGAGCGACCAGGCGCCGTCCCGCTTAAACCAGAACTCCTTTTGCATCACAAAAGCGTCCTGCATCAGCTCGTGCGGGATAATGCGGCGGACCTTTTCGCAGGTCTCGCGCTCTTTTCCATTGGGGGTGTGGACCAGATACCAGCGGACGCGGCCATGCTGGCTGTTAGTAGTAGCGCCACTAAAGGCACCGGGCAGCTGCTCTTGGCGCCGAATTGTCTGTTCCATCTCTCGCCCCCTTCTCTTGCTTTGCGATGTACGCAAATGCAGGGGCGTTTAGAACAGGCTTCTCGCTCGCAGCTAGGCGCAGTCGCAAAAGTACAGGTTTCTGTAGAGGCGTATGGAGATGTATCTACCAGCAGTACATTTTGCGTAATCTGGGCAAACGTTAATAAATTGCTCGTATAATGGCCTGTGTCGAAAGATACGAAAACCTGTACCTTTTTGTGCAACAAAAAAGCCGCTCATCCAGCGGCTTTTTCTCGTTTGGGCATTAAAAAAGGCGACCGCCCTTTGTGGACGGTCGCCTTTGTTAATTGTTGTGAAGTTCGCCTTAGGCTCGGGTCCTGATCTCCTCGAGTACCTTCGTAACAAACTCGTCGACGCTCATCTGAACGGTCTCGTTGGAGCGATCGCGGACGGAGATGTTACCGGCCTCGACCTCCTTCTCGCCCAGGATGAGCATGTAGGGCACGCGGTCGATGCTGCGGGCCTCGCGGATCTTGTAGCCGATCTTCTCGTCGCGGTCGTCGCAGACCACGCGAATGCCGGCCTCCTCCAGCTTGGCGCACACCTCGTGGGCGTAGTCGCGGCTCTTCTCGGAGACGGGAAGCGCCTTGACCTGCACGGGGGCCAGCCAGGTGGGGAACTTGCCCGCAAAGTGCTCAATCAGAATACCGATGAAGCGCTCGATGGAGCCAAAGCACACGCGGTGCAGCATGATGGGGCGCTTCTTGGTGCCGTCGGCGTCCACGTACTCCAGGTCAAAGTTGAGCGGCATCTGGAAGTCGAGCTGCACGGTACCGCACTGCCAGGTACGGCCGAGCGAGTCCTCCAGGTGGAAGTCGATCTTGGGGCCGTAGAAGGCGCCGTCGCCCTCGTTGACCTCGTAGTCCATGCCTAGCTGCTCCAGAGCGGTGCGAAGGCCCTCCTCGGCGCGAGCCCAGTCCTCGTCAGAACCCATGGAGTCCTCGGGACGGGTGGAAAGCTCGACGTGATACTTAAAGCCAAACTTCTGGTACACGGAGTCGATGAGGTTGACCACGCCCACGATCTCGTCGGTTAGCTGGTCGGGGCGCACAAACAGGTGGGCGTCGTCCTGGTTAAAGCAGCGCACGCGGAACAGGCCGTGCAGGGCGCCGCGCAGCTCGTGGCGGTGCACCAGGCCAATCTCGCCGGCGCGGATGGGCAGTTCGCGATAGGAGTGCGGCTTGGAGGCATACACCAGCACGCCGCCCGGGCAGTTCATGGGCTTAATGCAGTACTCTTCGTCGTCGATGACGGTGGAGTACATGTTGTCCTTGTAGTGATCCCAGTGGCCCGAAGTCTTCCACAGCTGCTTGTTCATGATGAGCGGCGTGGAGATCTCCACGTAGCCGGCCTTGTGGTGGATCTCGCGCCAGTAGTCCAGCAGCGTGTTCTTAAGGATCATGCCGTTGGGCAGGAAGAACGGGAAGCCGGGGGCCTCGTCGCGCATCATAAAGAGGTCCATCTCGCGGCCGATCTTGCGGTGGTCGCGCTTCTTGGCCTCCTCCAGCATGTGCATGTGCTCGTCGAGCTCTTCCTTGGTGGCAAAGGCGACGCCGTTGATGCGGGTGAGCATCTTGTTGTCCTTGTCGCCCTTCCAGTAGGCGCCCGAGACGCCGGTGAGCTTAAAGGCCTTCAGAGCCTTGGTATAGCAGATGTGGGGGCCGACGCACATATCGATGTAGTCGCCCTGCTGGTAGAAGGTAATGCGGGCGTCGTCGTCAAGGTCGCCGATGTGCTCGACCTTGTACTTCTCGCCGCGCTCCTCCATAAGGGCGATAGCCTCGGCGCGGGGCTTCTCGTACACGGTGAACTTGAGGTTCTCCTTGACGATCTTCTTCATCTCGGCCTCGATCGCGGGGAAGTCGTCCTCGCTGATCTTGACGCCCTCGGGCAGATCGACGTCGTAGTAGAAGCCGTTGTCGGTCGCAGGGCCGTAGGCAAAGTCGGCCTCGGGGTACAGGCGCTTGATGGCCTGCGCCATGATGTGCGCGGCGGAGTGGCGGATGACGTGCGTGACCTCGTCCTGCGGGAGCTCGGCCACCGAACCGTCATTGTAGAGTGCCTTCATGGGTATGTTTTCTCCTCTCGGATGCCTGATGCAAGTGCGTGCGATGCGCTCGGCGTTTTTGACTTGCATCATTATAGGCAGGTTGCCTTGGTATACAA
>URRJ01000136.1 GCA_900550205.1 uncultured Collinsella sp. | reverse complement strand
CCTGCACGGCCACAGGCACGCCGATCTTAAGAATGCTGCCGAGCACCTCGGGCTGGGGGCGCAGGTCGCTGCGCTTAACGTGGATGTTCGTGCGGCGGCTCTTGAGCCACACGAGCGCGAGGGCAACGCTGGCCGTCTGGGCGGTTACCGTGCCGAGCGCCGCGCCCACGGGGCCGAGCCCCATGTGGCCGATGAACAGAAAGTCGAGCGCGATGTTGATGATGCATGCCACGCCGATCACGTACATGGGCGAGCGCGAATCTCCCAGCCCGCGAAAGATGGCCGAAAGAATGTTGTACGCGGCGATAAAGGGAATGCCGATAAAGCAGATACGCAGGTAGGCGGCGGTTCCTTCGACCGCCTCGGGTGGCGTGCCAATGAGCGCCACAACCTGTGGGCATAGTGCAAGCAAGATGACGGCCAGCACCACCGAGACACCCATAAAGAGCGTAATGGTGTTGCCGATGGCGGTCTCGGCGCGGTCGAAGCGGCGCGAGCCCACGGCGTGGCCGACGATGACCGTCGTTCCCATGGCCAGACCCACGAGCGTCACGGTAATGATATAGAGCGTCTGAGCGCCATTGCCCACGGCGGTGATGCCGGCAGCGCCGCTAAACTGCCCCATCATGTACAGATCGGCCATGCCGTAGAGCATCTGCAAAAAGTACGAGAGCATATAGGGCAGGGCAAAGACCGCGATGGTCTTGAGGACATTGCCGTGTGTGAGGTCGTGTTCCATGGGCGGGGCACTTTCTGGCTCGGTTCGTTTAGCTACCAGTGTAGTGAAAACCCTATAACGATTGTAGAGTCAAGGTTTGTGTTGACAGTGGGGCGAAATAAGTCGCGCGCACCATTATTCCGAGTGAATATGGACACACGTCACGAGAACTCGCCGCTGGCGCTAACCTTGCAGAAAACGATTTCGGAATACTTGACACCATTATTCGGCGCGCAATAATACGTGCGTTTGCGAACAACGTTTGATGGGGGTTGAACCTGCGTGCGCAATCTCAAAATACTGTTTTCCTATCTAGGGACATACCGTCGCGATGCCATCCTCGGCGTGTTCTTTGTGTCGGTCGAGACGGTGCTCGAGCTGTTTATCCCGGTCATCATGGCCAACATCATCGATGTGGGCGTGCCTGCGGGTGATATCAACTACATGCTGCTGCAGGGCGCGTACATGTTGGTGTGCGCTGCGCTTTCGCTGGTACTGGGCTTGGGTTATGCCCGCACGTCCGCCCGCGTTGCCTCGGGCCTAGGCGCTAACCTGCGCGAGGCCGAGTACAAAAAGATTCAGACGCTCGCTTTTGGTAACCTGGACAACTACGACGCCAGCTCACTCGTCACCCGCATGACCACGGACATCACCGTTATCCAAAATGCTGTGGGCAACGGCTTTCGCCCTATGGTGCGCGGCCCGGTGACGCTTATCGTCGGCCTTATCTACGCGCTGATGCTGTCGCGCCCGCTCGCCACCGTCTTTGCGATCATCTTGCCCGTGCTGGCAATCGTGCTGGGCGTCATCACCTATCGCGTGAGCCCGCTCTACCGCCAACTCCAGACCTCGATGGACCACCTCAACGGCGTGGTACAGGAAGACCTCACCGCCGTGCGTGCCGTCAAGGCCTACGTTCGTACCGAGCACGAGGAGGCCAAGTTCGACACCGTCAATACCGAGCTCGCGCGCACTGCGACAAAGACCTTTGGCAGCGCGGTGCTCAACCTGCCGGTGTTTCAGCTGTCGATGTACGTGGCTGCGCTCTCCATCCTGTGGATTGGCGGCCGCATGATTCTCGCCGGCAAGTTGGGTGTAGGCTCTCTCACGGGCTTTATGAGCTACGTGCTGCTGATCATGAATTCGCTCATGATGATTTCCAACGTGTTTTTGCTGCTCACGCGCGCTCTTACGAGTGTGGGCCGTATCGCCGAGGTGCTCGATGAGGAGCCCTTTATCGCCAACCCCGCGGGAGACCTCGCGATTGCGGCGCCAGCGGACGGCAGTATCGAGTTTCGCGACGTTTCCTTTAAATACCGCGCGGATGCAGCCGAGGATGTGCTCGAGCATATCGACCTTCGCATCGAGAGCGGCTCGACGGTGGGCATCCTTGGCGGCACGGGCTCGGGCAAGAGTTCGCTTGTGCAGCTGATTGCGCGCCTGTACGACGCCACTGAGGGCACCGTGCTTGTGGGCGGACACGACGTGCGCGACTACGACCTCGCGACCTTACGCGATGCCGTGGGCATTGTGCTGCAAAAGAATGTGCTGTTCACGGGCACCGTGCGCGAGAACCTGCAGTGGGGTAATCCGCAGGCGTCGGACGATGAGCTCCTCGCGGCTTGCCGCGCGGCGTGCGTGGACGAGTTCCTTGATCGCATCGGCGGACTCGACGGCGAGTTGGGCCAAGGCGGCGCCGGTGTCTCGGGTGGCCAGAAGCAGCGCCTGTGCATCGCACGCACACTGCTCAAGCATCCGCGCGTGCTCATTTTTGATGACTCCACCAGCGCGGTCGATATGGCGACCGACGCTAAGATTCGCGAGCACATCGCTCGGATTCCCGATACGACCGTGCTCATCATCGCCCAGCGCATCGCGAGCGTCATGGATGCCGATCGCATTGTGGTGTTGGACGACGGTCGTGTCCACGGCGTGGGCACGCACGAGGAACTGCTGACGGGCGACAACATATACCAGGAGATTTACGCTTCGCAGATGGAGTTCGCGGGGAACGCGGACGCCGCCGGAGGCAGCGACGATGGCTGCGCGAATGATCCGTTTTCCTCCGTCGCATGCGGATCACCCTTGGAAGGGGGTGAGCGCCATGCCTAAGACCGCAGCCCAAGCACGCCCGGCCGACCTCAAGCGCACTATGTGCCGCCTGCTCTCCTACATGGGGCATGCCAAGTTCTCGTTGCTCGCGGTGGGCGTGCTCGCCTCCGTCGCCGCCATCGCGAGCCTCGTCGGCACCTACATGGTGCGCCCCATCGTTAACGGTTTGGCCACGGGCGGGGAGGAACTGCTCGCCAAGCAGGTCATCCTGACGGCGATCATCTACGCCGCGGGCGTGCTCTCGGCCCTGGGCTACTCACAGATCATGGTGCGCGCGGCCCAACGCGTGGTATCCGATATTCGCCGCGACCTGTTCGCGCACATCCAGACGCTGCCGCTCAGTTATTTTGACAGCACGCGCTCGGGCGACATCATGAGCTTTTTCACCAACGACGTCGACACCGTCTCCGAGGCGCTCAATAACAGCTTTGCCAACGTGATTCAGGCCGCCATTCAGGTTGTGGGCACCACGGCCATGCTCATCATCCTTAACTGGCAGCTCACGATTATCACGCTCGTGTGCGATGCGGCCATTGTACTGTATGCGCGCTACTCGGGCGCGCGCTCTAAGCGCTTCTTTGCCGCCCAGCAAGCATCGCTTGGCGACCTGGACGGATATATCGAAGAGATGGTCTCGGGCCAAAAGGTCATCAAGGTCTTTAACCGCGAGGCGGCGAATGTCGCCGGCTTCACCTGCCGCAACGACGAGCTTCGCCGCACCGGCACCGCCGCCGTGAACTATGCCAACTCGATGGTGCCCATGACCGTCGTGATTGGCTACGTCAACTATGCCATCGTCGCCGTGGCGGGCGGCATGCTCTGCATCAAGGGACTTGCCGACGTGGGTGCACTCGCGAGCTACCTGGTCTTTGTGCGCCAGGCGGCCATGCCCATCAATCAGTTCACGCAGTTGGGCAACTTCCTACTCAACGCGCTGGCCGGTGCCGAGCGCCTGTTTGCCGCTATGGACCTTAAGCCCGAGGTGGACGAGGGCTGCGTGGAGCTGGTGCAGACGGGCGACGCGGCGTGGGCGTGGAAGATTCCCGAGGGCCAGGGTGTGGGCACGTACGGGCATCTGCACGACGTGGCCGCCGTTGATGAATCGGGTCGTGCGGTGGCGGCCGATGGTACCGAGCTTGTTACCGGTCTGGTCCCGCTCGCCGGCGACGTGCGCTTCCATGCCGTGGACTTTTCCTACGTGCCGGGCACGCGTGTGCTCACAGATCTCAACCTGTTCGCCAAGCCGGGGCAAAAGATCGCCTTTGTTGGCTCGACGGGCGCCGGAAAGACGACCATCACTAACCTCATCAACCGCTTCTACGAGGTTGATGACGGCGAGATCACGTACGACGGCATCGACGTCAAGCACATTGCCAAGGCCAGCCTGCGCGGGTCGCTCGGCATCGTGCTACAGGATACGCACCTGTTTAGCGGCACCATTGCGCAGAACATCCGCTTTGGCAAGCTCGACGCGACCGACGAGGAGGTGCGCGCCGCTGCCGAGGCAGCCTGCGCGGATTCATTTATTCGCCGCCTGCCTAGAGGGTACGACACGCCGGTCA
>URRJ01000135.1 GCA_900550205.1 uncultured Collinsella sp. | reverse complement strand
ACGATATACAGGCCCCCCTCGTCGGACACGGCCACGACCTCAAGCTGCGGCTCGGCCTCCACGTCCTCGCGGCGCACATCGGTGTTGCGCGAATGCACGGCATAGAAGCGGTCGTCGAAGCCGCGGACCAGCGGGCTTTGCGGCTTCACCAGATAATGCTCGAACACGCCGCTCGCCTTTGCCGGCAGGTCATACTTCTGGATACCGTAATGATGGTAGAGCCCCGCCTGCGCGCCCCAACAAATGTGCAGCGTAGAGTGCACGTGCGTGGTGGACCAGTCCATGATCTGGCAGAGCTCGGGCCAGTAGTCGACCTCCTCGAACGGCATCTGCTCCACCGGCGCGCCCGTGATGATCAAGCCGTCGTAGTGGATGTCGCGGATGTCGTCGAACGTGCGATAGAACGTCTCCAGGTGGCCGGCACTCACGTGCGTGGCCTCGTGCGTTTTGGTGCGCAGCAGGTCCACCTCCACCTGCAGCGGCGTGTTGGAGAGTTTGCGCATGATCTGCGTCTCGGTGGCGATCTTGGTGGGCATGAGGTTGAGGATGAGCACGCGCAGCGGACGGATGTCCTGATGTAGCGCGCGGTACTCGGTCATGACAAAGATGTTCTCGCTCTCGAGCTGCGCGGCGGCAGGGAGGGCGTCGGGAATGCGAATGGGCATAGATGCTCCTTATGAGTCAGTTGCAGCTATGGTACAACGAGCGGCCCCATCCGCGCGAGCACATCGCCCAGCGATGCCGTCAGCGGCCCAAATCACTCCAAAAGTAGAAATTAAGGCATGTCCCAAAAATCTACGGCGCTTTAGCCTAGCAAAGTGGCGGCAGGACGCTACAATGGTTCGACGCGAAAAACTCGGCCGAAAGGATACATATATGTACCAGACGCGTAAGATCGGTGTGGTCGGCCAGGGCCACGTAGGAGCACATGTCGCCAACAGCCTGCTTATGCAAGGCATTGCTGATGAGCTGTACCTGTGCGATATCAACGAGGCCAAGGTGACGTCCGAGGTCCAGGACCTGCGTGACTCCCTTTCGTTTGTCCCGTACAACGCCAAGATCGTCAACTGCTACGACCACTACGAGGAGCTGGCCTGCTGCGACGTCATCGTCAACGCCGCCGGCAAGGTCGCGCTGGCCGCCGGCAACCGCGACGGTGAGCTGTTCTTTACCACCGACGCCGCCCGCACCTTTGCCAAGCGCATCGTCGACGCCGGCTTCGATGGCATCTTCGTAAGCATCTCCAACCCCTGCGACGTCGTGTGCACCGAGCTGTGGCACCTGACCGGCTACGATCCCAAGAAGATCATCGGCTGCGGCCTGGACTCCGCCCGCCTGCGCACCGAGATCTCCAAGAAGGTCGGCGTGAGCCCCAAGTCCATCGACGCCTACATGATCGGCGAGCACGGCTTTAGCCAGCTGGCCGCCTTTAAGGCTGCGACCATCGCCGGTAAGAGCCTCAACGAGCTTCAGGCCGAGAACCCCGACAAGTACGCTTTCGACCACATGGAGATCGAGGAGCTCGCGCGCAAGGGCGGCTACGTAACCTACCAGGGCAAGCAGTGCACCGAGTACGCCGTCGCCAACTCCGCCGCGCGCGTCTGCGCTGCCATTCTGCACAACGAGCACGCCGTGCTCTCGGCCTCTACGCTTATGACCGGCCAGTATGGCGAGGAGGGCATCTTCACCTCCCTGCCGTGCGTGATCGGTGCCGAGGGCGTCGAGGAGGTCTACACGCTCGACCTTTCCGAGTATGAGCTCGAGGGCTTCCACAAGAGCTGCCAGCACATCCGCGACAACATCGCCCAGCTCGACTGGTGGGACGCCGAAAGCGTTGTCGGCAAGTAGGCCGTCAATCGCCGCAATCTCGCGAATCTAAGCGCGACACCAAGCGGGCCGTGCCGGAATACCACCGGCGCGGCCCGCATTTTTGACTCACGCAGTGCCCTTGCGAATCGAAGTTGAATACTTTTCCGCGAAGTGAACGAGCAAAATTGGACCCCCGAAGCATCGACACTTTATGGGGACCATTTCCTGCGGTTTCACTAAGATTTTCCTGCGGTTTTGGCACCAAAAAATGTCGATGCTTCGGGGGTCCAAAACAGGTCGTTCACTTCGCGGAAAAGTATTAGACTTCGTTTTCCAACAAACAGGAAAGGGCGCCGCAACGCAAACGGGGCCCACGCTTGGCAAGGGCCCCGTCGTGAAAATCACTTTCCCTGCTACTTAGTACTGCTCGATGCCCATGTAGCGACGAACCTCGGGGCTGTGGTCGAACACCTTGCCGCGTGCGGCGCGCAGTTCGCAGCTCATGTTGTAGAAGAAGATCGGCTCCAGGTACGAACGTACGCTGGCGGGCACCTCGCCCACACCGTACTCGAGCGCGTCGAGCACCATGATCGTGTCGGTGTGCGTGTTGAGGAACGCCAGCGCGCGCTCCTCCATGGGGCGGCACTCGCCCGATCCGAGCTGCACAAAGTAGAACACGCCGGGCTCAGTGGCCTCAAACGGGCCGTGGAAATACTCGCCGGAGTGGATGTAGCAGCAGTGCTGCCATTGCATCTCCATGAGCGAGCAGATTGCCATGGCGTAGGTCTGGCTAAAGTTGGGGCCGGAGCCCAGGATGTAGAAGAACTCGTGCTGCTGGCAGAGCTCGGCAAAGCGGGCGCCCAGCTCGGCGTTGACCTTCTCGCGTGCGGCGGGCAGCAGCGCGTCCATCTGCTTAAGGCCGGCGTACATGTCAGTGAGCGCCTCGTAGCCCTCCTGCTGGTCGAGCAGTTCAGCGGCGATCAGAGCGCCGATGCCCTGCGGCACCTCGGCCTGCGGCACGCCCTCGCCCCAGGGATAGACCCAGGTAGTCCACTTGCCGTTGTCGATCTTTGAGCCCTCGCAGTCGGTAAGGGCAATGACCTCGGCGCCGGCAGCCAACGCCATCTCGCAGCCGTCGACGACCTCTTGCGTGTTGCCGCTGTGGCTGCAGGCGATGACGAGTGACTTCTCGCCAAGACTCTTGGGGGCCATCAGACAAAACTCGCGCGCCGTGTAGACCGTCGAGGTAAACGTGGTGGCCTCGCGCTTGAGCAGTTCGTTAGCCGGCATGAGGTCGATCATCGAACCGCCGCAGGCAATCCAAAAGACGTTCTCGACCTTGCCCTTGCGCTCGATAATTTCCTGAACCAGATCATGTGCGTTCATGCTGATGCTCCTCCTTGTGTGGCGGCTTTTGGCGACGGCTGCTCGTACCTGCTGTCGTTCTATGTTGTTCTATATATACCACGCAAGCAGCCACGGTGGAAGCCATTGCGGCAAATTTGTTCTATGTTGTTCTATCTGTGGACGTTAAATGTCGAACACGTAGCGCGAGCCCACGATCTTTTGACGACCGAGCAGCAGGGGCCGCTCGTCCTCATCGGTAAAGTATGCCTCCATATAAAAGAGCGGCTCGCCGACCGGCACCTCCAACAACGGGGCCACCTGAGCATCGGCAAGCGCAATCTCCACGGTGCAGGGGTCGGACTTGAGCGGCGCGCGGCCCGAGTGCTCGGCAACAAGCGCAAAGATTGAGTTATCGGTGAGGTCCTCGTCGCGCATCGTTTGCAGATACGGGTGGTCGGCAAGCACAAAGGCGTTGTTCTCGAGCATGACAGGCACACCATCGGCCGTGCGCACGCGCTCGACCACGATGAGCTCGCAGCCGGGCTCCACGCCAAAAAACGCCGCGTCCTCGCGCGTCGCCGCAACCACCGTGCGCGACACCAGGCGCGCACCCGGCACCATGTCGTTGGCAGCACAACCCTCGGTGAAGCTCTGGACGTCGCCCTTCTGGCGAATCTTGCGCTTGAGCTTGGGAGCGCATACAAAGGTGCCCCTCCCCTGCTGGCGATTGAGATATCCCGCGCGCGATAGCTCCTCGATGGCGCGGCGCACGGTGATGCGTCCCACGCCGTAAGACTTCGCGAGCTCCATCTCGGAAGGAATGCGCGAGCCGGCCGCGTACACGCCACGTGCGATCTCGCCCTTTAGGTCGTCCATGACCTGCTGGTACAGCGGCACGGCGGACACGCCAGCGCGGCCGGTTTTATCGTCGGCTACCATCGTTACGCTCCATCCCGCGCATGCTCGGATTCAAACTCTTCAATCGCCGCCATAAACTGCTCGCCAAAGGCGTCGGCCTTTTTCTCGCCGATGCCGTTGACCTGGATAAGCTCCTCGCGCGTTTGAGGGCGCAGACGGCACAGGCCGCGCAGGGCCTTATCGGAGAAGACCATGTACGGCGCCATCTCCAGCTCGGTCGAGATCTCCTTGCGCAGGGCGCGCAGGCGCTCCCAGGGGTCCTCGTTGAGGAAGCGCAGGCAGGTGTCAAACGTCGCGCCGCCCCAGGCTTCCAGGGAGTAATAGCCGACCTTGTCCAGCATGGGCGCGGCGGGGAGCATCTCTTCCAGGCG
>URRJ01000134.1 GCA_900550205.1 uncultured Collinsella sp. | reverse complement strand
GTGCGGAACTCGCGATCGACCTTATGCCCCGCCCCTCGGGACTAAGGATACATGGTAGAAGTGCGCGTGCTGCAAAATTCATTAGCTGGCGACGCAGCGTAGGCTCATATCGAAACATCTTCACTACCGGTTTAATAAAAAAGAAGTACCGTTTGGGGCGGTACTTCTTTTGAAAGCGTGTGCGCGTTGTGACCTTGGCGGTTCCTAATTACAGACCGCAGGCTGCTTTGAGTTCTTCTACGCGGTCGGTCTTTTCCCAGGTGAAGTCGGCGTCCTCGCGGCCGAAGTGGCCGTAGGCTGCCGTCTTTTCGTAGATGGGGCGACGCAGGTCCAGGTCGCGGATGATGGCGCCCGGGCGCAGGTCGAAGGTCTTCTCTACGGCTTCAACGATATTGTCCTCGGCGACCTTGGCGGTGCCAAAGGTGTCGATCATGATCGACAGCGGCTTGGACACGCCGATGGCGTAGGCCAGCTCGACTTCGCAGCGATCGGCCAGGCCGGCGGCGACCACGTTTTTGGCGACCCAGCGCGCGGCATACGCGGCAGAGCGGTCGACCTTGGTGCAGTCCTTGCCGCTAAAGGCGCCACCACCGTGACGGCCGTAGCCGCCGTAGGTGTCGACGATGATCTTGCGGCCGGTCAGGCCGGCGTCGGCAGCCCGTGTCGCCCATGGGGCCGCCCACGACAAAGCGTCCGGTGGGGTTCACGTAGATGTCGGCGTTGTCCCACGGCATGTTCTCGGCAGCCATAACCGGCGTAATGACGTGCTCGATCAGATCGGCCTTGATCTTGCCCATGTCCTCGATCTCGGCAGCATGCTGCGTGGAGATGACAATGGTCGTGACCTCGACGGGCTTGCCATCTTCGTAGCGCACGGTGACCTGGGTCTTGCCGTCAGGGCGCAGGTAGGCGAGGGTGCCGTCGTGGCGCACGGCTGCCAGGCGCTCGGCCAGGCGGCTGGCAAGGTAGTGCGGCATGGGCATGAGGGTCTTGGTCTCGTTGGAGGCGTAGCCAAACATCATGCCCTGGTCGCCGGCGCCGATCAGGTCGATCGGGTCGGTGGTGGCGCCGGTCTGGGTCTCAAACGACTCGTCGACGCCCTGGGCGATGTCGGGTGACTGTTCGTGGATAAGGCTCATGACGCCGCAGGTGTCGCAATCAAAACCGAACTTGGCGCGGTTGTAGCCGATGCGGCGGATGACGCCGCGGGCGATTTCCTGCACGTCGACGTAGGCCTGGGTGCGGATCTCGCCGGCAACGATGACGGTGCCGGTGGTCACGAGGGTCTCGCAGGCGCAGCGGACGTTCTCCACGTTGGCGGGCACGCCGTTGGGCGCAATATAGCCCTGCTCCTGGAGCTCTATTTCTTTGGCGAGGATTGCGTCGAGGACGGCGTCGCTGATCTGGTCGGCGATCTTATCGGGATGACCCTCGGTCACCGATTCCGACGTAAACACAAACGATCCGTGTTGGGGCGGAATGGAACGAAGCTCTTCTGACATGATTGTCCTTTCGAATAACGTGTCCCGGCGACCGTTACCATTCCGCCGGGCTCTGTATGCAAGGGCACATCATAGCGCGTAAATCCAACATTCACACCCTTTCCGCACCTACTCATTGGGTACTCATTGGGGACAGACTTAAATGACCAGCCTTAATCTAAGAACGTTTCCAACGACTGGTCATTTAAGTCTGTCCCCAATGAGTGGGTCGGTGCCCTTTGTGCGGAGGCTGCATTGTTGCTTTATACTGGTGCGGTTAGACAACCATCCTGCAATCGAGGAGATATCCATGGCATCAGACGTTCGCGTCCGCTTTGCACCCTCACCGACGGGCAAGCTGCACATCGGCGGCGCCCGCACCGCTATCTATAACTGGGCTTTCGCCCGCTCAAACGGCGGCACGTTCATCCTGCGCATCGACGACACCGACCCCACCCGCTCCACCGACGAGAACACGCAGATCATTCTGCGCGCCATGCGTTGGCTGGGCCTGGACTGGGACGAGGGTCCCGAGGTGGGCGGCGACTATGGCCCCTACGCCCAGACCGAGCGCCTGGACCTGTATAAGCAGGCCGCCCAGAAGCTTTGGGACGAGGGCAAGGCCTATCCCTGCTTCTGCACCAAGGAGCAGCTCGACGCCGACCGTAAGGCCGCGCAAGAGCGCAAGGACCCCTTCCAGGGCTATCAGCGTCGTTGCCGCGATCTTGATCCCGAGGAGGCCCGTCGCCGCATTGAGGCCGGCGAGTCCTACGTCTTGCGCATCAAGGTGCCCGAGGACCGCGGTGACGTCGTCATCCACGACGCCGTCCACGGCGAGGTGACCTTCGATGCCAAGGAGCTCGACGACTTTGTCATCTTCCGCTCCGACGGCACGCCCACGTACAACTTCGCGACCGTCGTCGACGACGCCATGATGAAGATCACCCACGTCATCCGCGGCGACGATCACCTGTCCAACACCCCGCGCCAGGTCATGGTCTACGAGGCCCTCGGCGCGCCCGTGCCCACGTTCGCCCACATCTCCATGATTCTGGGTGCCGACGGCAAAAAGCTCTCCAAGCGCCACGGCGCCACCTCGGTGGAGGAGTATCGCGACGCCGGTTACCTGTCCGATGCCTTCGTCAACTATCTGGCGCTGCTCGGCTGGTCGCTCGACGGCGAGACCACGATTATCCCGCGCGACGTCCTGGCCAGCAAGTTCTCGCTCGACCGCATCTCCAAGAACCCCGCGACCTTCGACCCCAAGAAGCTCGACTGGGTCAATGCCGAGTACATCAACGGCATGTCCGACGCGCAGTTTGCCGACGAGATCATGGTCCCCGAACTGCACGAGGCGGGCCTCATCGAGGGTAACGTCGAGTACGGCGAGGACTGGATCGATGCACTCGCTGCCATCGTCAAGCCGCGCACCAAGATGCCGGCCGACGCCGTGACCGTCGCCGCCCCCATCTTTGCCACGGCCGAGACGCTCGAATATGACGAGAAATCCGTCAACAAGGGCCTGGCCAAGGAAGGCATGGGTGCCATTCTGGACGCCGCCAAGGTTGCGCTCGAGGGCGTTACCGAGTGGACAGCCGCGAACATCGACGCTGCGCTTGAGCCGCTGCCCGAGCAGATGGACCTCAAGAAGCGCGTGGTGTTCCAGGCCGTGCGCGTCGCCGTTTGCGGCAACATGGTGAGCCCTCCGCTGGGCGAGACCATGGCGCTCGTCGGCCGCGACGACTGCCTGGCGCGTATCGACCGCGCCCGCACGATGGCGCTGTAATCGCTGCGCAAACGTATGTATCCGAGCCCCGTTCACCCCGAACGGGGCTCTTGTTTCTGTAGACGCATGGGATAGGAGGTGCTGGTGCCATGGCCGAGCAACTTTCGCTGTTTGGTTCACCGGAACCGGAGGAAGCTCCGAAGTCCGCAGTCCCTTCCGCCGCCCCAGCGCAGCCCGAGCCCGCACCCGAACCCGTCGCCGCCTATGCGAGCGTAGTCCTTGACATCCCGACCCGTGCGCTGTCCGAGCCGTTTGCCTACAGCATTCCGCAGTCACTCGCCAACGACGCCCAGATCGGCTCCACCGTCCTAGTCCATTTTGGCAACCGTGCGGCCGCGGGCTACATCGTCGACATCGCGCCCGAGCTGGGCGACCTGCAAGGCAACGACGCCCTCGACCCCGTGCGCATCAAGCCTATCGAGGCCATCCTCAGCAAGCCGCTCTTTACCGCCGAGGTCGCCCGCATTGCGCGCTGGATGAGCCGCGAGTACGTCGCAACGCTTTCCGAGTGCCTGCGCCTGTTCTTACCCCCGGGTGGAAGCCCGCGCGTGGTCAAGGGCGAGGACGGCGTGTGGACCGTTGAGCGCCCCGCCGTCAAACCCATTCAAAACCGCTGGGTCATGCTCACGCCCGAGGGTTTTGACTACACGCCGCCCAAGACCGCGGTCCGTCAGCGTCAGCTCATCGAGGCGCTCCAGTGCGGACCTGTCACGACGCGCGACCTCAACCTGCTCTACAACAGCATGTCGGCGACCATCAAGGCGCTCGAAAAACGCGGCGTCGTGGTGGTGGAAGAGCGCCGCGCTTGGCGTGGCTGCGGCGAGCAGACCACGCTGTCCTCGGCGAGCGGCAAGGCCCCGGTGGCACTTACCAACGGTCAACGACAGGCCCTCGCGCAGATTGAGCGCGCACGCTTGGACGCTCACGGCGATGTTGTGCTGGTCGATGGCGTTACCGGTTCCGGCAAAACCGAGGTTTACCTCTCGGCGATTGAGCGCGTGCTGGCGGCCGGACGTTCGGCCTGCGTGCTCGTGCCCGAGATCTCGCTGACGGCCCAGACCGTCGGCCGCTTCCGCTCGCGCTTTGGCGAGACGGTCGCTGTGTTCCATTCGCGTCTTTCTGCCGGCGAACGTCTGGACCAGTGGGATTTGGTCGCCAGCGGTGCCGCGCGCGTGGTCGTGGGCGCCCGCTCGGCTCTCTTTTG
>URRJ01000133.1 GCA_900550205.1 uncultured Collinsella sp. | reverse complement strand
CTTGGCGGTCTCGATGGCGTCCAGGGTCTCGGTCAGGGTGCCGATCTGGTTGACCTTGATAAGGATGGCGTTGCCCACCTGCTTCTCAATGCCGGTGGCCAGACGCTCCACGTTGGTGACGAACAGGTCGTCGCCCACCAGCTGGACCCGATCGCCGATGGCCTTGGTCAGCATGGCCCAGCCCTCCCAGTCGGTCTCGGCCATGCCGTCCTCCAGGGAGATGATGGGATAGTTGTCGGCAAACTTCTTCCACATGTTCACCAGCTGCTGCTGGGTCAGCTTCTTGCCGGACTTGGGCTGGACATAGCACTTCTGCTCCTCGTCCCACCACTCGGAGGAGGCGGCGTCGATGGCGATCTTGAAGTCCTCGCCGGGCTTGTAGCCCGCGGCCTCGATGGCCTGGACAATGACCTTCAGGGCGTCCTCATCCTTCTTCAGATTGGGGGCGTAGCCGCCCTCGTCGCCCACGCCGGCGGCGGGGGTGCCGTTCTCCTTCAGGACGTTCTTCAGGGTGTGGAACACCTCGGCGCACATGCGCAGGGCCTCGCGGAAGCAGCAGGCGCCCACAGGCATGATCATGAACTCCTGGAAGTCGACGTTGTTGTCGGCATGCACGCCGCCGTTGAGGATGTTCATCATGGGCGTGGGCAGCAGGTGAGCGTTGACGCCGCCCAGGTACTGGTACAGCGACAGGCCCGCCGACTCGGCTGCGGCGCGGGCAACGGCCAGCGACACGCCCAGAATGGCGTTGGCGCCGAGCTTGGTTTTGTTGGGCGTACCGTCGGCGGCGATTAGCGCGGCATCGACGGCGCGCTGATCGAAGGCGTCGTGGCCCACGACGGCATCGGCACACTCGTTGTTGACGTGCTCGACGGCCTGCGAGACACCTTTGCCCAGATAGCGGCCCTTGTCGCCGTCGCGCAGCTCACATGCCTCAAAGGCGCCGGTCGAAGCGCCCGAAGGCACCATCGCGCGGCCGAAGCTGCCGTCCTCGAGCACGACCTCGACTTCGACGGTGGGGTTGCCGCGGCTGTCGAGCACCTCGCGACCGTAGACATCCAAAATATCGCTCATGTTGTCTCCCTCTCACTTGGAAACGGGTTGAATGCTTGGCGACGCGGCTTACACGCTGCAGCGGCGCGAAGGTTCATAAGTTAGCCTTGTCGCACTTTTTGCATTATGCCCTAAGTTAGCCAAGCGATACAATCTTTTTTAAAAATAATGGGAGCGATGGGACAAGTCTGTCCCGTCGCTCCCGCGGTATTACTCCCCTGCCTTTGCTGCGTCCCACAGGTCGTTGAGGCCATGGGTCGAAAGCTCGGCAAGATCTACGTGGGCATCGGCCGCCATCTGCTCCATCGCAGCCCAGCGACGGCGAAACTTGGCCGTGCTCGCGCGCAGGGCGCTCTCGGCGTCGATGCCCTCCTTGCGCGCGACGTTGACCAGGGCAAAGAGCAGATCACCAAACTCCATTTCGCGCTCGGGCGTTCCGGGAGCCTCGGCCTCAAACTCGGCACGCTCCTCAGCTACCTCGTCCCACACGTCCTGGACCGTCTCCCACTCAAAGCCTACGGCAGTCGCCTTGCGCGACACCTTCTGCGCCTGCATCAGCGCCGGCAGGTGCGTGGGCACGCCGTCGAGCAGGCCCTCGGGCGCGGCCTCGCCTGCCGCCACGGCCTTGTCCTTGGCGGCCTTCTCGGCAAGCTTGACCTCGTCCCAAATCTTGAGCACCTCGTCAGAGTTATCGGCATCCACATCGCCAAACACGTGCGGGTGACGACGGATGAGCTTGGCGTCGATATCGCGCGCCACATCGGCCAGCGTAAACTCACCGGCGTCCGCCGCAATCTGCGCATGCAGTACGACCTGCATGAGCACGTCGCCGAGCTCCTCGCGCAGATGCGCCACGTCGTCCGCCTCAATGCAATCGAGCGCCTCGTAGGCTTCCTCGATCATGTTCTTGCCGATGCTCTGATGCGTCTGTTCGCGATCCCACGGGCAGCCATCGGGCTGACGCAGACGCCAGATGGTCTGCACCAGATGCTGCAGCTCGGCCGACGCGTCTACCAGCGTGGACAGGTCGCGCGAACCCTCGGCATTTTGCTGAGCCATATGCTCGGCCATGGTTAGTCCTCCTCCATGACCACGTGGCGGAACGCGCCGTTCTCGTAGACGCCGTAGCTGTGCGTGCCGTCCTTGGGAATGCTCACGCTGCCGGGGTTGAAGAGCCACAGGCCCGGGTGCGCGACGCTTTCCTCGTTAACCTTGACGTGCGTGTGACCGTAGACGAGCGCGGAACCCTCGGGCAGCGCGGGTGCGTGGTCGACGCTGTTATGCATGCCAGCGCCAAAGACGTGGCCGTGCGTCAGGAACAGTTCACGGCCGGTCTCGTCAAACAGCGTGGCGTAGTCGGCCATGACGGGGAAGTCGAGGACCATCTGGTCGACCTCGGCGTCGCAGTTGCCGCGCACCGCGATAATGCGGTCGGCCAGGGCGTTGAGCAGCGGAATCACACGCTTGGGGGCGTAGTCGCGCGGCAGGTCGTTGCGCGGGCCGTGGTAGAGCAGGTCGCCCAGCAGCACAATGCGGTCGGGCTGCTCGGATTCGATGGCGGTGCAGAGGCGCTCGGCCCAGTATGCCGAGCCATGGATGTCGGAGGCGATGAGGTATTTCATGGGGAGTCCTTTCGGAGTGGGGTTGCTAGGGGCTGAATACGGGATCTGGCGGATATGGAGCCCATCTACCGTGTTACTCGAATCGCAGCGCCGCGCTCTGAGCCGCCTGCATCACGCGTTGGAGCGGCACGTCATGTTCGCGAGCAAGACGGGCGCAATTCTCGTACTCGGGAGCCGCGCGCTCGCTGCCGTCAGGCAGGGTCGCCACCTTAACGGATACCTCACCCCAAGGCGTCACCACCTGCTCGAATCGGCGCGGCAGGCAAACGCGTTCCATCACCTGGCGACGAACGGCGTTGGTCGTGGTCTCCAAAAAGATAATCGTCTGCAAGCGCTCGATATCCTCGTGCGAGCAGATCACCTGCAACTGCCATCCGGGGCGGCCCTTTTTGCAGTAAAGGGGCAGCCAGTGCACCTCGCGGGCGCCGGCCTCGCGCAGGCGGTCGGCGGCGTAGGCGAGCACCTCGGGCGACGCGTCATCGATGTCGCACTCCAGCTTGACGATAGTTACGGGCGCATCGGTCTCGCGAGACAGCGGGAATGTGCTATCGCATTGCATACGGTCTGGATCCTTTCCGCACGGACTCGTTTTGTTCACTCAAACGCTAGCACATCGAACGTGGCACAGGCGTGACTTTCGTCCGTCGCCGCCCTCGCCCCTATCCAAACATGTACATCAGCCTCCAAACATGTCATTTTTTGCAGCTTTTGGAGGCTGATGTACATATTTTGAGAGCAAGCGAGGCCGCACCGGCGCCGCGCAGCCTTTCCAATCGATTTCGAGCTCCGGCGTGCGCGGCGTGTTGAGAGCTGCGCCATTACAATGGAGCGGATTCGCCAAATGCAAAGGAGTCGCCATGCCCACCTGCCCGCTGGTCGATTGCCACACCCACACTTCGTTTTCGGATGGCCATGCCTCGTTTGAGGACAACGTTCGCGCCGCTGCTGCGGCCGGCTGCCGCGCTATGGTCTCGACCGACCATCTCACCCTGCCCGCCAGCATGGACGCCAACTGCGAAGTGCAAGTTGTCGAGGGCGACCTGACGGCACATCGCCTGGCATTTGAGGACGCCCGCAAGCTCGCCGCGCAGATCGCGCCGGAGCTCGAGCTTGTCTATGGCTTTGAATGCGACTGGTACGAAGGTTGCGAGCCTTTGGTTGAGCGCTGGTCCGCGGCTGCCATAGTGCGCTTGGGCAGCGTGCATTGGATTGGCAACCCAGGCGATATCATGGCCGGCGCCGCGGGCACGGCGGGAACGGAAAACGTCGCTCGTCCCGATACGCCCGATTCGCGCTGCGGTTGGATCGACGACGACACCAACCTGCACGTTTGGGAAAACCTTGGCGTGCTCGGCGTGTGGGAGCGCTATGTCGACGACTGGTGCCGTGCTTGCGAAAGCTCACTCAACTTTGATGTGATGGCCCACCCCGACCTGGTCATGCGCTTTTCGAAGGAAGGCTTTGCGCCCGACTTTGACCCCGCGCCGTTCTGGCAGCAGATGGCCGAGTGCGCCCACGACACGGGCCGCCGCGTTGAGGTCTCGACAGCCGCACCGCGCAAGGGGCTCGACGATTACTACCCCACGACCGGCCTTTTGCGCTGCTTTGCCCACGCCGAGGTGCCGATCACTTTTGGCTCGGACGCACACCGCGCCTGCGACATCTGCTGGAACATCCGCGAGGCTCAGGCCCACGCCTACGACTGCGGCTACCGGGCCTTCGATATCCCCCACCCCACCGGCGAATGGCAACCCACACCCCTCGCCTAAGACTAGCCGTTGGGTGTTCCTATAGTTTTGTCAACCGTC
>URRJ01000132.1 GCA_900550205.1 uncultured Collinsella sp. | reverse complement strand
TGCCGGCGCCGTTGGGGCCGAGCAGCCCGTACACCTCGCCCTCGCGGATATGAAGGCTCACGTCGGCCACGGCGTCCTGCGCCTGGTCGCCGCGGCCGAAGCGCTTGGTGAGCCCGCGCGTCTCGAGCATGTAACCCATGGGTTTATCCTTTCTCTTCCGGGCGCGCGGGCCGAGTCGCCGTGCCCGCGCGCCTTGCCTTTCGGGTTCACCATCCATGGTGGGGCGCGTTTCTAACGAAGCCGTAACGGCCGTTGGGCTCTTTTGGAGCCAGCCCTAAGTTTGCAAGTCAGGCACCTAGTGCCTGACCTTTTTTGTTTTTAATCATCATGGTGAATTTGCTTAAAGCAACGAAGAATCAACGACTGTCCCGCTCGATACGTCCGCGCAACAAAAACCTGTACATCAGCCTCCAAACATGACAATCTTCGACATGTTTGGAGGCTGATGTACACAAACGCGAGGCCCGGCGCCGTCCACAACACCCTCCACATGTCTGGACTCTCTATGCTTGCGCTGGATAGACATCGCCGGAACGGGTATAGTATCGAAAGTTTTGTCGTTTACCAGCGGGGGAGTCCTGTGGGCATCAAAAAGAAGATCAAAAAGGAGCTTATCGGCACTTCCGATTACCCGTCGAATAAGATCTTTACGATCTCCAATTTCATTACCTTTACGCGCCTGGTCCTCACGCTCGTCTTTTTATACCTGTTTGTGACGGACAACAACCGCGTCGTCGCCATCGTGATCTATGCCATCGCCGCCTCCACCGACTGGATGGACGGACAGATCGCCCGCATGACCAAGACGGTTTCGTGGCTCGGCAAAGTCATGGACCCCATCTGCGACCGCGCGCTCTTGTTTACGGGCGTTCTGGGTCTGGTGGTACGCGGCGAGTTGCCCATCTGGGTCTGCGTACTCATCATCGGTCGCGATATCTATCTGGGTATCGGCTCGCTCATCGTGCGCCATTACCACCCTCGCCCCATCGACGTCGTCTTTCCCGGCAAAATCGCCACAGCGTTGCTCATGACCGGCTTTTCATTCATGTTGTTGGGCATCCCCGTCGTCGATGGCTGGAACCTGCTGCCCTCCACGTTTACGGCGTTTCCGGGTCTTAACGGGAGTTCGGTGCCGCTCGGCATCTTCTTTGTCTACGGAGGCGTGATCTTCTCCATGCTCACCGCCGTCATTTATTCTGTTAAGGGCGGAATGGCCATTAAACAGGCCATCGCGCATCCAGAGGACGAGGACGTCGACTTTCTCAACCCCGAAATCGAAGACTGATTCATTGGGGTATGATTACGTACGGTTCATTCTTTGCGGCATGTCCGCGTTAAGTTAGGGGTTGTCATGGACAACATGGTTAACAATATGCCTCAGAACGATAAGACCGCGGACGCTACCTGCGTTTTCCGCGTTCCTTCGAGCGATGTCACCGTTCCCGATCTTATGGCCAACGTGCGCATCACCGCACCCGTTCTATCCATCGTCAAGGGTCCGCAGACCGGTGCCGCCTTTGAGCTCGAGGATGACTGCACCACGATTGGCCGCGACCCGGCAAATGGAGTCTTCCTCAACGACATGACGGTATCGCGCAGCCATGCACGCATTATTCGCGAGGGGCTGGGCGCTCGTATCGAGGATCTCGGCTCGCTCAACGGCACCTGGGTCGACGGCGCCATCGTCAATGCCGCCCCGCTGCACGACGGTTCTTCCGTTCAGATCGGTACGTTCACGCTCATCTACCACGAGAGCACACCGGAGCGCATCGAAACCGGTGAGTAGGTAATGGCCGAACGCAACTATCTGAGTATCGGCCAAGTCGTCAACCTACTTCGAGGCGCATACCCCGATCTTTCGAACTCAAAAATCAGATTTTTAGAAGATGAGGGGCTCATTACCCCTCATCGTACGCCTAAGGGTTACCGTCAGTACTCTAAGGAGGATGTTGATCGTCTGGAGGTCATCCTGCATCTGCAGAAGACCCGCTACATGCCGCTCAACGTCATCAAACAGCGCCTGGAAAATGCCACCGACTTGTCCACGCTCGCCTACGAGGTTGGCTTGCTGTCCGATGTTCCGCTCAGGACGGAACCCAAAGAGACCAAGCAAAAACTGCACCCCATCGAGACGATTCCCGACATGCTGGGCGTCGATATCTCGTTTATCCGTTCTTTGGCCGAAAACGATCTCATTCGCATCATCAAGAGCCCGCAGAACCGCGAACTTGTCGATGGTCGCGATTTCCCGATTATCCGTTACTGCTCGGAGCTGTCGCGTTTCCACATCGAGCCGCGCAACCTGCGTCAGTATGTGTCGTCGGCCAACCGTGAGTCCTCGATGTTCGAGCAGGTGCTCGTGAGCATGCTCGGCATGGATACCTCCGATGACGAGCGCGACGCCAAGCTCGAGCGCGCGTTTAAGAAGCTGCACGACCTCACGGAGGGCGTCCACACCGCACTGCTCAAGAACCGTGTCTTCGAGTCGCTCAACGCCGTGGTCGAGGACGCCGATATCGATGCGCTCGACGAGGAGATAGCACGCTCCGAGTCAACGAAGGCCAAAAGCGAAGAAGCCGGCACCTCTGCGGTCGCTGTACGCGAGGATTCGATCGTGCAGCCGCTTAAGGTTGTTATGCCTTCGCATTCTGGATCCACCACCGCGGGTAAATAACTGCCGTCACCAACCCGGCAATCCATGAAAGGTCACGCAATGTACGACTTCGAATCTCATATCGTCGACATCCCCGACTATCCCGAACCCGGAGTTGTATTTAAGGACATCACGCCGCTCGTTGGCAATCCCGAGGCGCTGAAGGCCATGGTCGATGCGCTCGCCGAGCATTTTGCCGGCATGGGAATCACCAAGGTCGTCGGCCCCGAGGCTCGTGGCTTTATGGTGGGCGTGCCCGTGGCCGTCGCCCTGGGCGCCGGCTTTGTTCCCGCACGTAAGCCGGGCAAACTCCCGCGCAAAACGGTGAGCGAAAGCTACGAACTCGAGTACGGAACGGATTCCATCGAGATCCACGCCGACGCTATCAGCTCTAAAGATACCGTGTTGATTCTGGACGACTTGGTCGCGACGGGCGGAACTGTCGAGGCAACAGGTAAACTGGTGCGAGATATGGGCGCAAAGCTCGTTGGCTACGGTTGTATCCTTGAGCTTGCGTTTCTCAACCCGCGCAAGAAGCTCACGTCGTCTGATGACGATGTTGAGCTCTTTAGCCTGGTGACGGTGGACTAGCCGTTACCCCTAGTATTGGAAAGGAAGCTTCATGCGCACAGCAAACACGCACAGAAACATGGCACGCTGCGCTGCTACGGCAACCCTCGCTTGTGTTTTGGGCCTGGGCCTCTCGGCTCCGGCCTACGCCGATACCGCATCCGACCTTGCCGCTGCCCGTGCCAAGCTCGAGCAGATTGGCACCCAAACCCAACAAATTCATGAAGAACTCTCCGCACAGACGCAGGAGCTTGATCAGACTGCAGGCGAGATCACGCAAAAGCAGCAAGAGATTGCCGAAGGCCAGGCAAAGCTTTCGAGCTATGTTGCCGGTGAGTACAAGACCGGCGGTCTGAGTCTCCTTCAGGTTCTGACGGGCGTCGACGATCTGGGCGACATGCTCAACCGTTTGTTCTACTACGGCAAGGTTTCTGACAAGCAGGCCCAGACCATTCAGGAGGTCAAGGACCTTAAGCAGCAGCTCACCGACAAGCAGGCCGAGCAGGAGAAGAACGTCGCCGCGACGCAAAAGAAGGTCGACGAGCTCAATGCCCAGCAGGCTGAGGCTCAGAGTGTCGTGAACTCCTTGGATTCACAGCTGCAGGCCGAACTTGCGGCCGAGGCCGAGGCCAACGCCGCACTGCAGGCTGGCATAAATGCCAGCACCGCCGAAAAGGCCACGGTGAACAACGACACCGCCGGTACGACCGAGAACACCCCCGCGCCCACTCCTGCTCCCACGCCGCAGCCTTCGACGCCCACTCCCGCTCCCACGCCGCAGCCTTCGACGCCCGCTCCGGCTCCGACGCCTTCCGCACCGAGCCAGTCCGTTGACGGTGGTACCGTTGTTTCGCGCGCCTACAGCAAGCTCGGTTATGCTTATTCTTGGGGCGGCATTGGACCGAACAGCTTTGACTGCTCCGGCTTTGTGAGCTACTGCCTCACCGGTCGTTATTGCCGCCTGGGAACCACGGGCACCTTCATGGGCTGGACCCGCGTGTCCGATCCCCAGCCTGGTGACGTCGTGGTTAACTCTTACCACACCGGCATCTACATTGGAAACGGCCAGATGATCCATGCTTCCGACTACAAGACGGGCGTTATCATCAGCTCCGTTGCCGCTGGCATGAACAACAATTACATTTTCGTTCGCTACTAAGCGTTGTAACTCAGCAAACGAAAGTGGACCTCGTATCCTTTGGGAGCGAGGTCCATTGTTTTATCTCGACAGCCTGTTTTGCGTGTAAGCAACAATGGTTGATTTCCGATCTCAGCCGAACACATTGAGCGAATAGGCCATTCCCGCAGTT
>URRJ01000131.1 GCA_900550205.1 uncultured Collinsella sp. | reverse complement strand
TCGACACCGCCGAGTTCGCGATCCCCGGCCTTGACGACGAGTTCCGCGTCATCGTCTCTCCGTGGATTCTGACGGTGCTCGTGACCGACCGCCTGGCTCGCTACTACGAGACGGTCACCAAGCACAACCTCAAGTATCGTCGCTACTATCATCAGTTCGACTACTAAAGAAAACGGGTGCGGGAACGTGCCGGGCTATTGAGAGGAACACAGAATGAGACAGTACATCATCGCCAGCCATGCGCACTTCGCCACCGGCATCAAGGAGAGCGTCGAGCTGCTCTCGGGCGCTCGCGACAACGTCCACGATCTTTCGATGTTCGTCGATGGCCGCATGGACGTGGCCGAGGAGGCCCAAAAACTGCTGGCGGGCATGTCTGCTGACGATGATGTCGTTGTCTGCACCGACCTCTTTGGCGGCAGCGTCAACAACGAGTTCACCAAGATTGTCCAGACGCGTCCCCGCACGTACCTCGTTACCAACATGAACCTTCCTCTGCTCATCCAGCTGCTGTTCTCTGACGAGTCGGCGCCGGTTGAGGAGACGATTCGCGCTATCGTCGCTGCGGACGATACGCGCGTGAAGTTTGTCAACGATCTTTTGGTCGATGACGACGAGGAAGAAGAGTTCTAATCCGCAGCACCTACTGACACGCCGTAAGACGGCACAAGACCTTTGGGGGGTCACATTATGATTCAGCTACTTCGCGTTGACCATCGTTTGCTTCATGGCCAGGTCGCAGTTTCCTGGGTTCAGGGCCTTGGCTCTGACTGCATCTTCTGCGTGGGCGATAAGGTCGCTAACGACCCGGTGTGGAAGACGACGCTCAAGATGGGCAAGCCTGCCGGCTGCAAGCTCGTCATCAAAGATATGGAGCATGCAATCGAAGCTATCAACTCGGGCGTGACTGACAAGTACAAGATGATCATCTGCGTCGCCACTATCGCTGAGGCAAAGCAGCTTGTTGAGGGCTGCCCGCAGATCAAGTCGGTCAACTTGGGCAACACCAAGCCTAAGGACGAGAAGCGTCCCGATGCTCGTCAGGTCTCTCGTCAGATCTTCCTGACCGCGGCCGAGGAAGCCGATGTGCGCGAGATGCTGGATCGTGGCGTCGAGGTCGAGATTCGACCCCTGGCCGACGACCCCAAGGTCGACTGCGCCAGCGTGCTCTAGGCGTTCAATTTCGAAGAGTCTGAGCTCTTCGTAGTGTCCTATTAGGAAAGGGGGATATATGCTTACCCAAGCAATCCTCATCGGACTTATCGCCGCATTTGGTAAGTTCGACTGCCAGCTCGGTACGCTCTATGCGTTCCGCCCCATCGTCCTGTGCCCGCTCGTGGGCCTGGTGCTGGGGGACCTGCAGTCCGGCCTCGCGATCGGTGCGAGTCTGGAGCTGCTGTTCATGGGCTCGATTTCCATCGGCGCCTACGTGCCGCCTGATGAGACGATCGGCGGTGTGCTCGCCTGCGCCTTCGCTATCCAGATGGGCCAGAGCACCGAGGCAGCCATCGCGCTTGCCATGCCCATCGCCACGCTGTGCCTTGCCATCAAGAACATCCTTAACGCCGCCCTGCCGATCCTGGTTGACCGCGCTGATGTCTTCTCCCGCCAGGGCAACCTTAAGGGTGTCTATGCGATGCACTTCCTGATCGGTTTGACCGGTATCATCATGGCGTTCCTGCTGTGCTCGCTGTCGTTCTATCTGGGTGCTGACGCCATCCAGGGCCTGCTCGACTTCATCCCGCCCTTTGTCCTTGCTGGCTTTGGCGTTGCCGCCAACATCCTGCCTGCCATGGGCTTCGCCATGCTCGGCCGCCTGGTGCTCACCAAGCAGCTCGTGCCCTTCTACTTCCTGGGCTTCCTGCTGTGCTCCTACGCCAACGTGCCCGTCCTGGGCGTCGCCCTGATCGCCATCATCATCGGCATCGACAAGTTCGACCTGCTCGGCCTGGGCGGAGCCCAGCCCCAGCTCTCCGCGGAAGGGGATGAGGACGATGACTTCTAGTCCCGAGAACAAGATCACGCGCTCCGACCTCGTCAAGAGCGCCGTCAACGTCGGCGCCCTGGGCATGGAGTTCTCCTGGACCTACTACAAGCAGATGAACATCGCCTTCTGCCTGATGGTCGCCAACATGCTCAAGAAGATCTACGCCGGCCGCCCCGACGACTACGCCGAGGCCCTGCACCGCCACTGCGCGTTCTTCAACATCACCGTCCAGTTCGCCCCGTTCGTCGGCGGCATCGCGATGGCCATGGAGGAGAAGGTCGCCCGCGGCGAGATCGAGCCCGAGAGCGTCAACGACGTCAAGGCCGCCCTCATGGGCCCGCTGTCCGGCATCGGCGACTCCATCTTCCTGTCGACGCTGCGCGTGGTCGCCGCCGCGGTGGGCATCAGCCTGTGCCAGGCCGGCAACCCCTTCGGCCCCATCGCCTTCCTGCTCATCTACAACGTCCCCGGCTTCGCGCTGCGCATCTGGGGCGCCGTCAAGGGCTACGAGCTGGGCGTGGGCTTCCTGGACGAGGCCCAGAGGACCGGCCTCATGCAGAAGATCATGACCTGCGTGGGCATCGTGGGCGTCATGGTCGTGGGCGCCATGTGCAAGGACATGTTCTGGGCCAGCATCCCGGTGGCCATCGGCTCGGGCGAGGACGCCCAGACCCTCCAGGACATCCTGGACGGCATCATGCCCGGCATGCTCGGCATGATCGCCTTCTGGCTGTACTACTGGCTGCTGTCCAAGAAGATCAACCCCATGGTGCTGATCGTGGCCACCATGGTCGTGGGCATCATCGGCGCGTTCTTCGGCGTGCTGGCGTAAGGGCCCGACCTATTATCTGCCCCCAAGGGAAACGGCGACCCGTTGTGGTCGCCGTTTTTTATTACCGAAAGCTAGTTGGAGGTGCTTCGTGATTCGATCTGACAATCCACCCGATAATGGCGTGAGCGGGGCGATGTATCTATTTGGCACGGCGCTCTTGTGGAGTTTTATCGGCATCCTCGTTCGCGCCAATTCGCAGTCAGCTCTTTTGATCGGTGCCGTTACGGCAATATTTATGGCGCTCTTTATCCTGCTCGTCGGTAGGCCCGTCCTCCGCGTCAGCCGTCTTATTGTCCTTGTGGCCGTCTGCAACTTCGTGACGGGCACCACGTTTAACTTTGCCAACCAGCTCACGACGGTCGGCAACGCGATCGTCCTGCAGTACACCTCGATGATTTTTGTTATCGTGTATCAGTCGCTCGCAACTCGCACGTTGCCCTCGCCTGCGAAGATTGCCTCCGTGTTGGTTGCTTTTACGGGTATGGGACTTTTCTTTTTAGGCGATTTGAGCGCCGAGGGCATGCTCGGCAACCTGCTTGCCGTCATTTCGGGAGCCACCTTTGGGCTGTGTTTCTTTTTGAACTCTCGCCCCGATGCGTCGCCCATGGTGTCCTCGCTCATCTCCTGCGGTATCTCGATGCTGCCGATCGTCTATTTTGCCGGCGCCCTAGACTCCGTGAGGTCATTTGAGTGGGGGCTCATGCTGGTGCATGGCCTTTTTTGCAGTGGCCTTGCGAGCGTGCTGTATGCCAAGGGGATCGCGCGAACCAACGCGTTTGCGGCCAACTTGGTTTGCATGAGCGAGGTCGTGCTCGCTCCCTGCTGGTCGGCGCTCTTCTTTGGCGAGGTCTTTCGCTGGAACGAGTTTTTGGGCGCGGCGATTATCGTTTTGGTAATTGTGGCCAACTTGGCATCTGATGCCTTTGGCGATGGCTTTCTGGTGGCGCTTGTCCGCCATCGAAACAAAGAGCGCGCCTGATGAGATACGTCTGCCGTTTACGGTAAAAAACACCCCGCTGAGCGAGTGGTATTAAATAGCAAGAACCTGCATATCTATAATTGGTATCAAATCATTTGTGCCTGGCATGGGTGTTAGCAGCACACCAGGTACGCTTCGAGCCGTGGAATCGAACTCCCGGAATTGATATCAACAACGCGCGCGACGGGAGTGACGACGGTTCGAGATTCCTTATTGGGAGGAATTATGCTTGTCCAAGCAATCCTCGTCGGCTTAGTCGGAGCGTTTGGATGCCTCGACTACCAGCTCGGCACCCTCTACGCGTTCCGCCCCATCGTCCTGTGCCCGCTCGTGGGCCTGGTGCTGGGGGACCTGCAGACCGGCCTTGCCGTTGGCGCCAGCTTGGAGCTACTGTTCATGGGCTCGATCTCCATCGGCGCTTACGTACCGCCTAACGAAACCGTCGGCGGCGTGCTCGCCTGCGCGTTTGCCATTCAGCTCGGTCAGGGTACCGAGACGGCCATTGCGCTCGCCATGCCCATCGCCGTCCTTTCGCTGACGATCGGCAACATTACGGATGCTGGATTCTCGATCATTGTTGACATTGCTGACAAGTGCGCTGCCAAGGGCAACCTCAAGGGTATCTACGCGGCGCATTGGAGCATGGGCCTCTTTGGCTGCCTTGAGTACTTCCTGCTGTGCGGCGGCGCATTCTACCTGGGCTCCGACGCCATCCAGGGCCTGCTCGACTTCATCCCGACCTTTGTGATCGATGGTTGCGGCGTTGCAGCCAACATCCTGCCTGCCATGGGCTTCGCCATGC
>URRJ01000130.1 GCA_900550205.1 uncultured Collinsella sp. | reverse complement strand
TGCTGGGCTCCACGCCGCGCCAGATCTATCTGCAGCATCTGCTGGGACTTCCCACGCCGCACTACGCGCACATTCCGCTGCTCATGTCGCCGGACGGCCGCCGCCTTTCCAAGCGCGATCGCGATCTGGACCTGGGCGAGCTCCGCGCCCGCTTTGGCACACCCGAGGCACTGCTGGGCTGGCTCGCCGGGCAAACAGGCATCGCGCCGGACACCACGCCGCGCTCTGCCGAGCAGCTGGTCGAGCACTTTAGCTGGGACGTTATCCGCGCGCACCGGGAAAACATCACTGTAACGGCCGAGTAGCCAAACGCCTTGCCGCTACGCAACATCCCAGGGCTGGAGTTCGTCACCCAGGCGAATGATGCAATCGTAGAGCACGGTATGGCGCTCGGCAGGGTTGGCATCCCGATGAAAATGCCCGTAGTACCAGCGCTTGTAGTCCAAGCGATCTTCCAGCTCATCGAAAAACGCCGTAAGCCGATCAACTGCGGGGCAATTCCAGCCGGGCGCCGGATAAAGCGTGGGCGAAAGCATGCGCGTAGAGCAGGTGTGGGTGATCACGTAGTCGGCCTTCCAGCCCACGCTGTCGAGCTTTGTCCGTGCCTCCTCAAAGTTGCGCTCGTCCGGCAGCTCCTGCGGCCACCAGCTGGAATACGGAATGCGGTATTCCTTGTCCACGCTTGCGGCACCGCCCATAGTAAAGATCATTGAACCATCGAGTTCAAAAACCTCGCCACGCGTCAGGCGCCGTATGGGAGAGGTATCCGACAGGCGCTGCGTCAGCCCACCGTGCCACAACTCCATGGGTCGCTCCGCCCAGTGATCAAAACGCTCGTGGTTGCCGTCGACGAACAGCACGGTATAGGGGCGCGACTCCAGCCAAGCGATGTCGGCGCACTCCTCGGCGGAGAAATCCCACGGAAAGCCAAAGTCGCCCGCGATGATGAGATAGTCGTTGCTCGTCAGACTATCTCCAAGCTCCCAGTCGCGCAGCTTTTGCATGTCGAGACCGCCGTGAATATCGCCTGTCACATAGACCGTCATCGAATCACCACTTCCCTGTAAGTCGCTAGCCCGCATTCTGCACGATCACTAAGCCAACCGTTCCAGCCCTTCCATCCCTTAGGGCTTACCCCTCGTTCTTCCATCCAAACGGGTCAAGCACCCAAAAAATCAGATCGAGCACGCCGCCGGTCATCATGGCGCCGGCAAGGGCCATGCAAACGTGCAGAGAGACGGCACTTCGGAGCACGTCGAATGGCCCCAGAACAACCAGCAACGCGACCGCTGCGCCGGCAAGGCACAGCGCGAGGCACGGCCCCGCGTCCTTGACGCACTTCTTTGCGAGATGCTTGGTGTTGTCACTCATCAATATCGAACTCCTTAGAGGGTCGTTGTTTGGGTACATGCCGTCGCGACAGAGCAGGACGGCAAGGCAAGTGTCACATGTCGTGCGGACATCAATGGAGAAACCGCCTGCTCGACCAACCCTTGACGCCGTTTTGCATCGGCCCACCTTCCCCTGCTATCGAGGTCTAATACTTTTCCGCGAAGTGAACGGCTGTTTTTGAACCCCTGGAGCATCCGCATTTTCCAGTGGCAAAATCGCAGGATTCTAACGCCAAAACCGCAGGAAACGACACGCTCAAAGTGTCGATGCTTCGGGGGTCCGATTTAGCTCGTTCACTTCTCCGGAAAAGTATTAGACCTTGATTCTTTGCTGCCCCGAGGGCGCGCCGCTTCCTTCTCTGGAACCCTCACTAGCACTGGCGCCCCTAGCCGCTACGACCGCAAGCGTGCCTATAATGAGACATGTTTCCTGATGAGAGATATGAACGAAGCCAAGCTTGCCGATTTGAACGATGTTCAGGACTTTTTCAACCGTGTTGACAGGCCTTCTGTCGAGCCGATAGGCGTCAAGGACTTCATTGGATGGTGCAACGAGCCTTGCGAGTATATTCCCGAAAGCAGTACTAGTGACCCAACCTACAGACTAGGTCAAACCATATGCGCGCTTAACGAACTTGGCAGCGGCGTTCTTGATAACCTCAGACAGATTCTCAACGATACCGATGGCTCAGAAGCGCGCTCCAAACTCCTCGATTGTGACGAGCTTATCTCCAAACTCAAAAACAATCAAAGAACGATATCAGACACGCTAGCAAAAGAGCTGCCAGAGAATGTTGCCTTCTATTTCGCACTCAAATTCAGACTCAAGGAACACCCTGATGAGCAGGGGTATTACCACTACCAGTTTGATGATAGCGGCAATACGATCGCAAGAATCGACCCCTTTAAACCCTTTACCGACGACGCGCACGACAATCTCAACCAGCAATGGCACGTGCTCATTTCCTTGCTCGCATACCTTGATGTCGCTCACGCTTTAAGCAACGAACAGCACGAATACCATTGCCTATACCAGCACATTAAAGACTGGGACAAAGGGGGTTTGAACGCCCTGGAACTGCGATTCAGCCGTTATGCCTCCGGTATCATTGAGCTGCAACTTAATCCGGAAAATGAAGGATGGCAAAGACAGCCTTCCAAAGCAATGAACGAATGGCTTAAGAGAGCGCTGCTCAGGCCGTAAGGCGATTATGCCTACTCCAGCCCTTGTCCTCTGTACTTCCCTGTCTCCGAATCGTAGTTCAGCACGACGACCTCACCGTGCTGAACTACGTTCCCGTCGATGTAGTAATGGCTGGCTCCGTCATGCCATATACCGCGGTAGCCCGTGATGCCCGAGACCGCCTCGGTGTTGATGTGCCCGGCGATAACATCCAGATAGAACTTACGTCCCACGCAATCGGGCGGCATCATGGTAAACGACTCGTCAGCCGTGCCGAGCTTCCAGTACTCCCCGGCCCCCTCGTCAATGCCGGCGTGCACAAAGACCTGGCCGAAAGGACTCTCGTAAAAGTAAGGGAGTTTGCGAACCCACGCGATTATGTCCGCGTGCTCGGCCATTATGCGCTCAACCGTAAAAGCGTAGGCCTCCTCGAACTCCCTGAACCTCAAAAGGTGCTTAACGTGCTTGAATGCCTCGGCGTCTAAGAAGCTCTTGGCCGTTGCCAGATTGCTGTCGGCAAGTATCCATGCCTGCGTGAAATTGGGGTCCTTCACCTCGTCAATGTACTCGAGAAACATCTCCTCGTGGTTGCCGCGCAGCGCCACAACGCGATCGCCGTAGCGCTTTTGCAGGTCCATGACGAGCTCGAAGACCCCGAGTGAATCGGGGCCTCGGTCGCAGTAGTCGCCAAGCAAAACCAGCTTGGAGTCCTCGACATCGAGGTCGACGGTGGAAAGCGATGCCTTGAAGGCGTCCAAGCACCCGTGAATGTCGCTCATAGCGTAGATATGCACGTATGACCCCCTGTTTGCGTCGGGACCCCACTCGTTTGTGCCATGCGGCGCGGCGGCCCCTCTGATTTCGCGGGCGCCGGGCAACCTTGTCCTGTCACGCCCCTCAATATGATTAAAAGTATATCTCGCCGTGCGGACACAAATTTACGCCTGAGCTCCGAGCGCCCCGTGCACGTTCGCCCAGAGGGACAGCCTTTCCCCACCGCCACTCAAAAACTCATCCAACATTAATCTTGGCTCAAGAATCGCTTAATCTATAACCTGCACTATAGAGTTCGACCAAGGGCGGGGCGGCGCCGCGCAACGCAGGCCACCGAACGCAACGCTCGCGCCCGGGCAGATTGCCCGGCGTCGCGCCCATCGAACGAAAGGACAGGTCATGGACGACCTCGAAAAAGTTGAAACCATCCGCACCAAGTGCAACGTGAGCTACACCGACGCCAAAGCCGCGCTCGACGCCGCCGACGGCAACGTTCTGGACGCCATCATTTGGCTCGAGTCGCAGGGCAAGACCCAGACCACGTCGGCGCACGCCGCCACCGAATCCGAGCCGGTCGATGAGCCCTCGGCCGAGATGGTCGCTGCGCAGGCCGCCTACGAAAAGTCGAGCGAAAAGACCGACTTCTCCAAGAAGATGGATAGCGTGTGGGAGTACCTCAAAAAACTCTTCCGCCTGAGCCTGGAGACCAAGTTTATCGCCACGCGCCGCGACGCCATCATCCTCAACATTCCCATCCTAATCCCCATCGTCGCCCTGTTTGCCTGGGGCGCCACGATATGGCTGATGCTGCTTGGCCTGTTCTTTGGCATGCGCTACCGCATCGATAGCGACGGCGACGTGCCCGGCAGTATCAACAACCTGATGGATCACGCCGCCGACGCCGCGGACGGCATCAAGCAAAATCTGAACGACGACAAGTAAACGCAGATGGGGGCACGTATGGCACGAATCCTGATCGTAGAGGACGAGGAGAAAATCGCCCGCTTTGTGACGCTCGAGCTGGAGCACGAGGGCTACCAGGTTGAGCACGCCGCCGACGGCCGCACCGCCGTGGACCTGGCGCTGAAGCGCGACTACGATCTGATTCTGCTCGATGTGCTGTTGCCGCAGCTCAACGGCATGGAGGTGCTGCGGCGTATCCGCAAGCACAAGGATGTGCCGGTGATTATGGTCACTGCGCGCGATGCCGTGATGGACAAGGTTGCCGGGCTCGATGCCGGCGCCGACGATTAC
>URRJ01000129.1 GCA_900550205.1 uncultured Collinsella sp. | reverse complement strand
TCAAGAATCCGTTCCTGGTTGCGCTCTACGCGGTCACGGTTTTTATGGCGACCGGCTATTACGCAAGCTACAGCTACATTGAGCCTTTCCTGGCGCAGGTCGCACACGTCGACGCGGGCGCCATCACCATGACGCTGACGGCGTTTGGCTTCTCCGGTCTGGTGGGCAGCTGGCTGTTTGGCCGCCTGTTCGACGGGCATCGCTTCCCGTTCTTGGCTATCACGCTCTCCGGCGTGCCGGTGGCTCTGCTGCTTATGGGTCCGGTCGCATCGTCGCTCGTGGCAGTGCTTGCCGTCTGCGCGCTGTGGGGCTGCTGCGCCACGGCCTTTAACGTGGCGTTCCAGGCCGAGCTCATCAAGTACACGCCGGCGGATTCGTCGGCCGTCGCCATGTCGATCTTCTCGGGCCTGTTCAATCTGGGCATCGGCACGGGCACCGCAATCGGCGGTGCCGTAGTTTCGGGTCCCGGTATCGCTTGGATCGGCTTCGTGGGCGGGGCGATTACCGTCGTGGGCGTCATCCTCGCCATCACCGTACTGTTCCCAGCCATACGCCGCGCCAAGCCCGTCGCCTAATCATGTCCCCTCATCAGTTGCGGTGGAATAGTTCCTGTTTAAGGCCTCTGAAGGCCCAAGCAGGAACTATTCCACCGCAACTTATTTTGGGGGAGTGGATACAAGCCGGGCATACAATGGATGTCGTTGTGTTGAGCTTACCGGGAGGTTGCTATGTGGGCATACGAGACGACGTTCTATCAGATCTATCCGCTGGGCTTCTGTGGAGCTCCGCGCGAAAACGCCGCACCCGTTGCCGAGGATGAGCTTGCTCAAGCTGCCGGCACCGCGCCCAACCCCGATGCTCCTATCATGAAAATCGCCCAATGGGTCGACTACCTGCAAAAACTCGGTATTGGCGCTGTGCTGATCAACCCGCCACTCGAGTCCGATAACCACGGCTACGATACACGCAGCCTGCGCCATATCGACCGTCGCCTGGGTGGGGATACCGACTTTGCCGCCGTGTGCGACACGCTGCATGCCCACGGCATCCGCGTGGTGCTCGACGCCGTCTTCAACCACGTCGGTCGTGGCTTTTGGGCCTTCCGCGATGTGCAGGAGCGTAAGTGGGACTCGCCCTACAAGGATTGGTTTCACATTAGCTTTGACGGCGACTCGTGCTACGGCGACGGCTTTTGGTACGAGGGCTGGGAAGGCCATTTTGAGCTCGTGAAGCTCAACCTACAAAACCCCGCTGTGGTCGATTACCTGCTCGAGTCTGTGCGCCGCTGGGCCGACGTCTTTGGTGTCGACGGCCTGCGCCTGGACGTTGCCTATATGCTCGACCGCGACTTTATGCGCCGCCTACACTCCTTTGCCCGTGAGCTCAAGCCCGACTTCGTGCTGATCGGCGAGACGCTCCACGGCGACTACAACCAGATCGTCAACGACGAGATGCTCGACTCCTGCACCAACTACGAGTGCTACAAGGGCCTGTACTCCAGCTTTAACTCGGTCAACATGTTCGAGATCGCCCATTCGCTGCATCGCCAGTTTGGCGGCGATCCGTGGTGCATCTACCGCGGCAAACACCTGCTGTCGTTTGTCGACAACCACGATGTGCCGCGCCTGGCGAGCATCCTGACGGACAAGTCCTGCCTGCGCCCCGCCTACGGCATGCTCTTTGGTATGCCGGGCATCCCGTGCGTCTACTACGGCAGCGAGTGGGGAATTGCCGGCGAAAAGGGCGGCCCCGATGGCGACTGGGCGCTGCGCCCTGCGCTCGATGAGCCTGCGCCCAACGAGCTGACGGCGTTCATCAAGCAGCTCACGCACCTGCGCTCGGCCGACGACGCGGCGGCCCGTGCTCTCAACTACGGTGCCTATCGCAACGTGGTGATTCAGAATAAGCAGCTGCTGTTCGAGCGCGCCTGCGACGGAGCGACGGTACTCGTGGCGGTGAACGCTGTGGACGAGCCTTACACCTTTGGAGCCGGCGAACTCAACAGCTCCTTTGTCGACCTGCTTGCCGACGATGCACCCACGGTCGAGCTGACGGGCGCGCTTGAGCTTGCGCCCTACGAGGTGCGCTATCTGTTGAGGGCCTAGGCCATGGCTGCGTCCGACGAGGGCTATCAACATATTGAGCATGGGTTCGAGCCCGTGTTCGACCAGCGCTCGCGCGTTTTGGTGCTGGGGTCGTTTCCCTCGGTGCTTTCGCGCGCCAATGTCTTTTATTACGGCAACCCCCAGAACCGCTTTTGGCGGGTCATGGCCGCGTGCCTCGGTGTGCCCGTGCCGCCCAACGAGGGCGATCCTTTGGCAAGCGGTGAGCCCGCGACGCTCGATGCCTCGATTGCCGTCAAGCGATTCATGCTGCTGAACGGCGGCGTAGCCCTGTGGGATGTGATTGAGAGCTGCGACATTAAGGGCTCGAGTGATGCGAGCATTCGCAACGTTGTGCCGGCACATATCGAGTGCATTACCGACGTGGCTCCCATTGAGCAGGTGATATGCAACGGTGGCACAGCTGGCCGGCTCTACAAGCGCTATCTACAAGAACGCACCGGGCTGCCCGCCATCGTCCTGCCCTCGACAAGTCCTGCCAATGCGGCCTGGCGCCTGGAGCGGCTTGTCGAGCGCTGGCGCGAGTCAGTTGACTGGGTCGCTCTCTAATTTAGATATTTGATTGAGCATGGGCGCCGAGATGTTTGATGATGGTGCGCCAGATTAGCGCGGGCACAGCAGGCCTAGCGCGCACCATGCCGTCGACGTCGACACTATCGGCATTGCCACCGCCAAGCAGCTGCGCATGCTCAATGGAACAGCCCATGCGCACAGCGCCCACAAGCTTATCCATCGCTTCCGAAAACGGTCGCCGCAAGAGGCCCATGCGTGGGGAATGGCGAAGCGCCGCAATGCCGCTGCCGGCGCAGATGACAACGCCGCCGCACCACGACAGGTCACGAAGACGGCAGGCCCGACGCAGCCGCGCAGCGGTTTCGTGTGCCCGTTTGGCGTCCTCGGACCCAGCAAGAATGACGACATAGATGCGTGTCTCTGTATTCCCAAGGCGATCGAGTATCTGCTCGACAGCGATCATGGCCTCATCATCAAATGCATCATCAACAGCGAGCACGATGCCATCGACAACGCAGCCGGCATCGTCCGCCTCCAAATCAACCGAGTGGGGGAGCGCGGTGCCAGAAAGCTGTGCATAGGCAGCGATGGCATCCTGCAGGTCCCAGAGCAAAAACTCAAGATCGACGCTCTCGGGAATGCTGATATACGCAATGGTTTGCAGTGTTTTGGGCTTATCGCCGCGTGCGGTCGTCTCCATGCCGCCTCCTTTCCGGTCGGTTTCCGTTTAGGTTACACCGTCTGACGGCGCCTCGCCGCGCTATCCTAGTGCAACCCTTACGAAAGGAACGCCATGCGTCTGCCTATGAATACCTCGCTTGCCACGCTCAAGCCCTCCGGCATCCGTCGGATTAACGCGCTCGCCGCCCAGCACCCAGGGTGCATCGCGCTTGCGCTTGGCGAGCCCGATTTTCCCACGCCCGATGTGATTAGCGCCGAGGTGACGGCCTCGCTCGACCGCGGTGACACGCACTATCCGCCCAACAACGGTCGCCCTGCCTTGCGCGAGGCACTGTCTGCCTACATGGGGGACGCGGGCCTTATGTTTTCGGCCGACGAGGTCATCCTGACCGACGGCGCGACCGAGGCCCTGTCGGCAACATTTATGGCTATGCTCAACCCCGGCGACGAGGTCATTATCCCCACGCCGGCCTTTGGCTTGTACGAGAGCATTGCCGTGGCCAACCATGCCAAGGCGGTCTTTTTGGATACGGAGCCTGCGCAATTTCAGATTGACGAGGACGCACTTCGTGCTTGCGTGACGCCGGCGACCAAGGCCATCGTCATCTGCACGCCCAACAATCCCACGGGCTGCATTCTCAACGCGGCATCGCTCGACGCCGTGGCACGCGTGGCAGAGCAGGCGGGCATCTACGTGGTCTGCGACGACGTATATAACCGTCTGGTCTATGTGGATGGCTACGAGCGCTTTGCCCAGCGCCACCCGGAGCTACGCGAGCAGACAGTGGTCATCGAGAGCTTCTCCAAACCTTGGGCCATGACCGGCTGGCGTTTGGGCTGGCTCGCAGCGGCAGCCCCCGTCATCGCCGAGATCGCAAAAGCCCACCAATACCTAGTATCGAGCGCCGTCTCCTTCGAGATGGACGCCGCAGCCCGAGCCCTGACCGTCGACCCAACCCCCATGCTCAAAGTCTACCGAGCCCGTCGCGAACGCGTACTCGCAGCCTTAGACGCCATGGGCCTCGACGTGGTAGAGCCCGCAGGAGCCTTCTACACTTTCCCGAGCATCAAAAAGTTCGGCCTAACCAGCGAAGACTTCTGCATCAAAGCCATCGAAGAGGCAAACGTAGCCCTAGTCCCCGGCAACTGCTTCGGCACCGAAGGCCACATCCGCCTCAGCTATTGCGTTTCCGACCAAGATTTGGACGAAGGTCCCCACCGCCTGTCCACCTTCGTCTCAACTCTATAACCATCAGGGACGCAACACATCAGCCCACCGACATAAGGGTTATGCGTGGGGCGCGCCGGCCAACGGACACGAGGATTCGCAGCAAAGGCAACGTAGCTCCGGCCGGGAGGGGCA
>URRJ01000128.1 GCA_900550205.1 uncultured Collinsella sp. | reverse complement strand
GTTGCGCGTGCCGCCGCCTCATGGGTACGGGCGCGCTCTGCCGCCTCGGCCTCGCGCTGACGTGCGCGGTCCTCGTTCTCAAATTCGATATCGTCCTCGATCTCGTCGCTCGGATTGAGCAGCTCGTCCAGACTCACGCCATAGAGCTTGGCGAGCGAAATCAGGTTCTCGGTATCGGGCGAGCTCTCCGCGCGCTCCCATTTGCTGACCGCTTGGCGCGACAGTCCCAGCTTTCGTGCCAGCCCTTCTTGACTAAAGCCTTTGCTGCGGCGAAGGTCGGCGAGCCGCTGCGCAGTTTCTACATTCATGGTTCCTCCTATGTTTTTGCCAGCCGTGCCGCCGGACCGTTTTTGTTCTTAGGCGCCTTGCACAGTTAAAAATGTATCCGCCACCGCCAAAAACATGCCACCTATTTTAGTGAGATTTTTGACAACCGCCGGTTGCGGGTACATATGAGCTGCGGAAATGTGTCCAAACAAAGCAATGGCACCTAGCTCGGTTGTCCCCGTTGCGGCGTTAACGGTAGTATGGTCGTACTGTTAATTCCGCACCGCCAACGGAGGGAGTTCCGCGCCGTGAACCGCGATTTCGCCTCATCGCTCATCCAGCTCAACAACACGTTCTATCGCGAGCACTCCGCCTCCTTCTCCGATACGCGCCAGGCCCCGTGGCCCGGCTGGGTGCGCACCATGGATATCGCGCTCGAACAGCTCGACGTCGCCACGATCGAGCATCCCGTCCGCGTCTTCGATCTTGCCTGCGGCAATATGCGATTCGAGAACTTTGCCGCCGGCGGCGCACTTGCCGCCAAGGGCGTCGACGGAGCAAACCCCTCGGCAGATGCCAGCTGCCCCTTCGAGTTCTATGGCGTCGACTCGTGCCAAGACCTGGCCATCGATGCACATGGCCACGCGCTGCGCATTCCCAACCTGCACTTCCAGGAGCTCGATGTGCTCGATGCCCTCATGAAGCTCAATCCCGCCGAGACACCCGACGTGCTTTTCGACGCCCCGCTCGCCGACATCTCGGTCTGTTTTGGCTTTATGCACCACGTACCGTCGTGCGAGTACCGCGTACGCGTGCTCGACGCCCTGGTGCGGCAGACGCGCCCGGGCGGCATCATCGCCATCAGCTTTTGGGAGTTTATGAACGACGAGCGCATGGCGCGCAAGGCCGTTCGCGCCGAAGCCCGCGCCGAGCTCACCCCGCCGTTTGAGGGTTACGATTCCGCGCAGTTTGAAGCCGGCGACCACCTCATTGGCTGGCAAAACGACCGTCACGCCTACCGTTATTGCCATCACTTTGACGATCAGCAGATCACCGACCTGGTGCGCGGCGTCCGTACGTTCTACAAGAGCGGCGAGGTCCCCGTGCGCGAGCTTGAGCGCTTCCATGCTGACGGTCGCAGCGGCGATCTCAACCGCTATGTGATTCTCAAGCGTCTGTAGGCACCGACGACTCGTCGTCGAACCGCACCGCATCTTTCGGGCAAGCTATGCCCGCCCTTTTCAACCCATTGACGGAACGCGCAGCTATGCGTTCCATACTTATGACCAAGGAGCCTCATGGGAGCCGTCCACGTTCGCACGCCTAAGAACTTTGTGCTCGAGGAGCGCCTGGAGCGCTACGCCGATGCAATTGAGACGAACCCCGAGGCCTATGCCGGAGATTGGCGCGAGGCCTGTGCGCCAGTTGGCAGCAAGCCCTTCGAACACCTTCACCTGGACCTTGGTTGTGGCAAGGGAACGTACCTTGTAGAGCGCGCGACCCACGAGCCAAACACCCTCTTTATCGGTATGGACCAGGAGCCCATCTGCATCGCCTATGCCGCGCAGAAAATCTGCGAGCAGGAGCTATCAAACGTACTCGTCCTGCCCCGAGGCGCCGCATCGCTGCCGCAGCTGTTTGCCGCAGGCGAGCTCGATGCCATTACCATTAACTTTCCCACGCCGCAGCCCAAGGCCAAGTACGCCAAAAAACGACTCGTCCATGTCGACCATCTGATGCTCTATCGCCCGCTCTTTTCAGCCGGTGCCACCGTCACGCTGCGAACCGACAGCAAGCCATTGCGCGACTACGCCCTGGGGCAGTTTACCGCGGCAGGCTACGACACACTTTGGGTAAGTGACGACGTCCGCCGCGACCATCCCGAGCATCCCGAGACCGAGTACGAATGCCGCACGCGCGAGATGGGTGCCGCCGTCTATGGCATCTGCGCCACACCCGGCGCGCAGCCCAGCGATGAACAGCTCGCGGCGGGCCGCGCGCAGGAGCAGAGCCTCGCCTGCTACCTGCCCGAAAACCTCGATGAGCTCACCTACGTGCCCCTCGGCATGGAAGAGGCCGTCGAGAACTTTAAAAACCGCGCCCGCAAGGGCAAGAAGCGCTTACCGCAGGAGTCCCAGGGGCCTCTGATGGTCGCAGCTTCGGCAAACAAGCGCAAATAGGCGCCAGCAAACGTCCCTCAAATCTAAGTGAGTAGACTTTTTTGCAATAGCCAAGCACAACCCGCATAACCAATACTAAAACCGCAGGTAGAGCCCTTGCGCAAAAGCCATGTGCTCGCGATATTGCAAAAAGTCTACTCACTTAGCTGGCAACTGCACCAAACGGCTGGGCAGAACGCCCATTTCCTGCATTTTCTTGCCTGCGAACGCATCGATGCGACGCTACGCCATAATAGTTGGCGGACAATCGCGAGAGAAAGCAAACACATGGCACAGACCACGACAGATACCGCCGTCAGCACCGTCTCCGGCGCCGGGGCCGCCAGCTCATTCTCGGGCGGCACGGGAACCGAAGCCGAGTTCGGCTCGCTCGGCGCGCTCTCCCCCACCTGGTGGGAGCCCGAGGACGGCAGCGAGCCCGAACCATGGCTCACGCCCGACCAGGCCTTCGAACGCTTCTTTGAATGGACGAGCGATCGCGGCATTGAGCTGTGGGATCACCAAGAAGAGGCCCTCATGGACCTGGCAGCCGGCGATCACGTCATTCTGGGCACTCCGACCGGATCGGGTAAATCGCTCGTCGCGCTGGGCATGCTCTTTATGGGCATGGCGCAGGGCAAGCGCTGTTATTACACGGCCCCCATCAAGGCTCTGGTCAGTGAAAAGTTTTTCGATCTGGTACAGGTGCTCGGCCGCGATAACGTCGGTATGATCACCGGCGACACGCATATCAACACCAAGGCACCCGTCATCTGCTGCACGGCAGAGATCCTTGCCAACGACGCGCTGCGCGAGGGCGAAGATGCCGATGTTGGCTGCGTCGCCATGGACGAGTTCCACTACTTTGCCGACCCCGATCGCGGCTGGGCCTGGCAGGTACCGCTGCTCACCCTGCCTCACACGCAATTCATGCTCATGAGCGCCACGCTCGGCGATGTCACTGCCATCGCCGCCTCACTCGAGGAACACACCGGCGCTACCTGCGACTTGGTCGTCGATGCCCCGCGCCCCGTGCCGCTGAGCTACGACTATGTGACGACCTCGCTCGAAGGCACGGTCGAGCTCGCCATGCGCCGCGGCGAGGCCCCGCTCTATATCGTGCACTTTAGCCAGGATGCCGCCCTTGCGACGGCACAGTCGCTCGCCAATTTTGGCATCGCCAGCAAAGAGCAGCGCGAAGCCATCAAAGAAGCGGCAAAGGGGACAAGCTTCTCGACGGCCTTCGGCAAGATCCTCAAGCGCTTGCTCGGCTGCGGCGTCGGCGTGCACCATGCTGGCATGTTGCCGCGCTATCGCCTGTTGGTCGAGCGCTTGGCGCAGCAGGGCCTGCTGCCCGTCATCTGCGGTACCGATACGCTCGGCGTCGGCATCAACGTACCCATCCACACCGTGGTGCTCACCGCGCTCACCAAGTTCGACGGTTACAAGATGCGTCGCCTGCGCGCCCGTGAGTTTCATCAGATCGCTGGTCGCGCCGGTCGCTCGGGCTTCGATACCGAGGGCATGGTGATCGCCGAGGCACCCGAGCACGAGATCGAGAATGCCAAGCTTATGGCCAAGGCGGGCGACGACCCCAAAAAACTCCGCAAGATTAAAAAGAAGAAGGCCCCCGAGGGCTTTGTCACCTGGAACAAGCAGACCTTTGAGCGCCTGATCGAGACGCAGCCCGAGACGCTCAAGCCGCGCCTGCGCATCACGCACTCCATGGTGATTAGCGTGGTCGAGCAGGGCGGCGATGCCCGAGCCCGCGTGCACGACCTCATCGAGACGAGTCTGCAGACTCCCGAGGAAAAGGCCAAGCTCGAGGTTCGCGCCGACGAAATCTTCGCCACGCTCATCGATTCCGGCGTCGTCGTTCGCACCGAGGTGCCGCCCGCACCCGACGCCCCGACTGACGCCGCACCAGACATCGACTATGCACTGACGGTTGATCTGCCCGAGGACTTTGCGCTCGATCAGCCGCTCTCGCCGTTCTTACTTGCCGCATTGGAGCTGCTCGATCCCGAGAGCGAGACCTATACCATGGATCTAATCTCAATGGTCGAGGCAACGCTCGAAGATCCCAAGCAAGTGCTGCGTGCACAGGAACGTGCCGCACGCGATCGCGCTATGGCCGAGATGAAGGCCGACGGCATCGAGTATGAGGAGCGTCTGGAGCGCATTCAAGACGTCACGTACGAAAAGCCGCTCGAGGACTTGCTCGACGCCGCTTTTGACAAGTACTGCCAGGAAGTACCCTGGGCAAACGACTACCAGCTCTCTCCCAAGAGCGTCCTGCGCGATATGCTGGAAAGCGCGAGCGACTTCAAGGGCTATATCCAAAAGCTCGGCATCGCCCGCTCCGAGGGCATTTTGCTGCGCTACCTGGCAGAGGCCTACCGTTCGCTCGACCGCACCGTACCCATCGAGAAGCG
>URRJ01000127.1 GCA_900550205.1 uncultured Collinsella sp. | reverse complement strand
AGAATCAGATCATCGACGACGAGTTTCATAGTAATGGGATTCATGGTCTACTCCTCCACGGCCTGCGTGCCGGCGGCACGGGCCAGATCATCGATTGCAAGGGTATCGGCGCTCAGGGCGCGATGGCGTCCATCGAGCGCGGGCTCGCCCGCCTGCTCCACGGCCAGCGACTCGCCGGTGCGCATACGCCAAGCAGCGCGGCGACCCCAGACTAGGGACTCGAGCAGGCTGTTGGAAGCTAGGCGATTCTTGCCGTGAACGCCGTTGCAGGCCGTCTCGCCGGCGGCGTAGAGCTCGGGCATCGAGGTGCGGCCGTCCTTGTCGACCCACACGCCGCCCATAAAGTAGTGCTGCGTCGGCGTAACGGGAATGGGCCCGTCCAAGATGTCGCGACCGTCCTCAAGGCAGCGCGCACGGATGTTGGCGAAGTGCCCGGTCACCACGTCACGCTCGACGGGGGCAAAGCTCAGCCACTCGTGCTCGGTGCCGTCCTGCTTCATCTGCTCGCGAATAGCGGCGGCGACCACGTCGCGCGGCTGCAGTTCGTCGGTAAAGCGCTCGCCGGCGGCGTTGAGCAGAATCGCGCCCTCGCCGCGGCAGCTCTCGCTGATCAGGAAGGTGCGGCCCGGCTGCGGCGAGAACAGTCCCGTGGGGTGAATCTGCACGTAGTCCAGATGCTCCATCGTAATGCCGTGCTCCTGCGCGATGTAGCAGGCGTCGCCGGTGAGCTGCGGGTAGTTGGTGGAGTGGTCGTATACGCCGCCGATACCGCCCGTCGCCCACAACGTGTGGCGAGCATGAATCTCAAACGGCTCGCCGGTATGCACGCCCTCGGCGGCATGTGCCAGTTCGTCGGCGGGGCGGACCGAGTTGTCCTCGTCCACGGCAACAGCGACGACGCCAGTGCACACCGTGACCCCATCGCGCTCGGCCGTCAGGATGTCGGTCATGGCCACGTGCTCAAGAATCTGCACGTTGTCCAGCTTGCGGACGGCCTGGAGCAACTTGGTCGTGATCTCCCTGCCCGTAATGTCGGCATGGAAGGCGATGCGCGGGCGGCTGTGCGCGCCCTCGCGGGTAAAGTCGAGGCTGCCGTCGGCCTTGCGCTCAAAGTCCACGCCCATCGCCAGCAGATCGTTGATGACCGAGCGGCTCGAGCGGATCATGATGTCGACGCTCTCGCGGCGGTTCTCGTAGTGCCCGGCGTGCATGGTGTCCTCAAAGAAGGCATCGTAGTCCGAGCCCTCGGGCAGCACGCAGATGCCGCCCTGTGCGAGCATCGAATCGCACTCGTCGACCGCGCCCTTGGAGAGCATGATCACGCGCGTGCTCGTCGGCAGATTGAGGGCAGCGTATAGGCCCGCCACGCCGCAGCCGGCAATGACGACGTCGCACTCCATGTCGGAGTATTGCTTGGTTTCCACAGGAATCCTCTCCCTTGTAATGTGACATAAGGGGCCGCCCCTCATGTCGCATCGTTCTAGCGCGCCGCGTACTCGAGCATGCGGTCAAGCGTGAGCTTGGCCTGGTCGGCAGCCTCGTCCGACACGCCAATCTGCACCTCGCCCTCGCCCGTCTCCAGGCAGCGCACGAGCTTTTCGAGCGTGATGAGATCCATGTTGACGCAGGTGGGCTGCACCGCGGGGAAGTAGAACTTCTTGCCGGTGCCCTGGCAGCGGCGTTCGAGCTCGTAGAGCACGCCGCGGACCGTCACGATGATGAACTCGCTGGCGTCCGACTCCTCGGCATACTTGATGATGCCGGCGGTGGAGCCGATGTAGTCGGCCTCGGCCAGCACGTCGGCTTTGCACTCGGGGTGCGCCAGTACGAGCGCGTCGGGATGCGCTTCCTGCGCGTCAACGATCTGCTCGACGGTGATGATGTGGTGGCGCGGGCAATAGCCATTGTTGAGGATGACGTGCTTTTGCGGCACCTGCTCGGCTACGAAGCGACCGAGGTTTTGGTCGGGGATGAACAGGACATGTTGCTGCGGCAGCTCGGACACGATCTTGACGGCGTTGGAGCTGGTAACGCACACGTCACTCCAGCTCTTGATCTCGACCGTCGAGTTGACGTAGCACACCACGGCCAGGTCGTCGCCATACTCGGCGCGCGCCGCGTCGACCGTCTCGCGCTTGACCATATGGGCCATGGGGCAATCCGCGCCCGGCTCGGGCAGCAGCACGGTCTTGGTGGGGTTGAGCAGCTTGGCGCTCTCGCCCATAAACTCCACGCCGCACAGCACGATGGTCTGCTGCGGCAGGCTCTTGGCGAGCTTTGCCAGGTAAAAGCTGTCGCCGACGTAATCGGCCACAGCCTGGACCTCGGGCGCCACGTAATAGTGTGCCAGGATCACCGCGTCGCGTTGGGTTTTAAGTTGCTGAATGGCCTCGACGAGCTCTGCGGGCACCAATGCCGCGCGCTCCGTTGCCGTCGTTGCCGATGCCAGGCCGGCCGCAATGTCGCGTGCGAGCTCCGATGCATCCATGTTCGCGCTCTGTGCCATCAAGGCCCCTCTCTTTTGGCGAATCTTGGGGCTTTAGTATGACACCTAGGTTTACAGCTGACAAGACAGCTGTAAACCTAGGTGTAAAGTTGAAATAAAGATTCAATCTTGGGGCGGGCCTGACAAGTTAAGAACAGTCGAGCTCTCGATAGCGCAGGAGGCATCTTTCGCCACCGCAATACCGCTTGGCGCGAGTTGCACGCCGTGGGGCGCAAACGGCGCGCACCCCCGCGGGCGGTACGCACCCAATGTGGCAAAATCGAACTACTAAGGGGGCCGAATGCTCAAGATTATTGCCTGCGACGACGACGTCGCTTTTCTAGATAGACTGCACCGGATGATCGACCGTTGGTCGACCGAAACGGGCACGGCGGTCGATGTTGCGCTCGTCACGCGCGGCGAGGACCTGCTAACCCGCCATGCCGCATCGTGCGCCGACATCATCCTGCTCGACATGATCATGCCGCTCATCAACGGCATGGACACCGCGCGCGAATTGCGCCAGGCCGATACCGCCGTGCGCCTGGTGTTTCTCACCTCATCGCCCGAGTTTGCACTGGAGTCCTACGAGGTCCGCGCCTTCGACTATCTGCTCAAGCCCGTGACTTACGAACGCCTGGCGCAGCTACTCGACGAGCTTTCGAGCATGCGCCCGGCGGCAACCGACGAGCTCGTGATCAAAACGTCCTTTGGCTACCATGCCCTGCGCTTATCCGATATCGAATATGCCGAGGCGCGCAACAAGCACGTGGTCTTCCACCTGCGCGATGGCCGCGATATCGAGGCACTCGAGTCGTTCCGCAGCGTTGAGGACCGTTTGGCACAAAATGCCACCTTCTTTAAATGCCACCGTAGTTACCAGGTCAACTTGCGCAACATCGACCACTTCGATCGCACGGACATCGTCATGCGCTCGGGCGCGTGCATTCCGCTGTCGCGCAGCAGCAAGCAGGGATTCCAAGACGCCTACTTTGCGATGCGCTTCGAGGGCGGGAGGCGCTAATGCCCGCAACGGTCGAAATGGTCCTTTGGGCAATCCACCACGCCACGACGTTGCTCTTTGGCGTCTTTGCCTCGGCGGCGCTGTGCGGTGTCGAAATCAACCGACGCCACGCGCTTGAGCTGCTGGGGGTCGGCGTCGTGACCGGCGCCGCCTTCTCGATCGCCAATGTCGTTGGCGGAGAGCTTTTTGCCCGCCAGGCTTATCCGCTTGTCGTGCACCTGCCGCTTATCGTCTACCTGTGCGCGCGCTACCGCCTGAGTCCACTGCTTGCCGCGCTCGGCATTACGAGCGCCTATCTGAGCTGCCAGTTCAGCAACTGGATGGGTATCGCCGCATTTGCCGCGACCGATTCGCAGACCACGTACTATCTGGCGCGCATCGCGACCACGCTCGCCGTCTTTGCCGTCCTGTTGCATTGGGCCGGCGACATCGGTCCGCGCCTGGCGATTAAAAGCACCACCGAGCTGAGCATCCTTTTAATCCTGCCGCTCGTCTATTACGTCTTTGACTATGCCACCAACGTCTACACCACGCTGTTCCACTCGGGCTCGGTGGTGACGGTTGAGTTTTTAGCCTTTGCGCTCTGTGCCTTCTATCTTATGTTTCTTGCCGTTTACCTGCGCGAATACGAAGAAAAGGAAACCGCCGAGCGAGAGCGCTGGATGCTCGAAACCCGCGACAGCGCCGCCATCAAAGAGCTCGAGGCCTGGCGTCAATCTGGGCGCGAGCTGTCGATTCTTCGCCACGATATGCGCCACTTCCTACGCGGTCTGGCCGCTTTGATTGAGGAGGGCCACACCGACGAGGCGCTCAAACGCATCGACGAACTCTGCGAAGCCGGCGACCGCACCGCCGTACGCCGCTTCTGCGCCAACGAGACCGTAAACATTGCGCTTTCGTCATTTAACTCGGAAATTAATAGAAACGGCATTACCGCCAACCTGCGCGCCGCCGTACCCGAAACCATCCATGTAGGTGACGCCGACCTGTTTAGCGTGCTCTCAAATGCCTTGGAAAACGCTATCACCGCCGCAAGCGCCGCGCCCCAAGGAAAGCGATTCGTCGACTTTGACCTGCGATTGGAGGACGGTCAGCTGCTGCTGTTAGTTTCCAACACGTTTGACCGCGCGCCGCGCATGGTCGACGGCATGCCTATAACCCAGCATGCGGGCCACGGCTTTGGCACCAAGAGCATCAAACTTGCCGTGGAGCGCATGAACGGCAACTGCCAGTTCCGCATTAACGGCGATCGGTTTGAGCTGCGCGCTGTGGTGTAGAAGTGCGGCGCCGATCTTGCGGCGTGGTTTGCCCGCCAGGCAATCGCTCGCCGACGCCAATCCGCTACAGCGGAGCGGCCGGCGGGGTCAGCTGCTTGATGTAGGCCCACATG
>URRJ01000126.1 GCA_900550205.1 uncultured Collinsella sp. | reverse complement strand
GATGAGCTGTCGGTCGGCTGCACCATTGTGACGCGCGCGGCGGCGCTCCTCGGCGTCGCCCGCATCGGCGGCGGCGCGATGGGCCTTGTTGACGTTAAAGACCTCGTCATGCTTGCGCCACGGGCCGACGGACTCGCCAAAGCTCATCTTAAGGCCGGCGATAAAGCCGCCGAGCCAGCCGATCGGCGCAAACTGCACCAGCGGGAACAGCGAGAACACCCAGGTCAGCAGAACGACTGCCGCAGCTCCCGCAAAGTTGGCAATCCAGTAGTCGCGCTTGGTGATGACGCGCTTTTCGCACGCCCACTGGCCGCACAAAAAGCCGATGTAAATCGCAAAGATAAAGAGCACCAGCGCAAGCACCACGAACGTCCAGCTCATGTGCGCTACTCCCCGTGATGATGGCCGCAGCAGCACTCGTGGCCGTCGTCATGGCCGTGGCCGCCGCAGCACTCGTGGTCGTCGCCATGGTGGTGGCCACAACCGCACTCGTGGTCGTCGCCATGCTCACCGCAACTGCAGCCTTCCTCGTGAGCGCCATGCTCCTCGGGACGATACTGCGACCAGTCCAGACCGGCGGCGATGGCGTCGGCCTCCTCCTTATAGAGGACCGTAATGGCCTGGGTGCCCAGCTTGGCACCACCGATGGCGTCAAGCATGTCGTAGAGCGTAAAGGCCACGTCGGCGCCGGGCAGCGCAAGCTCGCGGTCGTCGGCATAGGCGAGCGCCAAGCGCAGGTCCTTGATGAAGTGCTCGACCATAAAGCCGGGCTTGTAGTCGCCGTCGAGCGCCTTGGGAGCCAGGCTCTCCATGGCGCCGGACTTGCCGGTGCCGCCCAGGATCATCTGGCGGGTCTTCTCCAGGTCAAGGCCGCTCAACTCGGCAAATGCCATGGCGTCTGCCATGCCGACCATGCAGGCGCCCAGCGACACCTGGTTGGCGAGCTTGGCAGCCTGGCCCTTGCCGGCGCCGTCGAAGCAGCAGATGTTGGCCGCAAAGGTGGCAAGGATGTCGCGGACCGGCGCGATGTCGTTCTCGGTAGCGCCCACGATAGCCGTGAGCGTACCGGCGATAGCGCCCGACTCGCCGCCGGTGACGGGGCAGTCAAACGCCATGCGACCAGAAACCTGGGCGGCCTCGGCAATGTCGCGGGCAAGCTCGGGCGAGCTCGTGGTGAGGTCGATCAAGACAGCACCCGGCTTGGTGCACGCGAGCAGGCCGTCGCCCGCCAGGTAGAGTTCCTCGACCTCGGAGGGATAGCCCACCATGGTAAAGACGACATCGGCGTTCGCCGCGGCATCGGCCGGCGTATCTGCCCAGACGGCGCCGCGCTCGATAAGCGCCGCCGCCTTGGACTTGGTGCGGTTGTTGACCGTGACGGGATAGCCGGCGTCCAGAATGTGGCCGGCGATGGGGGCACCCATGATTCCGGTGCCAATGAATGCGACGGAGAGCTTGTTTGCCATGAAACCTTTCCTTTTGGGTTGGGTGTTGTTACCAGGTTGAATACTCGGTGCCAGCGTTTGGGCTGTGAGTCGAGGGCGATTACGGACGCAGCGCTTGCCTACTGACCGCGCACGCGGCGGGCGATACGGTCGGAAAGCGACGCCTTGTCGGCGCGGTTCTTACCCCAAAACGCGCAGCCCACCATGCCGGGGCCCACGTGCGAGCCGATGGTGGGACCCACGGAGCCGCGAATGATCGTGACGTCGGCGCAACCCTCCTCCTTGCGGATGGCGGCTTCGAGCCAGTCACCATCCTTTTCGGCATCGGCCGTCATGATGGCGATGGGCATGGTGCGATCGGGCACGTAGTTCTCGCGGAACGACTTGAGGATGGACTTGAGCGCCTTCTTGCGGCCGCGGTTGACGCCGATCAGCGACAGCGAGCCGGCCAGGTCGTAGGAGAGCTCGGGCTTGACGTCGAGCTTTGCCGTGAGCTGCGCCGCCGCGGGAGGAATGCGGCCGCCGGCAGCCAGTGCGTCGAAGCTCTCGAGCGTAAAGTAGCCGTGCACGTAGGTCTTTGCCTCGTTTGCCCAATCGACCAGCTGCTTGGCGGTCAGTCCCGCCGAACGCTGGCGCACGGCCTCGAGCGCCAAGAGCGCACCGGTCGCGCAGGGCAGAGCGTTGTCGACCACGTAGAGCTCAAAGTTGGGATACTCGGCGCGCACGACATCTGCCGCCTGGCACGCGGAGTTGTAGCTCGACGACAGCGCCGAGGTAAAGCACAGGTAGACCGTGGGCGTGCCCTCTTTGGCGCACTCGGTAAAAAACTCGATATAGCGACCGAGCGACACAGCCGAGGTGGACACGCGGGCACCGGCGCGCATGCGGTCGTAGAACTCCTTAGGGCTCATGCTCGACCAGATGTCGTCTGTGCGCTCCTCGCCATCGATAATGAAAGGGAAACCCAGGATATCGACATCGAGGTTCGCGGCGACCTCGGGGCTAAAGTCGCAGCAGGTATCGACGACGATGCGGCAACGGTTCGAATGACCGGCGGATGCGGCCTTGTCCATCAAAGCGACTCCTTACGTAAAAAGGCGGCCACCCGCATGGGATGGCCGCCAACCGTTAACTCATGCAAGTTAACGTATTTTACTCGTCAAGTGTTTCGATGCGGGGCTTGATGATGCCATATCCACCATTCTTACGGTGATACACCACATTGATGAGACCGGTCGTCGCGTTCTCGAACACGTAGAAGTCGTGGCCCAGCAAATCGGTCTGCACCAGCGCCTGCTCCTCGGTCATCGGGGTGACATCGATGACCTTCTCGCGGACGAGCAGGTCGTCGTCCTCCTCGGGCAGCAGCAGGTCGGCCAGATCCTCAACGCGCTCGACCGGCGCGACATCCGCGGCACTGGCACCACCCTGGCGGTTGTCCACGACCTTGGTCTTGAACTTGCGCAGCTGGCGGGTGACCTTATCGGCGGAGAGGTCGATGGCAGCATACATATCTGCGCCGTGCTCGGCAACGCGAATCACCGAACCGCGGGCACGAGCCGTGACCTCGACGATTGCCGGGTTGGGGTTCGAGGGGTTCTTCTCATAACGAAGCACGACGTCGACTGTCATGGGCTCGATGTCGAAAACCTTGAGCGCCTCGCCGATTTTCTCATCCACATGCGCACGCAGAGCATCGGTTACCGTCGTCTTGCGTCCAGAAACCTTGATATCCATACGTGGCTCCAATCTGCCTCGGGGACTTACTGTACTGGCTATGTACCCATTGCCGTGCATTTAATCACGCGATTTCCCAAAGACCCGAATAACGACTGCTTGATACCGCATACCGAAGTCTCGCACTTTTCCGTGGCAAAGTGCGCTATAGGAGGGCGACGGCGACTTTGGTTTTGCACCTAAAAAATGTCTTTGACCTGCTGGTTTTACGGAAACGAAAAAGCCGGGCTCCCCTGTTGGGAAAGCCCGGCAATGCGTGTTGAAACCGTGAAGAGGCGTTTCTCTTAGCGCATAGGAGACGCCACCCCTAGCAATAACTAGCTATTGAGCTTGTTAATGTCGTCGTCGGTGATAGCGCCCTCTTGGCTGGACGATTTGCTATCAGAGGACAAGTCATCGCTGCTGGAATCGGAGGATTCATCGCCGGAGGACATGGTCTCACTGGACTCAGAGTCGCCCGACTGCACGTTAACGCCCGAAACCGTCTTAGTGGTGAGGTCGTAGGGCATCGTGCCATACCAGACAGAGTGGACCGCCTCGAGCGTGCCGTCGGCCGTAATACCGTCGAGGGCATCGCTCACGGCACGGCACAGCTCGTCGTTGGCAGCAAGGCCCGCAACGCCGAGCGTCGAGGGCGTCTCGAGAGCGCCAACGTAGGAGATCTGGCTCATCAGACGTGCAAGGTAACCGCCGGCAGTGGAATCGCAGATCACATAGTCGACCTCGCCGGACTCGAGCGCCTCAAAGCACTCGTTGATGTTGGAGAAGGTCTTTTGGTTGGCCGTGACGCTCTGTTTGGCGAGTGCCTCCTGCGATGCCGAGGAAGCCTGAACGCCCAGGGTGGCGGAGTTAAGCGCTTCGGTAGTGACGTTCAACGACTTGCCGTCGCTGGTCTTTCCGAACACGGCGGCAGCATCATAGAGGCAGGTGCCAAGCGTGCTGACGTCGCCATTCGTGGAATTGATGTCGCCAATGAAGATGTCGGCCTTTTTATCGCCAAGCGCGGAATCGGCTGAGGACGCATCGACAAAAGCGACCTTGAGGCCCATGCGGCTTGCAAGAGCGCGAGCGGCGTCAACTGCGTAGCCCGTGAGGTTGCCATCGGCGCCCTGCATGGCCTGCGGGGCATCGGAAGTGTCGAGGGCGACCGTAAGGGTACCGGGAGTGACCAGGGCATCGTCCGACACCCTAGGGGTGACGGTCTCGCGCTCGATCTGGTCGATCGTAGGCGTCGTGAACGTGGACAGCGGGTTGAATGCGCATCCGCTCAGACCCAATACGGCGATGACCGCCGCGGTCCCAGCGCCCAACCGAGCCGCGTGCATCAAGCTGCCCCTCACCATGTCCACTACCCTGCCTTCTGTGTCGTATACAATCCGTGCATTGCGCGGAATATCGGGTTGTTCCCACCAGCTGACCTGGTATTTGACCCCACACTTGCGCACCGGGGTGTTTGCTCGGGAGGCCGTAGCCACCTTCACGACTGGCCCGCTCGCCCGCGAGGCGGTATTGCCCCAAAGAAAGTAGAACGGACGGTGCGGCTTACATCTAGGACGCGCCATGATCGCGCCGCGCGCACGCGGACGCTTACGTGGATCCCTTTGACCGCGTCTGTCTTGGACTAGGGTGGGCATTTCACCCATCCGCAACCACAGCCTGGCAGGAACGTAGCGCATTATAGCTAAGTTCAAGCTAAAGTTTAAGGTTAGGGACGTTATTCGCATCGCGAGTACAGATTTCGCAGGTCGGAG
>URRJ01000125.1 GCA_900550205.1 uncultured Collinsella sp. | reverse complement strand
AGCCGTCTGCGGCACCGCTGTCTACAACGTTGCCGGCACGCGTGCCGCCGCCGTCGCCGATGCTCCGGCAAGCTTTAAGGTCGCCTTTATCGACGAGCTCTACCGCGCGACCGCCCAGGACATCGCCGATAACCGACTCGAGCTCGAGGAGGCGTAAGCCATGTCCGAGCCCGCAACCAATACCGGCATGAACACACTCGTCGCCGTGGCCATCGCCCCATGCGGCACCGGCGATGAGCTGTCCGCCGAGGTCGCCGAGGTCGTGCGCGTCATTCGCGAGAGCGGCCTCCCCAACCGCACCACCTCGATGTTCACCGAGATCGAGGGCGACTGGGACAAGGTCATGCAGGTCGTGCGCGACGCAACCTTTGTGTTGGCAAGCAAGGGTATCCGCACCGAAGTCGTGCTCAAAGCCGATATTCGGCCCGGATTTACCGACACCATGACCGGCAAGCTCAAGCGCATGGAAGCGCAGATCAAGAAGCAGGAGGAAGCACGATGAGCATCCGCGACAACCTTGATATCTCGGCCTATCTGGTACTCGGCCCCGAAAACACGCTCGGGCGCCCCGTGGGCGATGTAGTGGCCCAGGCGCTCGATGCCGGCTTTACCTGCATCCAGGTGCGCTCCAAGGTGGCAAGCGCCCGCGAGATCATCGCGCTGGCCGGCGACGCCGCGCAGGCAATCGCACAGGCCGGCAAGACCGGTCAGGTCGCCTTGCTGATCGACGACCGCCTGGACTGCGTACTCGCCGCGCGCGAGCAGGGCATTGCTGTCGACGGCGTGCACGTGGGCCAGAGCGATATTCCCGTCGAGGTCTGCCGCAAACTTTTGGGCCCCGATGCCATCGTGGGCCTTTCGGCCCGTTGCGAGGAGATGCTCGAGTACGTCAAGACCGCCGACATGAGCCTGGTCGACTACCTGGGCATCGGCCCGCTCCACGAGACCGAGACCAAGCGCGACTGTGGACGCGCGGCCGACGGCTCTATCATCACCAAAAGCTTTGAGGACCTGGCCGCACTCCACGCGGCAAGCCCCGTGCCCATCGTGGTGGGCGGCGGCGTCAAGACGGCCGACCTGCCGCAGCTCAAGGCCACCGGCGTCGATGGCTTCTTTGTGGTGAGCGCCGTCTGCAGTGTCGACGACCCCCACGCCGCGGCCAAGGAACTCGTCGACACCTGGCAGCAGGCATAGGCCTAGGCCGAACAGCCGATTCGCAGCCCCATATCTTCAAGAGCGGAAAGCGCATCCCGGTTCGAACGTCCATTCCGGGATGCGCTTTCCATATGCGACCCTTTACTCTGCCAGATACGCTTCCAACGCCGGCAAAGTCGCCGCCGCATCGTGGCGGCCAACCTGGTAGATGCGCTCGAGCTCATCCGGCTCGCGGCACAGCGACGGCACCTTCACCGATTCGCTCGGACGCACCACAAAGACCTCACCAGCCGCCTCGCGACGCGCCAGGTCATCGAGCGTGGCATTGTAGACCTCATGCCGATGCTCAAGCGCTGCGACAAACTCCGGATAGTGACGGAACACGCGCCGCAGCATGGGCATCACGCTGTTGGGCTGCTTCACAAAGCCCGCCGGCTGCGTGAGTACCACGATGTTTCGGTCATACCCCTGCGCAAACAGCCATGCGCTGGGAATAGAATCAGCCACGCCACCATCCAGATACTTATGCCCTTCAATAGCAACGGGACGCGTCGCCACGGGAATCGCCGACGACGCCCGGATCCACTCGATATCCCTCTCGTCGCCATAGGGCAGGTCGTGGTAGACGGCCTTGCCCGTCTCGATATCGGTACACACGCACGTAAATCGCATGGGGCAGGCGCGATACGCCTCCAAGTCGATGGGATCGCGCTCGATGGGCACCTCGTGATAGGCAAAATCGGCACTGAACATGTCACCGGTTCGCAGCCAGCTTGTCACGCTCGCATAGCGCTTGTCGGCACAATAGGCTTTGTTGTAGCGAATGGCGCGCCCAATCTGGCGCGATTTAAAGTTGTAGCCAAACGCCGCCCGCCGAGACACCCACCATATGGTCGCAGGTCAAACCGTGCTCCATCCAAACATCGAGCACGCCCGCCGTATACATACCGCGGTAGCCGCCTCCCTCAAGCGCGAGCCCCACCGTGCGCGTCGTATCCGGCTGTGCCATGCAACCATCTCCGTTCTCATGCTTTTGAACTCAACAAGTATATCTGCCAACGTATGCCGTCAAAAACGTGTTTATAAGCATTTATCGAACGTTTCCCGATGCATTCCCCATGCCGCACCGCAATGCCCCTAGATGGCCTTAGGCATGAACGCCCTTAAGAACGTTGCGAGATAAACATCGCCCGCACCGTGCCAACGCCGTCGCACGCAACGTGAGATAATTCTCAGCAGAATTCACCAAAAGCAGAGGGAGTTTGTGATGAAGGTTCTTTTAGTAAATGGCAGCCCCAAGGCAAACGGCAACACCGCCCGCGCACTCGCCGAGGTCGCCGAGCAACTTAATGCAGAAGGCATTGATACCGAGGTGTTTCAGCTGGGCGCCAAGCCCATTCGCGATTGCATCGGTTGCGGCCAGTGCGGCAAGCTTGGCGGTCGCTGTACCTTTGACGACGACGTGGTGAACGAGCTCATCGCTGCCGCCGAGCAGGCAGATGGCTTTGTCTTTGGCTCACCCGTCTACTATGCGCACCCCAGCGGACGCATCCTTTCGGCCCTCGATCGCGCCTTCTATGCCGGAGGCAAAGCCTTTGCACACAAGCCGGGCGCTGCCATCGCCGTCGCCCGTCGCGGCGGTACGTCGACGACTTTCGACGTGCTCAACAAGTACTTCACCATCAACCAGATGCCCGTGGTCGCCTCCACGTACTGGAACAACGTGTTTGGCGCCATGCCGGGTGAAGCTGCCCAGGACGCTGAGGGCCTGGCCACCATGCGCAACATCGGCAAGAACATGGCCTGGCTCCTGCATTGTATCGAGGCAGGACAGGCCGCCGGCATCGACGCACCCGAGGCCGATCGCGAGCGCACCAACTTTATCAGGTAGAACGGCGGGACATGAATATCCAGATTTTTGGCACCAAAAAGTCTTTCGACACCAAGAAGGCGCAGCGTTATTTTAAGGAGCGCCGCATTAAGGTGCAGTTTATTGACCTTAAGGAAAAGGAGATGAGCAAGGGCGAGCTCACGAGCGTGATGCGGGCGGTCGGCGGTATCGACAAGCTGCTCAATCCCAAGGCCAAGGACGAGGAGACGCTCGCGCTCATCCAGCACCTCACCCCTAGCCAGCGCTTCGACAAGCTGCTCGAGAACCAGCAGGTTCTAGCCGAGCCCATCGTGCGCAACGGCAAAAAGGCCACCGTCGGTTATTGCCCCGATGTATGGGGAGCCTGGGAGTAGCCTGTGTTATTTGCCAGCGCGTGGGTATAAGAGCAGGCGTTTGGCATATGATTCAGCTGTAAGCCATGTCTAACAAAGGAGGGCACATGCCCAACAAACCCGTGAAGATCATCATGCTTACCGGATACCTCGGTGCCGGCAAGACCACGCTGCTCAACCACATCCTCGCTAACGACGGCGGTATCCGCGCCGCCGTGATCGTCAACGATATCGGCGAGATCAACGTCGACGCCAGCCTTATCGCCGACGGCGGCCTTTCCGAGACCGATGACCTCATCCCGCTCACCAACGGCTGCATCTGCTGCACGCTTTCGGACGACCTTGCCAACCAGCTGCAGGGCATCGCCGATTCGGGCAACTTCGACTACATCATCATCGAGGCCTCGGGCATTTGCGAGCCCATCCCCATCGCCTACACCATCTCGAGCTTCTGCGACGAGGCCAAGGTGGGCGGCGAGCCCAAGCTCGCGCTCGACAACATCGTGGCCGTGGTCGACTGCGCCCGCATGTACGACGAGTTCAACGGCGGTCGCGACCTGCTGGCCGAGGATATCGACGAGGACGACATCGAGAGTCTGCTCATCCAGCAGATCGAGTTCTGCTCCACGTTGATCCTCAACAAGACCGATACCGTGAGCCCTGAGCAGATCGCCGAGCTCAAGGCTATCGTGCGCAGCCTGCAGAAGGACGCCGTGATCGTCGAGGCCCAAAACGGTGAGGTCCCCATGGAGGAGCTGCTCGATACTGACCGCTTCGACTTTATGCGCGCCTACAACTCCGCCGCCTGGATCGAGGCCATGGAGCATCCCGAGGAGCACGACGACCCCGAGGTGCTCGAGTACGACATCGAGACCTTTGTATACTCGCGCCGCAAGCCGTTTGACCTGCAGAAGTTCACCGATTTTGTTGAGCAGGAGTGGCCCGACGAGGTCATTCGCGTCAAGGGCCCGCTGTGGCAGACCGGCGATCCGGACATGTGCTACATGTTTGAGCAGGCCGGTCACCAAATGCGCCTGATGGAGAACGGTCTGTTTGTCGACTCGGCGCCCGAGGGCGAGAAGCAGAAGATCATCGACGAGAACCCCGAGATTATGCAGATTTGGGACGACGAGACGGGCGACCGCATGACGAGCCTGTGCATCATCGGCCGTCACATGGACAAGGATGCGCTCATCGCCTCCCTCGATGCCTGCCTGACCGACTGGCACCGCGCCTAGGTTTATCCAAGCGGGTATTTTTCCGCCTACGTAACCGCCAAACCACCACGAAGGTGCCCTTCGTGGTGGTTTTTCGTTCTGAGCCAAGGAGATTCATGTTCAACATTGTGCTGTATGCGCCCGAGATTCCGGCCAATACGGGCAATATCGGCCGCACCTGCGTGGTCACCGGCGCCCGCCTGCATCTGGTGGAGCCGCTGGGGTTTTCGCTCGATGACAAGACAGTGCGTCGCGCCGGCCTGGGCTACTGGCAAAACTTGGACGTGACGTTCGACCTCGTTGTAGCCGAAGCACTCATCAAGAAGAACTAAAGACTCATC
>URRJ01000124.1 GCA_900550205.1 uncultured Collinsella sp. | reverse complement strand
CCGTGGTCTCGGCCAGACGGTCGCACAGCGCGTCCTTGGCGCGCAGGGCCGAGAAGCGCGTGTTGCGCAGCTGCTCGGTCACGCCGCGGGCGGTGATGGCGATGGTGGCGCCGGGGCGGATGATGGTCTCCCAGGCGATGTCGTAAACGCTATCGTACAGTTCATCGGCATCCTGCGCCTCAAAGCGCCCGAGTACCACGAACACACGGCTCGCCAGGCGCGACCACCGACAGGCGCGGTAGCCTTCTTCGAGCTCGCCCTCAAACGTAGCGCGGCCCTTCAGGCGGCGGACATGCGAAAGCCCGAGGCGTTTAAGCTCATCGGCGAGTGCGGACTCAAAGCCCTCGGGGCAGCTTGCGTAAAATTCCATGGGTGACCTCTCTGGTTGCGTCGCTCCATTATATGATGGATGCTTCGTTTGCTCTCGCCCCCGAAAGGAACCCATATGATTGATGCGTGCCCCGATTCCGCCGTGCTCTTTTTTGACGTGGACGGCACGCTGACGTCGTTCGATCCCGACGATATGACCGATAAGGACTTCAATGCAATCCATCCGTCGAAGGCTGTTGTCGATGCATTTGGTCGCCTGCGCAATGCGGGTCACCAGGCATTTATCTGCACGGGTCGTCCCTTGTGGCTGATTGCCGATGGCCTGCGCGCGCTGAACCCCGCGGGCATCGTTGCCATGGCGGGGGCCACGCTCGAGGTCGAGGGTCGCGTGGTGCATGAGGACTGCTTTGACGAGGACGTTGTCGTGGAGCTCGCACGTCGCATTACTGTGGCGGGCGGCGAGGCGTTGTTCGAGACGAACGGTGCCACCTATTCACTTGAGCCAGTTGGTGTTGAACAGTCATTTCTGCTAGGCGCCGGCGTGGTGCATGGCGTTGATCAGATGCGCGTCGATGGCCGCTTGTGCGTAGGCAAGGTGTGCATTAACGCGAGCGATCTGGCCCGCATAGCCAACGACGATGGCTTTATCGATCGCGAGTTTGAGCTGTGCAACACCGGTGGTCAGAATCGCGAGCTGAGCCCCAAGGGCATTGACAAGGGCGTGGGCGTGGCGCGAGCGCTGGAATACCTGGGTCGCACCGGCAACGCGCGCACCTTTGGCTTCGGCGATTCGGGTAACGACCTGGGCATGCTCGCTGCCGTCGAGACGGCTGTCGCCATGGGCAACGCCATGCCCGAGGTCAAGGCGGTCGCCGACTACGTGACCGACGATGTCGCACACGACGGCACCGTCACAGCGATGCAGCATTTCGGCCTCATCTAATGAATCCCGCGTTCTGACGTTTGCCCAAACTGCGACTCTTTGCTTTTGCATGCTCAATCGATTTATCAATCCAAACACTGAGGTGTTTATACCGTTCGCCGAGAAGATAAAAACCCGCAGCTCACGCCTTGATAAACATAGGTAAAGTGTTTAGCAGTTTATCGGCCGTATGCTAACGAAAGGAATCAGGCAGATGGCAATCAAGGTGTTCGCTGACGGTGCAAACCTCGAGGGCATGCTCGACATGTACGAGAACGGCAACGTTCAGGGTTTCACGACCAACCCGTCCCTTATGAAGAAGGGCGGCGTGACGGATTACCGTGCGTTTGCCAAGGAGGTCCTGGCCCACATCACCGATGTGTCCGTGTCGTTTGAGGTCTTTGCCGACGACGTCGAGACCATGGAGGTCGAGGCCCGCGAGATCGCTACCTGGGCCGAGAACGTCTACGTCAAGATTCCGTGCGTGACTACCAAGGGCGAGTCCACCGCCGAGCTGGTGCACAAGCTTTCGGCCGACGGCATCAAGGTCAACGTCACCACCATCTTTACGCCCGAGCAGGTTGACGAGATGGTCGAGGCCGTTGACGCCGAGACGCCGTCCATCATCTCGCTCTTTGCCGGCCGTATCGCCGATACCGGCGTCGATCCCATTCCGTTTATGACGGAGTCGGTCAAGAAGGCCGCCGCCAAGCCCAACTGCGAGGTCCTGTGGGCGTCCACACGCGAGCTCATCAATATTTACCAGGCCGAGGCCTGCGGTTGCCAGATCATCACGGCGCCCAACAGCATCCTGGCCAAGCGCAAGAACATCGGCCGTGACCCGTACGAGGTCTCGCTCGACACCGTCCGAGGCTTTGCCAAGGATATCGCCTCGCTCGGCTTCCATATCCTGCCGTAACGCGAACACTGGCTACGCCGTGAGCTGTTCGCCCCGGCCTTTCCTTTCCCTATCGCTCACGCGCTCCGCGAGGGTCGCGCTAGGCAAAGGAAAGGCCGGGGCTGCCGACACGAACTTGCCAGTAGGTTAGTGATTGGCTTCCATATTCTGTCGTGGGCAAAGGTACCCCCTGCAGCGACGTGCAAAATCGCGAGTATTCAGCAAGGTAAAGGCTTTTACCAGTTAACCGCAGCACGGAACAGCCCCCGTTTTGGCTCTGACGACGCTAAAACGGGGGCTGTATTTGTCTTTATTGCCTCTGAGGGGTATCCGAAACGGCGGAAATTGCAGAATACTCTCGATTTTGCACATCGCGAGAGGGGGACCCTTGCTTTAGGCGGTTTCCTCGCACCGCACGAGCCCAGGTTGGTGCTGTCTCTTTGGTGGGGCAGCACTTTTTGCTATCGACGAAAGTGGGTGGGCGACAACAGCGGGGTCGCGCTCCCGCTCGCACAGGAATTTTCTCCTCCGGGGCATGTTGCGCAACAAGTTTGGTTGCCTTGGGCCTAGCCTTAACGTGTGAAAGAAAAGCGAAAGGAAGGAGACCCCATGTTCTGTCCCAAATGCGGTACCAAGAACGTTGACGAAGCTAAGTTTTGCTGCGCTTGCGGCAATCCGTTTCCCACAGCATCTGTGACCCCCCCTCAGGCGAAACCGGTAATCCGGCTGTAGTCCCAGACATGGCGCCTGGCGTTGCGCCCAAGCCGCAGGCTGCAAAGGTGCAGCCTGCAAATATGGCTGGCAGCAAAAAGAAGCTACCGCTTATCATCGGATCGGCGGCGGCAGGCGTTATTGCGCTCGTGCTGATCGCCGTCTTTGTCGTTGTCCCCGCGTTCAACAAGAACCCCTTCAAGGGCTGCCAGGTGGGCGACGTGGTTGAGTTTGGCTCCTACGAGCAAGACGGCGACATCTCGAATGGCAAAGAGCCAATCGAGTGGCGCGTTCTGGCGGTCGAGGGCAACCGCGCCTATGTCGTGAGTCAAAAGGCCCTCGATGCCCGTGCTTTCAATGAGGATGCGGATGATGGTAACGACTGGGGCTCCTCCGATCTCAAGAAATGGCTCGAGAACGATTTCGCTTCCCAGGCCTTTACGGGCGATGAGATGAGTGAGATTGACGGAGCCCCCACGCTGCTTTCTGTCGATGAGGCGAATGAGTACTTTAATTCCGACGTCTACCGTATGTGCATGTCGACCCAGCAGGCTTTGTACAACGGTGCTTTGGCAACGGAGGGCGGCATCTACGACGGTACGTGCTGCTGGTGGCTTCGCTCGTCGGGTGGCGAGTCGTACTGCGTGGCGTACGTCGGCAGTGTCGGCCGCGTGTTCTCCGACGGCTGCTGCGTGGACCACTCGGACCTCTCCGTCCGTCCTGCTTTATGGATCAATCTGTAATCTAATTATCTTCTAATCTATATTTCCAAAAAGAGAGGGGCCCGGACGTCCGTTGGGACATCCGGGCCCTCTGCTCGTGGCATGTCTTGTGCGCGCTACTTCCCCTGCACCATGGTGAGGGAGATTTTTTTGCGGTCGCGGTCGACCTTTTCGACCCATACCTTCACCGTGTCGCCGACGCGCACCACGTCGCTCGGGTGCTTGACAAAGCGATTGGCCAGCTTGGAGATATGCACGAGGCCGTCCTGGTGCACGCCCACGTCGACGAACGCGCCAAAGTCGACGACGTTGCGCACCGTCCCCTTGAGCTCCATGCCGGGTTCCAGGTCGTCGATGGAAAGCGCCGAGCGGCTAAAGACCACCTCGGGCGCGTCGTCGCGCGGGTCGCGGCCGGGCTTTTTGAGCTCGTTGACAATGTCGATGAGCGTGAGGGTGCCGCAGTCCAGGTCGCTTGCCAGCGCCGAGATGCTGCCCAGGCGTCGCTCGATATCGGGCACGCCGCCGCGGCTGAGCTCGCTGGCTTTAACGCCGGCGCGTTCCAGGACGGACGTGGCCACCTCGTAGCTCTCGGGGTGGACGCTCGTCGCGTCGAGCGGGTTCTTGCCGCCGCTAATGCGCAGGAAGCCCGCGGCGTTGAGATATGCCTTGGGTCCCAGCTTGGGGACCTTCTTAAGCTGGCGGCGATCGGTAAAGGCGCCGTTTTCCTCGCGGTAGGCCACGATGTTTTTGGCCACGCTCGGCGTGATGCCCGATACGTATCCCAGCAGGCTTGCGCTCGCGGTATTCACGTCGACGCCCACGCGGTTGACGGCGTCCTCCACCACATGGCCCAGGGTGCGCGAAAGCTCGGCCTGGTCAAGGTCGTGCTGGTACTGGCCCACGCCGATGGACTGGGGCGGAATCTTGACGAGCTCTGCCAGCGGGTCCTGCAGGCGGCGGCCCAGGCTCATGGCGCCGCGCACGGTGACGTCCAGGTCGGGATACTCCAGGCTGGCGAGCTCGGAGGCGGAGTACACCGACGCGCCGGCCTCGTTGACGATGGTGTATCGCAGCTCAGGCGCCTGCTCGGCGATGAACTCCGAGACGACTTCCTCGGTCTCGCGGCTGGCGGTGCCGTTGCCGATGACGATGGTGTTGACGCTGTCCTTTTTGACGAGGCGGGCGAGCTCGCGCTTGGTGCCGGCGACGTCGTGGCGCGGCTTGGTGGGGTAGACCACGCCGTGGTCGAGCAGCTTGCCGGTCTCGTCCATGACGGCGACCTTGCAGCCCGTGCGGTAGCCGGGGTCAAGGCCGATGGTCACGCGGCCTTTGACGGGCGGCTGCATCAAAAGCTGGCGGAGGTTTACGGAGAACA
>URRJ01000123.1 GCA_900550205.1 uncultured Collinsella sp. | reverse complement strand
CGCCGTTCACAAACACAGCCTTGGCGCGGCCATGTGCCTCAAAACCCTCGAGCGGCGTGTAGTCCACAGCCTGATGCTGCGTCGCTGCGCGAATGGTCCAGCGCGCCTGGGGATCCCACACGCACACGTCGGCATCGGCACCCTCGGCAAGACAACCCTTGCGCGGGTACATGCCAAACACGCGCGCCGGGTTCTCGCTCATCAGGCGGCAGAGGTCCTCGGGGCCCAGCTGCCCCTCAAAGCTCGTGGCAATCGCGACGGGACGATGCTCCACGCCGGGCCCGCCGTTGGGAATCGCGCGGAAGTCGTCGCGCCCGCGGTCCTTTTGCCCGTGCAAATTAAAGCTGCAGTGGTCGGTGGCGATGGTATCGATCTCGCCGGCCACAAGCGCCTCGCGCAGGGCCGCACGGTCGCCGGCATGGCGCAGCGGCGGACTCATCACATACTTGGCACCCGCAAAGCCGTCTTCCCCCTGCTCCAGATAGCAGGTGTCGTCGAGCATCAGATATTGAGGGCAGGTCTCGACATAGATGTTCTTCTGCCCGCGCGCCTTGGCAGCGCGAATGGCCTCGAGCCCCAGCTTGGTCGAAAGGTGCACCACGTTGACCGGAGCGTCCCCGGCCAAGTGCGCCAGATACAGCAGACGGCTCACGGCCTCGGCCTCACACACGTCCGGACGGCTGAGCGCATGCCCCTCGGGCCCATGAATCCCCTGCTCGTACACGCGCTTCTGCAGCTCATTCACCAGCGTGCCGTTCTCGCAATGCACGCACAGGATACCGCCCACGCGCTTGAGCTCCTCCAGCACCTCGAGCGTCTCGGCATCGTCCAGGCGCAGGTGGTCGTAGGCAAAGTAAGTCTTAAACGACGATACGCCCGCCTCGCGCATAACCGAAAGATCGGCGCGGTTGCGCTCGTTCCACTCGGCGAGTGCCATATGAAAGGCGTAGTTTGCCGTGCAGGTGCCGTCGGCGCGATGATGCCACTCGGCAAGGGCATCGGGCATGGTCACGCCGCGATCGGCCGTCGCGTAGTCCACGATGGTCGTCGTACCGCCGCAGGCAGCCGCGCGCGTGCCGGTCTCAAAGCTATCGGCCGTCCAATCCATGCCAGTCCAGCACTGCATGTGCGTGTGGCCGTCGATAAAGCCGGGAAACACCCAGCAGCCCGCGGCATCCTCGACGGTATCGTCGGCGCCCGGCTCGATTGCCACGGCAATCCGCACAATCTTGTCGCCATCCATGGCAAGATCGGCGCGGCGAAGCCCCTGGGGCGTCACGAGCGCGCCGTTTTTGATGATGATCATAATTGCTCCTTATTGATTGATGCTGTTGGCCACGCGATCAAAATACGAGCAGGCGGCGATATGCTCCGCTATGCGTCGCTGTCCCTTGGCGGTATCGACGTCCCACAGCTCGTAGGCACGTGCCTCGACCAGCACCACGTCGGTACGGCCCTTGAGGGTCGAACCGCCGCCGTCCTTGCACTCAAGACACATAAGTGCATCGAACAGTTCCGCCGGAAAGAGCACCGGGCTCGAAGGCTCACCGTTGCACGCAAGACGCACCGGGTGTTTACGGCCACGCTCCTCAAACGCGCGAACCATGGCCTCAAAAGAATCCGCGCTCACAAGCGGCTGGTCGCCCGGCAAAAAGAGACAGCCTTTCCAGTTGCGTTGTGCCCCCCACGAAAGGCCCGCACGGACGCTTTGGCTGCGCAGCTCGGCATCGTGCAGCACGCACGGGCAATGCTTGTCCTCGCAAATCTGAGCGACCTCGGGCCAACGCGTCGAAACCACGACGTCAAAGCCCTGGGGAACCGAATCGATGGTCCGGGCAATCAGCGGCTCGCCATAGATATCGGCAAGCATCTTGTTAGAGCCAAACCGTTTACCCTCGCCCGAAGCCATAATGACGCAACCAAGTTTCATGGCGATACCTCCCCTGAAACCATCGTACCCATAACTCGCGCCGCGGGGCATCTACATCGAAAGCGCTTATCCCGCACGCCCACGATGCAAAAGGGGGCACCCCGCCGGTTGGCAGAGCGCCCCCTTTACATGGCTTACCTCAGCCCAGCTTTAGGCCTGGAACCAACGGGCGGTGTTGCGCTCGTCGAGGGCCTTGAGGGCGGCGGCGGGATCGGCAACCTTCTGCAGGAACATCATGGCTGCGATAGCGTACGGCTTGTAGCTGGCCTCCTTGTACATGCCCACACGGTGCATGTCGAAGACGTCGGCGTTGACCTCGCCGTGCTCGCAGGAGACACCGGAGATGTCGGCGGGCAGCGGATGCATAAAGATGGTGTCCTGGCCGTTGGCAGTCTTCTCCATGAGCTCGGTCGTGGAGCACCAATCCTGATGCGTAGCGTTCTGGGCAAGCAGCTCCTTCTCGAGCGCTGCGATGCCGGCGTCGTCGCCCTCGGCGTACAGGTTGGTGCGCTTCTCCATGGCGGCAAACGGAGCCCAGCTCTTGGGGATCACGATGTCGGCGCCCTCGAAGGCCTCGGCCATGGTGTTGACCTGCTTAAAGGTGGTGCCGGACTCGGCGGCATAGCCCTTGGCGCGCTCGACGACCTCGGGCATGAGGTCGTAGCCCTCGGGGTGAGCCAGGGTAACGTCCATGCCAAAGCGGGGCAGCAGGCTGATCAGCGACTGCGGGCAGGACAGCGGCTTGCCGTAAGAGGGCGAATAGGCCCAGGTAACGGCAACCTTCTTGCCCTTAAGGTTCTCAAGACCGCCAAACTCGTTGATGAGGTAGAGCATGTCGGCAGAGGACTGCGTGGGGTGGTCGGAATCGGACTGCAGGGAGATGAGCGTGGGACGGTGATCCAGAACGCCGTCCTCGTAGGCCTGCTGCACGGACTCGGAGACCTCGGCCATGTAGGCATCGCCCTTGCCGATGTACATGTCATCACGGATGCCGATGACGTCGGCCATGAAGGAGATCATCGTAGCGGTCTCGCGGACGGTCTCGCCGTGGGCAATCTGGGACTTCTTCTCGTCCAGGTCCTGCAGCTCAAGGCCGAGCAGGTTGGCGGCCTTAGAGAAGGAGAAGCGCGTACGGGTGGAGTTGTCGCGGAACAGGGAGACGGCCAGGCCCGAGTCGAAAATCTTGGACGAGACGTTGTTCTCGCGCAGCTCGCGCAGGGCGTCGGCGACGATGTAGAGCGCCTTGAGCTCATCGGTGGTCTTATCCCAGGTGTGCAGGAAGTCGCTGCCGTACATGCCCTTAAAATCGAGGCCGTTCAGCTGCTCGACGAGCTCGGTAAACTTGGCGTCCATGTAAATATCCTTTCTAAAGATGAAACGATTGCAATGAGCAGATGTGTTCCGGCATGCGCGTGTGGCTAGAACATGCAGAGCACCATGACGAGGACCCGCTACCGTTGAGGAAGCATGGGAGATAACGACCGCGGGCCCCAAGTCAACAGGGGGGGGTGCCGGAGACACGAGCGGCCCCCGGCTCAACAAGATCAAGGAATGGGACTAGTCGATCTTGTTGTTGGTCAGACCGGCGCGGAACACGGTGGCGTCGCCATCGGCCTGGCTCGGATCGTAGAGGTTCAGGGCAGCCACATACATGGCGGCAGCGGTGACCAGGTCGTCCTTGTAGGTGACCTCGTTGGGAGCGTGAGCCTGAGACTCGGCACCCGGGCCAAAGCCGACGCAGGGGATGCCATAGCGGCCCTGGATGGAAACGCAGTTCGTGGAGAAGGTCCACTTGTCGCACAGCGGGCGACCGGTGCGCTTGTCCATGCTGGGCTCGCAGCCGATGCGCTCGTCACCAAACATGGCCTTGTGGGCGTCGACGAGGGCCTTAACGTGCGGAGCGGTCTCCTTGTTGATCCACGTGGGGAAGTAAGCCTCGGTCTCGTAGACCTCGCCGGTCCAGGACGGACGGTCATACATGTACATGGAGACCTTCACGTCGTCTCCGTACTTCTTGGCGGCCGGCAGGTTGCGGATCTCGTCCAGGCAGGACTCCCAGGTCTCGCCGGCGGTCATGCGACGGTCGATGGAGATGGCGCAGGAGTCGGCCACGGCGCAACGGCTGGGGCTGGTGTAGAAAATCTGGCTGACGGTGCAGGTGCCGCGGCCCAGGAAGCGGGCATCCTCGTAGTGCTCGGGGTTGTACTTGGGGTCGAGCATCTTGACGAGGCCCTTGATGTCGGTCGACTCGTCGCAGCCGTTGTTGTTGAGGGCGCGCACGTCGGCGATGATGTCGGCCATCTTGTAGATAGCGTTGTCGCCGCGGTCGGGAGCGGAGCCGTGGCAGGAGGTGCCGTGAACGTCGACACGGATCTCCATGCGGCCGCGGTGACCGCGATAGATGCCGCCGTCGGTGGGCTCGGTGGAAATGACGAACTCGGGCTTAATGCCGTCCTTGTTGTAGATGTACTGCCAGCACATGCCGTCGCAGTCCTCTTCCTGGACGGTGCCGACGACCATGATCTTATAGCCCTCGGGGATGAGGCCCATATCCTTCATCATCTTGGCAGCGTAGGTAGCAGAAGCCATGCCACCCTCCTGGTCGGAGCAGCCGCGGCCATAGATGATCTCGTCGGTCTCGTAGCCCTCGTAAGGATCGGCGTCCCAGTTCTCGATGTTACCGATGCCGACGGTGTCGATGTGGGAGTCGATGGCGATGATCTTGTCGCCCTCGCCCATAAAGCCCATGACGTTGCCCAGGCCGTCGACCTTGACCTCGTCATAGCCAAGGCTCTCCATCTCGGCCTTGATGCAAGCGACAACCTCACCCTCCTCGCAGGACTCAGAGGGGTGGCTAATCATTGCGCGAAGAAAACGCGTCATATCAGCACGATGGGACTCCGCAGCGTTTTTAATTGCCTCGAAATCGAGTTCCTTAGTCATAACAGTTAACCTTTCTACAAGGGTTTACCTACAGGTAGATATTTCAGATAGATCACTTGTGCCAAGCAGCGTGAGGTGGAGCACCCCACAAGCAAGTAACCATAGGAGGCGGACGGAGGACTTTGCTCCGTCGCGAGTTCCGCACGAGCCGGAGAGCACTTA
>URRJ01000122.1 GCA_900550205.1 uncultured Collinsella sp. | reverse complement strand
CAGGTGCGCCGACCGCCGATATATGGGGTCTGATATTTTCTACCAGCTAGTTCCTCTTACTCGTCGAGGAGATCTTCTGGCATGTCGTTGCCGTCGCCTAGGTCGACTGGGGTCTCTTCGGTGTCGGCTGCGGCCTCGGCACCTTCGCCCTCGGGCTTCTCTTTGACGGCTGTCATGCGAGCTACGGCGCAGATGCGGTCGTTGTCGTCGACGGTCATCATTTTGACGCCCTGGGTGGCGCGGCCGGTCTGGCTGATCTCGTCGGTCTTGACGCGAATGACCGTCGCGCCTTCCGTCACGATGAACAGCTCGTGTTGCGGGCCCACCGTCTTCATAGCCGCGAGGTTGCCCTTACGCTCGGTCATCTGAATGGTATAGACGCCCTGACCGCCGCGGTTCTGCTCTGGGTAGTCCGCAACCGGCGTGCGCTTGCCGTAGCCGCGCTCGGTAATGACGAACAGGTCGCCGTCGCCGTTGGTAACCTCCATGCCCAAAACGCTCACGCCGTCCTTCATGCTAATACCGCGAACGCCACTGGTGTCGCGGCCGGTGGCGCGTACCTGCTCCTCAGAGAACATAATCGCCTTGCCCGCAGTGGTGGCCAGGATGATCTTGTCGCCCTCGCGCACGCGACGCACGTTCAATAGTGCGTCGTCGTCGCGCAGGTTGATGGCAATGAGTCCATCGCGGCGGCTGCGGTCATACGCGCTCATCACGGTCTTCTTGACCATGCCGCTCTTGGTGGCAAACATCAGGTACTCGTCGGCGGGGAACTCGCGGCAGCTGATGACGCTCGCGATCTTCTCGCCGTCCTCGAAGGGCAGCAGGTTGACGATCGCAGTGCCGCGGGCCTGTCGCGTACCCACCGGCAGTTCGTGCACCTTCAGGCGATAGACCTTGCCCTTGCTCGAGAAGAACAGCACGTACTCGTGCGTGGACGCAATAAACATCTCGTCGATAACGTCATCCTCTTTGAGGTTGACGCCCGACACGCCCTTGCCACCGCGCTTCTGGGCACGGTAGGCAGCCACCGGGATACGCTTCACATAGCCGGTGTGGGTGATGGTCACGACCATGTCCTCGTCGGCGATGAGGTCCTCGACATCCAGATCCTTCTCAACCTGGCTGATCTCGGTGCGGCGCTTGTCGCCGAACTTCTTGGAGATCTCGCGCATCTCCTCCTTGATGACGCCCAAGATCTTCTCCTCATGCGCCAGCAGGTCCTCATAGTAGGCGATGGCGCGGCGCAGGCCGTCCAGCTCTTCCTGGATCTTGTCGCGCTCCAAGCCGGTCAGGCGGCGCAGCTTCATCTCGAGGATGGCCGTGGTCTGCTCGGGCGTAAAGCCAAAGCGCTCGATCAGGCGGCTGCTGGCCTCGGAGTCGGTCTGCGAGGAGCGGATAATGCTGATAACCTCGTCGATATGGTCGAGGGCCATCAGGTAGCCCTCGAGGATATGCGCCCGCGCCTGGGCCTTCTTGAGGTCAAAACGAGTGCGGCGGGTGACGACGTCGACCTGGTGGTCGATATAGTGCTGCAGCATCTCGCGCAGGCTCAGGCATTTGGGCACGCCGTTGACGAGCGCCAGGTTGTTGGCGCCAAAGGTCGTCTGCAACGAGGTGTACTTGTACAGATTGTTGAGTACGACCTGCGGGATAACACCCTTCTTGAGCTCGATAACCAGGCGGATGCCCTTCTGGTTGGACTCATCGCGCATGTCCGAGATGCCCTCGATGCGCTTGTCGTTGACGAGCTGGGCGATCTTCTCCTGCAGGGTGCCCTTGTTGACCATGTAGGGGATCTCGGTAAAGACCAGGCGGTTGCGGCCGGTCTTGGTAGACTCCACATGAGCCTTGGCGCGCACGGTGATGGAGCCGCGTCCGGTCTCGTAACTCTGTTTGATGCCGGCGCTGCCCATGATGATGGCGCCGGTGGGGAAGTCCGGACCGGGCATGATCTGCATGAGCTCGTCGACGGTGGCGTCGGGATTGTCGATCAGGTAGCAGGTGGCCTCGATTGCCTCGGTGAGGTTGTGCGGGGCGATGTTGGTGGCCATGCCGACGGCGATGCCCTGGCTGCCGTTGACCAGCAGGTTGGGGAAGCGCGCGGGCAGTGCCACGGGCTCGGCGAGCGACTCGTCGTAGTTGGGCTGCCAGTCGACGGTATCCTTCTGCAGGTCACGTAGCAGCTCCATGGCGGGCTTTGCCAGGCGGCTCTCGGTGTAACGCATGGCGGCGGCGCCATCGCCATCGATGTTACCGAAGTTGCCGTGGCCGTCGATGAGCGGTGTGCGCATGGAGAACCACTGCGCCAGGCGAACCATGGCCTCGTAGACCGCGAAGTCACCGTGCGGATGGTACTTACCGATAACTTCGCCGACCGTCCAGGCCGACTTCTTGTGTGGGCGGTTGGGGTAGATGCCGCTCTCGTTCATCGCGTACAGAATGCGGCGGTGGACCGGCTTTAGGCCGTCGCGCACGTCCGGCAGGGCGCGCGCCGTGATGACCGACATCGAATACTCGATGAACGACTGCTTCATCTCACGGCCGAACTCCGAAATCTGGAGCTGGCCGCCGTTTATATCCTCGCCGGCAGAAGCCCCACGGTCGACTTCGCCAAAGCTCTCCTCGAGCTCACCGTCGTCGTCCTCTTCCTCATCATCATCGGCATCGGGGTTATAGGCGTCCGAATCGCCGTCCTCGCCCTGCTCAGCACGGGCAAGCAGGCGTTTCAGATCATCGGGCATACCAGCGTCGCCGGCCTCGTCCATACCCTCGTTATTGTTGATATCGTCTGCCACGTTACCTCCTCTTAAGCGTCAAGGAATCGTGCATCATGTGCGTGCTTCTCGATGTACTCGCGGCGATAGCCGACCTCGGAACCCATGAGCTCACGCACGGCGCGGTCCGCCACCACGGCGTCCTCAATCGACACACGTTGCAGGATGCGGGTCTTGGGGTCCATCGTCGTCGAGGCAAGCTGTTTGGGGTCCATCTCGCCCAGGCCCTTGTAGCGCTGAACGGTGTAGCCCTTGCGCTTCTTGGTGATCTTGCCGTCCTTGGCCTTGCCGTCCTCGTCGTTATCATCGGGATTCAGGCCCAGGCTCTGGATGGTGTCGCGCAAGATCTCGTCTTCGGGCTGGCGGCCGTTGGGATACACGTAGTGGATCTTGTTGCGCACCTTGATGCCAAAGATGGGCGGGCACGCGACGTACACGTAGCCGGCGTCAATCAGCGGACGCATGTACTTGTAGAAGAACGTCAGCAGCAGGATGCGGATATGCGCGCCGTCGACATCGGCATCGGTCATGATGATGATCTTGTGGTAGCGGGCCTTGGTGATATCAAAGTCGCCGCCGTCGCCGGCACTCGTCGTGACGCCGCAGCCGATCGCGGTGATGAGTGACTGGATGGTGTCGCTCGAGAACGCGCGGTGGTCGCCCACGCGCTCGACGTTCAGAATCTTGCCGCGCAGGGGCAAAATCGCCTGGATGTCTCGGCGGCGGCCGTCCTTGGCCGAGCCGCCTGCCGAGTCGCCCTCTACGATGAAGAGCTCAGTGAGCTCAGCGTCGCGCACTGAGCAGTCGGCGAGCTTGCCGGGGAGTGACGCCGTCTCGAGCAGGCTCTTGCGACGTGTCGCCTCGCGCGCCTTGCGGGCGGCGTTGCGGGCCTTGCAGGCTTGCTGGGCCTTCTTGACGAGCTCGCGGGCGGGCTTTGGATGCTCCTCGAGGTAATCGGCGAGGCCGTCGGTCACGATCTTGAGCGTCAGCGCGCGCATATAGGAGCTGCCGAGCTTGGCCTTGGTCTGACCCTCAAACTGCGGGTCGGGCAGCTTGACCGAGATGACAGCCGAAAGGCCCTCGCGCACATCGTCGCCGGTCAGGTTGGCGTCCTTTTCCTTGAGCAGATTCTGCTTGCGCGCGTAATCGTTGATCACGCGGGTAAGCGCGGTACGGAAGCCCTCGAGGTGCATGCCGCCCTCGGGGGTGTAGATGTCGTTGGCAAACGACATGACGTTCTCGCCATAGCCGCTATTCCACTGCAGGGACACCTCGACCTCGCCCATCTTGGTCACGGGCGCATCCGGATCAGACTTGCCCTCAATGTAGATGGGCTCCTTAAAGGCCTCGGGGACATCCTTGCCCTCGTTGAGGAACTTGACGAAGTCGATGATGCCGCCCTCGTAGCAGAACTCCTCCACGTGGGGAGTCGCCTCGCGCTCGTCGGTCAACACGATCTTGAGGTTCTTATTGAGGAATGCCGTCTCCTGCAGACGGTTGTGCAGCGTATCGAAATCGTAGATGCAGGTCTCGAAGATCTCGTCGTCGGGCCAGAAGGTGACGGTGGTGCCCGTCGTCTCCGATGTACCCACGACCTCCATCTTCTTGACGGTCTTGCCGCGCGAGAATTCCATCTCGTAGACGCCGCCGTCGCGGCGGACCCGTACGACCACGCGCTTGGACAGGGCGTTGACGACGGAGATGCCCACGCCGTGCAGGCCGCCCGAGACCTTGTAGGCCGAGTTATCGAACTTACCGCCGGCGTGCAGGATCGTCATGACGACCTCAAGCGTCGGGATCTTTTTGATGGGGTGCTCGTCGACGGGGATGCCGCGCCCGTTATCGACGACCGTGATGGAGTTGTCGGCGTGGACCGTCACCTGGATCTCGGTGCAGAAACCGGCCATGGCCTCGTCGACAGAGTTGTCAACGATCTCCCACACCAGGTGATGCAGACCGCTGGCGCTCGTCGAGCCGATATACATGCCAGGGCGCTTACGAACGGCTTCGAGACCTTCGAGAATCTTAATCTCGCCGCCATCGTAATCGTTTTCGTTTGCCACACGTCCTCCTTCAGCTAAGAAAATGTGTACAGCCTTACTAGTCTATCGTAAAAAAATACCCTCGGGAACGAGGGTATTTGGCTCTACAAGGCCACCAGATGCGATTTAAGGCTCTTTTTTGCTCTGCACGCCCTTGGCCCACTCGGCACTGGCTCTCATGGCATTCTCGAGGGCCTCGCGCAGTTTTTGGTCTTCGATGGGTGCCACTTGGCGCTCGATCTCGGCGCGCTCGGACTCGCTGAGGTCGGCATGCGGAGCCGGCGGGCGCTCAATCTCGGCCGGCCGCAGGCGCTCCTTGGCGG
>URRJ01000121.1 GCA_900550205.1 uncultured Collinsella sp. | reverse complement strand
ACGGCCGCCTTGGCAACCGCCACGTGGCGCGTGTCAATCGAGACGATGGCGCCCTCTTTGGCCAGCGCGCGTACCACGGGCAGCACGCGGCGAGCCTCCTCGTCGGGGTTGACCGGGGTAAAACCAGGGCGCGTGGACTCGCCGCCCACGTCGATGATGTCGGCGCCGGCGTCGAGCATCGCCAGGCCGTACTCGATGGCGGCATCCGGGTCGAAGTGCTCCCCGCCGTCGCTAAACGAATCGGGCGTCACGTTGAGGACGCCCATGATGCGCGGACGGTCAAAGCTGAGCTCGTACTTTCCGCACCGCCATGTCTTGCTATCGTTCGCCATGAACATCCTCCTCAAATGCCCGCGCCGCCGCGCTCGGGCGCAGACGGCGGGGTCGCTTTGCAATCAGTCTTTCTATTGTATCCGCGCACACGGGCTAGAACGCAAACGCGGCCGCGATGTCGCAAGAAATCAGCAGGTCGGCATTTGCATCCTGATCGGTGGGAGCAAGATTGCAAATGGCCAGCGTATCGCCGGTAAAGTAACGCGTAAGGCCCGCCGCCGGATACACCACGAGCGAGGTCCCGCCCACAATGAGGGCATCGGCCGCGGCGATGGCGACAACGGCGCCGGTCAGCACATGCTCGTCGAGCGGCTCCTCGTAGAGCACCACATCGGGCTTGATGCGCCCACCGCACGCAGGACACACGGGTACGCCCGCGGCGTCCTCGTGCTCGCGCGAGCAAATCCACTCGGCGCTATAGACCGCGCCGCACGACTGGCAAATGTTGCGATGGACCGATCCGTGCAGCTCGAACACGCGCTGCGAGCCGGCCATCTGATGCAGGCCGTCGATATTTTGCGTCACCACGGCATTTAGCTTACCGGCGTGCTCCAGCTCGGCCAGCTTGGTGTGGCAGCGGTTGGGCTTGGCGCCAAGCGTAATCATCTTGGTGCGGTAGAAGTCGAAGAACTCGGCCGGATGTGCCTCATAAAAGCCATGCGAGAGCATAGTCTCGGGCGGGTAGGCAAACTGCTGGTGATACAGGCCGTCCACGCTGCGGAAATCGGGGATGCCGCTCGCCGTGGAAACACCGGCGCCGCCAAAGAACACCACACGCTTGTGGGTACCGAACAGCTCCGCCAGTGCGGCGGAGGCCTGCTTGGGGTCCGATATTGCCTGCGTCATATGAGTCCTCCGTCCTTGTTGGTCGGGCAGCGCCGGGCGACATCCAGGCATGCGGCCTTTGGGTCAGTACGCGCGGAGCCCACCCCGCCCCTGTTGCGCTAATCTTAAGCCTGCAAACCCCGTCGAAAGGACACCATGCCTCAGACTTACACTTTCGCCTCGTGGAACGTCAACGGTCTGCGCGCCGTGCTCAAAAAGGACCCGAGCTTTATCCAGATCGCGCAGGAACTCAATGTCGATGTCCTGGCGCTGCAGGAGACCAAGCTGCAAGAGGGCCAGGTCGATATCGACCTGCCCGGCTATCGCCAAACCTGGAGCTACGCCGAGCGCAAAGGCTATTCGGGCACTGCGGTCTTTAGCCGCCAGGAACCGCTGCGCACGCTGCACGCCGACGCACTGCTACCCTACGCTGGCGAGGGCGAGACGGCCGAGCTCGTGGCGCAAGCCGCGACCGAGGGCCGCGTCTGCGCACTCGAGTTCGACAAGTTTTGGTTTGTCGACGTCTATACGCCCAACGCCCAAAACGAGCTCGCGCGCATCGATGTGCGCATGGCCTGGGACGATGCCTATCGCGGCTTTTTGAGCGCGCTTGAGCACGAGACCGGCAAGCCTGTGGTGACCTGCGGCGACTTTAACGTGGCGCACGAGGAAATCGACCTTAAGAACCCCAAGTCCAACCGCGGCAACGCAGGATTTTCGGACGAGGAGCGCGGTAAGTTTACCGAGCTCCTCGACGCCGGTTTTACCGATACCTGGCGCGCGGCAAATCCCGACGTCGAGGGCGTCTACAGCTGGTGGAGCTATCGCTTTAATGCCCGCAAGAACAACGCCGGCTGGCGCATCGATTACTTCCTGGTGAGCGACGCAATCGCCGGCAATGTGCGCGACGCCGGCATCCGCGGCGACATCTTTGGCAGTGACCACTGCCCCGTCACCCTCACCCTAGAGCTCTAGCCCAACTGGCCCCCTGGGGACGGAGGAAAAGGGACCATTTTCACCTCGCGAGGGCATCCACACGGCCCGCTTGCCACGAAACTGGCCCATCTACTACGTTTAAGCCACTGCCCTCAACCACAGCGAACAACGCAAAAAGAAAACCGCAGGTAGAAAGCCTGCGGTTTTTCATAAAACGCGGTTGTGCTTGGGGGTGTCGGGCCAAACGTAGTAGATAGGCCGATTCCGTGGCGGGCGGGTTCAGCTGATTCCCCGGGGACGTCTGGAGACGGAAGAAAACGGATCAATTTGGCTCTTGAGGGCCACGATGCCCGTCATATAAGCCGGCCATTCCAAAACTATGCCGGTTTACGGGGCTGAATCGCAAACCCCCAACCATACGCAATTCCGAAATACTAAAACCGCAGGTAAACGGCTTGCTCTATTTCGAAAAAAGCCGGTATGGTCTGCCTGTGCCAATCTGGCCCCGTAAACCGGCATAGTTTTAAAATGCCACTTCGACAGTATTGATTCCCGTCCCGGCGCAACCAGCCCTATAGTCCGTATTTCACGACGACTCGGTTGATGCGGCGACACCAGGGCTTGTACAGGGCGGCCAAAAACACGCAGGTCGCGAGTCCGTGCGTGATATCGAACGGTACGGCGGTGGCAAGACGCGCCACGGCGCCCGCCCACGTAAGCGGTTGAACAAAACCGATAATGTCATACGCGTTGATCACCACGCCGTACAGCAGACCCGAAGCAAAGCCGTATGCCATCAGCGCCGGCATGCGCACGGTTCCATCCGCACGGTCGAACGCACCGGCATGCGCCAGCGCACCGCCAACATAGCCAACCAGGCCCCAGGCATACATCTGCCACGGCGTCCACATGCCCTGTCCAAAAAAGAAATTGCTGGTCAGCGCCGCCAGCGCGCCGACCATAAAGCCGTTACGCCGACCGAGCGTCGCCCCGGCGATAATGGCGATGGCACTCACGGGTTTAAAGTCGGGAATGGGGCCGAACAAGATGCGGCCCGCCGCGGCCAGCGCCGCCAACACCAGCGTGGGCATAATCTGGCGCAGGCCCGGGCGCGACGCCTCGTAGCCCGCAAAGAACAGCGCGAGCACGAGCGCCACCACGACAAGCATGGCAAGCGCCGCCTGCTCAACGCCTGCCAGCAACGCCGCGGCCATTACCGCCGGCACCGCCAACAGCAGCGGAATCTCCAGTTTTGCAAGCAGGCGCAAGCCGCGATAATCCGCCATTCCATCACGCCCTATAAAACACGTTGTCGGCAAAGAAATCTGCCGGCGGCTCCATGCAGGCAATTTCGCCGTCGAACATCATGGCAATGTCGTCGGCAACCTGCTCGGCGAAGTCCAGGTCGTGCGTGGCCATGATGACGGTGCCGCCAGCCTTCGCATGGTCACGCAGGGCGCGAGCGATAATGCGGCGGCTCGCCAGGTCCAGCCCCTTCGTGGGTTCGTCGAGCAGCAACAGCTCCGGGCCAATCAACAGCAGCTTTGCCAACGCGAGCAGCTGACGCTGGCCGCCCGAAAGATCGTACGGGTGGCGCCCATCCAGGCCGTCCAATCCCAGCTGCGCCGCGCGCTCCTGGGCCGCGTCCTCGTCGTATCCGCAGGTCGAAGCCCATTCCATCAGCTCGTCGCGCACCGTCTCGGCAACCAGCAACGCCTTGGGGTTCTGCGGCAGCAGCGCAGCCGAGGCCGCCCCGCGCACCATACGGCCACGCTGCAGCTTGGCGGTCTTGGCCAGCACCGAAAGCATCGTCGACTTGCCACAGCCGTTACCGCCCACAATCGCATGCACCGCACCGGCGGAAAACGTCACGTCGAGCCCGCGCAGCACCCAACCGGTAGCTCGGTCATAGCGAAACCAGCCTTCCGACAGGGTGGTAGCCGACCCACCGTGCATTTTTTGGAGTATTCTGCCTCCACCGGCACGCGACGACACTCCCGAGTCGTCCTGCGGCAGAATTTGTACCTCAAATTCAGCCGATTTGTCCGATTTCAGTCCTTTTTCCGCGCCCAGAGCGCCAGCGCGCGGGTCCAAAGAGCCCAGCTGGCCGCTGACGCTGCTGAAAACTCCGTTTTTTGCACGCCGCGAGGCACCCCACCCTGGCACCTCGCCAGAAAACAGCCCTTCACGATGCCCCAAGGAGGCAATGTCAGCGACCTCGCACACGCGACCGTCTTCAATTCGGTACGCGCACGTCGCATACTCGAGCATCGGGCGCGGCTGGTGCGTCGCCACAACAACCGTACAATCCAGTTCACGATTCACGCGAAACAGCGCATGCAGAAAATTCTTCTCGGCAACGGGATCGAGTTGGGACGTGGGCTCGTCGAGCAGCAGCACGCGCGGGCGCAGCGCCAGCACGGCTGCCAGCGACAGCAGCTGCTTGCGTCCACCCGAAAGCGTATCGGTATCGCGGTGGAGCCAGTCCTCCAGCCCAAAGAAATAGCTGGTCTCGGCCACGCGGCGGCGTATCTCGTCGCGCGGCATGCCCAAGTTTTCCAGACCAAACGCCATCTCGTGCCACACGCTTTCGCACACGATCTGGTTCTCGGGGTCCTGAAACACATAGCCCACGCGCTCCGCAGACGCCCGGACGTCCATACCGGCGACGCCCTCCCCCAGCACGCGCAGCTCGCCAGTGCATTCGCCCGTCGGCGAAATCTCGGGCTTGAGCAGTGAGAGCAGCGTTGACTTACCCGACCCAGTACCACCCACCAGCAGTGCAAACGCACCTTGGGGAACAGACCAGTCGAGCCCGTCGAGCACCGGCGCCTCAGCCCCGGGGTAGGTAAAGCTCAGGCCCCGCACCTCAATCGCAGGCACATCGGAGTCGCACGCCCCGCCCGTTACCGAGCAGCTATTCAACCGAGTCATCAGCCAAACCTCTTCTCGTCAATCGCGTGCAGCACACAGGGCAACACCATCCAAGCCGCGTACACAATATAGCCAGGCCACGGCGCCGGCACCGAAAGCTGAGGGTAAAACGAATACTGCGTTGTCGCGGCCCACGCCACCGCAACCG
>URRJ01000120.1 GCA_900550205.1 uncultured Collinsella sp. | reverse complement strand
GCGCCAGCGCATCGGCGCGCGGCAGCCACGTATCCAGCAGCTCATCGCACGCCGCCTCGAGCTCCTCGGCGCGGGCACGATCCTTCATAGACGTGGTGTTCGCGAAGAGCGTCAGGCTCGCGCCCTGCATGGCGGCGCGGCAGAACACGGCGCCGCATGCCACGTCGGACAGCAGCTGTCGGGAGCCCTTGTCCGCCATGTCCTCGAGCAGCGCCAGTGCACGCCCGCAGGCATCCATGATCCGATACGGTGGCATAGCGGCCACGTGCAACGCATCCTGAATCGCAGCCGGTCGAGCCGGGTCCTCGCGCGGAATACCGTATGCCGCAGACACCTGGCCGTACGCACGAACGTCCTCGGCGACCAGACCCACAAGTTCCTGCGCCAACTCATCCGCCTGGGCAAATGCGCGCGTCAGATCGTCTGCGCGATCGGAAAGCGCAGGGTTTGTCGCCCCGTAGCGAGCGACCATCCCGCAAAGCGAGGCACCCAGCGCACCTACAAAGGCGCTCGCGCTACCGCCGCCGGGAACCGGCTCGCGCGCGGCAAGCGCCTGGGCAAACTCGCGACAGGTTTTGTCCATCATCTCTTGGCTCATCGAAACACCTCTGCCCACCGCGCCGGCCACCACGGGCCGCACGCATAATAAAAAATGGGACAACGACGCCAGGAAGCGGTTGTCCCATTCATCGATCTTGTCCAAGCCAGTCTAGCCCATAAGACAAAGACTGTCAGGAGCTCTGGCTATCGGCGTTTCCGATTGCCGGCTATAGACACAGCTGCCTAGTCCACCTGGAACGTCGGCAGCAGCGTATCGATAACCTTCGACCCCATGTCGCGGTTTGCAGTCGAGTACTCCAAATGCGCCGTAGCAACCGTCGAGTCCGTGACAATCGTCTTTTCGTAAATGATTGTGTCGCCCTCGCGCCACGAAACCACGTACCAGTTGTCGCCCTCCGCGGTATAGAGGTCGGCCTTGCCCGAGGTGTCCTTATCGACAAACATCTCGTGTGCAGTTTCGTCGTTAACGTTGACGTAGCCAGACAGGCTGATCACAAAACCTGTCTCCGGATCCTCGTACCTTGTGCTGCTGCCGCTGGGAGTATCTTCCATCTCAAAGCGATTGGGAATCGACATGCTATAAGGATGCATGTCGTTCGTGTACGTATGCACGTCGGTCAGGTAATCGTCCGAATCGCCCGAGCCGTAGTATGCCGACTCGTCCTCGGGAACGGCCTCGTCATCCGATGACGAAGACTCTTTGTCCTTGGACTTGTCGCTCTTCTTCTTGGCAGAAGAATCTTTCTCGTCCGAAGGCCCGGTATCGATCACCGAAATCTGCGTGCCGGAGCTCTTTGACCCGTTGAGCACCGTAAGCGCAAACACCGTGCCGCCCCCGATGAGGACCACAGCGGCACATGCCACAGCAATGATGATCGGTGCCTTGCTCTTGGGCTTTTGAGGCGCAGGCGCGACCGGCGGCATCGATTGGGTCAGGCACGGGGCAGAGGAAGAACCAGCGCCCGTAGGCGTCGGCACGGAACCGCCAACCAGCGAAGCCCCACAGTGCGTACAAAACGTCGATCCATCAGGCACTTGCTGTCCGCATTTTTGACAGAACATCGTTCGACCTTTCGTGGTTTAGCTTTTGTCACAGCCAAGTCTAAAACCTTAAGCCGGCATCGCTGTTGCGCAACATTGGGAGCATCAACCAAGCCGCACGCTTGCCCAGCGTCAGGCCCACCCTGCGGCAAGCCCGCACACGCAAACATGGGACATATGGCCCACCTTTCGAGACTCCCGGGCAGCACAAGCTGGGGCATACAAGACTCCATCCGTGTTCGCGCACGCCCGCACGAACGCCCCATTAAAACAACGGGCACCCAACCCCGGGGAGGGCCGACAACATCGGCCCTCCCCTCTTTTGCGCCCGGACATATTGCCACTTAACGGCGCAAATCCGGCCCTCAGAATGGGACACATGGCCCACCCTAGCGAGCCGTCCACGCGTACAGTAAAGGCAGGTAATCCATGGGCGGTTACAGATCGAGGAGGACACGACCATGAAAAAGAAGACCTTTGCGATTCTCACCCTCTGCATCAGTCTCTTTGCCGCAGTTGCCCTGGTGGGCTGCGGTGGCAGCGGCGGCGCTACCGGCAGTGGCGGTGGCGGCGGCGCGGAAAAGCCAGCCGTGGATATGAGGACCGACTTCATTTGGTTTAAGGTCGAGGTCCCCGAGGGCGTCGAGATCACCGACGTTGCCGGCGACACCGCCGATAGGGCCCAGTTTAAGTTCACCGAGAGCGAGCACGCCAGCGACCGCTTCATCCCTGTCTTCGACTCTGACAAGAACGCTGACGAGCTGTTCGACTACGAGGCAAAGTGGAATGCCAGCTTTGAGTGGACCGAGAATGACCCCGTCAAGTACAACGGCAAGACTTGGCGCAACGCTTCCTATACACACTCGGGCGGCGTGACGACTGAGTACTTCACCGAAGCAGGCGGCGGCAGCGTCTACGTGCGCATCGACAACGTCGAGGAGCACAAGGACGCCGTCGAGACCATGATGAAGTCTCTGGAATTTGCCGACGACATCGCCAAGGCCAAGACCGAGGCCATGGATGTTAAGCTCGACGATATCGAGATTAAGCGCTAAGCGACTCGCGAGCGTAACGAAAAACACGAGCGCAGTGCCAACAAGCGGCGGTGCCCCAGCGTTTCGTACTAAGGGAGGGCCGGTAAACCGACCCTCCCTTTCTTATGCCGATAGCCGGCGAACGCGAGGGTGCCGGGCGGCAAAACCACCCCCAGCGCGGTAGCAGCACAAATAGGCAAGCACCCAAACACGTCCGCCCGCCGATTTATAGCGCCGCGCACACAATTTAAGCCGACACCTTTAAACATCCGGGCAGTATAGTGACCAAAATGAGCGCATTACCGCACCCTGCGAATGGAGGAGTTATGACCGAACATCATGCCATCAGTCGCCGAGCGTTTACGCTGGGCCTTGGACTCGCGGCGTTGTCGCCGCTTGCAAGCCTGCCCGAAACCGCAGCGCCGGGCATTCCCCTGCGAGCGGCATTTGCAGACAACACACCCGCACCGTCGGACAGCCTCGACAATTTCGTCATTCGCCTTCGCCCCGCGGGCTATTTTCGCACCGCGAGCGTCAACCAAGACGGCAACGTTCGCGGCAACGTCTGCCACCTGTTTAACGACGGCACGTCCAGCAAGCTCATCCTTGAGAACGTAACGACCAAGAATGACGATACAAACTGGTATGCTATCCGCACCTTGCTCAATTTCGAAGAGCATAAAAAGACGGGCTACAGCATTTGGTCGGTCGACGACGACTCGGACAAAGATGGAAAGGTCATCCACGTATGGGGCGGCGAGTATGACAACAAGCCCAGCCGCGCTTTTGCGTTCGAGCGTCAATCAAACGGAACCTATATCATCCGAGACCGCACGGTCGAGAAAGAAACCGAGAAAAAAGACATTAAGTACCTGGCCATAGAAAAGGACGGCAAAGACCAGGACAACAATAAGATCTGCCATAAGAGTAAGAGCATTCCGTGGGAGCTCGAGCTTGTCGGCTACAGCATGGACAAGACCAATGCCACAGTTAGCAGCATCGACTGGACCACGTATAGCAGCTACGTCGACGGACCATGTTGGATGAGCCACGTCGACGGCAACAAATACCTCGACGAGCTGAGCATCCCGGGCACGCATGATTCGGGCACCTGCAGCGTGGACAACGACACCGAGCCCCAATCCTCACAAGCAAAGTGCCAGCAGGATTACATCCCCACGCAGTTGCTCGAAGGCATTCGCTATTTTGATATCCGACTCGGAAGGAACGACGAGAACGGCGACCCCGGTATCGACCATGGAAGATGCTACTTGCTCAAAAAAGACGGGGGCTTTATGCATCTCTCCAATGTCATCGACTACTTCAAAACATTTTTGAACGAAAACCCATCAGAAGCGCTCATCATGCTTGCGTCACGAGGCAACGACGAGGCTACCGACGAAAGCGTTACGACGGCTTTCGCCAAGGTTATGCACGATAATCCCGATCTGTTCTACACGTCGAGCCGAATCCCCACACTGAACGAGGTGCGCGGAAAGATCGTCCTGCTGCGTCGATTTGTACTCGCCGGCAACAGCGTAAGCAGCCACACGTGGGGCCTCGATCTCACCCAATGGGACGACAAAATCAAGGCGCATTCCGGGCAGTCGATGTGCCTCGTCCAAGACGCGCGAGGCTTTGAGACTACGGGCAATGCGGGCGACAAAGAGCCCTATTGCACCAAGGTATACGCCCAGGACCATTTTGAATGCACCGGAACCGACAAGATTAGCTGGGTCGATATGGCGCTGCGAGAGACGACCAATCTCACGCGCAACAAGGTGGACGTCGAGGACAATGTTGGCGCCAAGGTGCAAGTCCTGGAACGCTGCTGGTCTATCAACTACACCAGTTGCACGAATTACAAACAAGGAAGCAATCCTTTTACCGCGGCGCGAGTGGTCAACGAGCATCTGTACAAGAGCCAGTACATCAATCCCAGCGGCAGCGATAAAACAAAGTCAGATTGCCTCAAGCACGTTGGCATTATCGCGTCCGACTTTGTCGATTCGGCACTGGCCCGGAGCATCTACCAACGCAATTACGATACGGAGCACAAGCAGGCGGCTTCGTACTATCTCCCGTACCATCTCCCGACCCGCATGCGCATGACGTACGGCGACTCGCTGAGCGATGCCTCATTCCAGGATGGCAAGACCGTTGGCGAGGGTCATTTCCGCCTTGCCGACAGCAGCAACGCGCTCAACGCGACAGCTTCGGGCCATGCGTTTGCCATTGAATACGTGGATGTCGACGCCCTGGGCAACGAGACCGTTACGGGGCTGCAGGGCTCTGTGCCCATCGATATCGATCCACGCGCGCTGACGCCCCATTTTGAGGGACTCGAAGGCCTTAAGGCCGGCGAAAACGTGCGCGCCAAGATTGCGGCATCACTCGAGGGCAAGCTCGAAACCGATGCCTGCACGGCCCAGCTCGAGTTTGTGCACGACGCGGACGGCGCTCCGGGCACGGCAATGGCCGAGGGCGAAACATTTGCCGCAGGAACGTACTGGGTGCGCGTGAACGGTCTCTTGGGCGACGCGGCGCAGAACTACACGCTCGCCAGCGACGGAGCCGCAAGCTTTACCGTTGCAGCCTCGGGCAACGCGGGCGGCACCGGCACCGGCGCCGGCACCGGTACCGGCGCCAACGCAGACGGCGCCGACAAGAACGGCGGCGGTAACAAGAGCAAGGGCTCGACCGGAAAACTCGCCGACACGGGCG
>URRJ01000119.1 GCA_900550205.1 uncultured Collinsella sp. | reverse complement strand
GAGCCGCCAAGATGGCGTCGATGAGCGTCAGTACGCCCCCGTCGTTGTTGCTCGGAATACGCCACTTGGCATGCGCGTTCATGTGCTCCTCGGCATTGTCCACGATAAAGCTGTGGCCGACGCGCTCCAGCATGGGAATATCGTTGTAGGTATCGCCCACGGCGGCGGCGTCGGCAATATCGATGCCCAGGTGCTCGCACAGGTGCGCGACGCCGGCGCCCTTGTCGACGCCCAGGTTCATAAAGTCGATCCACTCGCGCCCGGCGTTGGTGACGTAAAGCTTGTCCGAGAACTCGGGGCTATAAGTCTCGCGGAATGCGGGCTCGGCGTCGTAGCCGGGGAAGAAGACCGAGATTTTGTTGGACTCGATATCAATGCCCTCAAAGCTGTCGACGTAGTTGATCGTGTTGTAGTAGACGCTGATCTCGTCGTGGTATTGGTGGTCGCGCGCGAGCACGTAGAACTCGTCGAAGCAGCACAGGACGGGGACAGCGCGAGGATCCTCAGAGGCGCGGCTCAAGACCTGCTGGTACAGTTCCACGTCGATATTGCTCTTATAGATATAGCTGCCGCGATAGATCACGCACGCTCCGTTGTCGGGACAAAAGGCGAGGCGGTTCTTGATGCCCTCGAACATCTCCTCGAGCTTGGGGGCGGGACGTCCGCTGGCGGGGCAGAATACGATGCCGGCGTCGGCGAGCTTGTCCAGGCGCTCATCAAGACCCTGCGGTAACACGCGCTCGTCGGTGAGCAGCGTCTTGTCCATGTCGACGGCGATGAGTTTAATGTTGCCGATGTTAGCGTCTGATTCGTAAGTCTGCATAAAATGCGCCTTTCCGTTTCCAGATTGTTTCGGGCGTAATGACCCTCTGCTATGTAATCGAGCGTATTTTCGCAGGATTGGCGCGTTTTTGCATCACCATTCACAAACTAATGAAAAAACTTTTCAGAAATTTGAATTTGTCGATAGTGCAGCGAGCACTTTATCGTAATATAGCGAACATCGAAAACGGCGACGGCAAAAGAGCCGCTTACCGAGGAAAAGGTACCGTTTGCGATATTTGAATTGCGCCCGGCGATACGTGAAAGGAGAGGCAGATGCAGTTCGTACAGATCATCACCACTGCAGACAATGCCCTCCGACGCCAGCGCGTAATTTCCCGACGACGATAACAATCGTCTCTGTCCGCATGGGGCGAATTGCCTCAACAGAGTCATTTTGAGGTCGTTGGGTTTTAGCACGACATTGCTGCATGTTTCTAGGGCATGTATGTGCTGATTTTTGCTATTTAACCTGATATTGCACGGTATTCGACCTCAAGGTGACTTGCAACTGACCGATGTTCTAACTAGCTACCAAGGGCGAAAGGAAACAGCCATGAGCAAGGAAAAAGTCGTTCTCGCATATTCCGGTGGTCTTGATACATCCGTATGTGTCAAGTGGCTCCAGGACGAGAAGAATCTCGATGTCGTTTGCGTCTGCGGCAACGTGGGCCAGGAGGAGACCGGACTGGATGCCAAGAAGCAGAAGGCACTCGACTTGGGCGTTCTCGATTGCCAGGTGCTCGACCTGCGCGACGAGTTCTCCGATGAGTTCCTGACTAAGGCCATCGCCGCAAACTCCATGTACGAGAACAAGTACCCGCTGCTCTCCGCCCTGTCTCGCCCGCTGCTTGCCAAGAAGCTTGTTGAGGTCGCCCACGAGTTTGGCGCGACCTACGTCGCCCACGGCTGCACCGGCAAGGGTAACGACCAGGTCCGTTTTGAGGCTGCCGTCAAGGCCCTCGACCCCGAGCTCAAGGTTATCGCCCCGGTTCGCGAGTGGGGTCTGAAGTGTCGTCCCGACGAGGTCGCCTACGCCCATGCTCACAACGTGCCGGTTCCCGAGGGTGCCAACGACAACCCCTACTCCATCGACGACAACCTTTGGGGTCGCGCCATCGAGTGCGGCCACCTGGAGGATCCCTGGAACGAGCCGCTCGACGACGCTTGGGTTATGACCAAGAATCCCGAGGACACGCCCGACACCCCGACCTACACCGAGATTGAGTTTGAGGCCGGCAAGCCCGTCGCCGTCGACGGTAAGAAGATGAAGCTCTCCGAGATCGTCATCGCCCTCAACAAGATTTCCGGCGACAACGGCTTTGGCCGTCTCGATCTGGTCGAGGATCGTCTGGTGGGCCTCAAGAGCCGCGAGTGCTACGAGGTTCCCGGCGCCCTGACGCTCATCACCGCCCACAAGGCGCTCGAGGACATCTGCGTCGAGGGCGACCTGCTCAAGACCAAGATCAAGCTCGAGCAGGATTGGGCCACCGCCGTGTACAACGGCCAGTGGTACAGTCCGCTCAAGAACGCGCTCGATGCCTTTATGGCCGATACCCAGAAGTTCGTGACCGGCACCGTCCGCCTGAAGTTCTTTAAGGGCAACTGCCATGTCGTCGGCCGCAAGAGCCCCTTCAGCCTCTACGACTACGGTCTGGCTACCTACGACCGCGACACCACGTTTGACGAGAAGGCCAGCGCCGGCTTTATCGAGATCGATACGCTGTCGCTCAAGACGTGGGCAAAGGTCCAGGGTCCCAGCTCCGCCGCCGCCCAGGCCTAGCGCCTCCTTCCCTTTGGTATCCGCGCGGCCCATCCGCGTGATACATAACGGGCGCACGGGGTCCCTACCTTTCGTTATGCTTGCTGACACTTCTTAACATCGGTGGCCCCTACGTTCCGCCCGCATATATGACGCCGCGTCTGCGGCTGAGTCCGAGCCCCGCCGGGGTTGTCCGGCGGGGCTCCTTCTATCAATTTGGCGGCTCTGCGCCTATATATATGAGGAGTATCCATTATGTTCAATGCTATCGCGCATGCTTTACTTGCCCTCGCGCCCGAGTTCGATGCTGCAAGGGTCGAGGACGTTCCCATGAGCCTGAAGGCCTGGGTCGATGGCTCGCAGGGCAACATCCGGAGGGAGACGTTGGGCGCCAAGTGCCTGGTGCGTCACTTCTTTGCAAATTAGCTACATGGCCCCGCGCACGGTGGGGAATATGTAAAACTAGCGGTTGAAAAATCGCTTTAGCGACATGGCGCATTGCTTAGGGCGCTTGTTTTGGTATTTGGAGAAAGGGGACGGTTCCATGGCTCTTTGGGGCGGTCGTTTTGAGGCGGGCGTGGCCGAGGTCACGCAGGAGTTTGGCGCGTCGCTGCCGGTCGACAAACATCTCTATAAGCAGGATATCGCCGGCTCTAAGGCGCATGCCAAGATGCTGGCGGCCCAGGGCATCATCAGTGCCGAGGACGAGCAGGCGATTGCCAAGGGCCTGACCGGAATCGAGCAGGATATCGATGCCGGCAACTTCACCTTCGATATCAACGACGAGGACATTCATATGTCCATAGAGAGCGAACTGACGCGCCGCATCGGCGAGGCCGGTAAGCGCTTGCATACCGGGCGTTCGCGCAACGACCAGGTGGCGACCGATACGCGCCTGGGCGTCAAGGCGCTGGCCAAGGAACTCATGGAGGCCAATCTTGAGCTGCGCCATGTGCTGGTGGATACGGCCAAGAAGTACGACAAGGTGATTCTGCCTGGCTACACGCACATGCAGCATGCTCAGCCCGTGCTCCTGTCGCATCATCTGCTGGCGTATTCCTGGATGTTCGCGCGCGACTTTACACGCCTGAAGGCCGCCTTTGATGCCGCCGACAACTGCCCGCTGGGTGCTGCCGCGCTTGCCGGTACGAGCTATCCGCTCGATCGCCAGATGACGGCTGCCGAACTTGGCTTTGCGGGTGTGATTCCCAACTCGCTCGATGCGGTTTCCGACCGTGATTTCCTGCTCGATCTGCATTATGCCGGCTCCGTCATGGCCATGCACCTGTCGCGTCTTTCCGAGGAGATCGTGCTGTGGTCGAGCTCCGAATTTGGCTTTATCACGCTTTCCGACTCGTACTCCACTGGCTCGTCCATCATGCCGCAGAAGAAGAATCCCGACTTTGCCGAGCTTATCCGCGGCAAAAGCGGCCGTGTGTATGGCAACCTGGTGCAGCTGCTCGTGACCATGAAGGGCCTGCCGCTTGCTTATAACAAGGACTTGCAGGAGGACAAGGAGGGCGCGCTCGATACCGCTCACACGCTCATGCAGTGCCTGTCGGTTATGGCCGGTATGATTTCGACTTGGACCGTCAACGAGGATGCCATGGCGCGCGAGTGCGGCGTGGGACACCTTGCCGCTACCGATGTTGCCGATTACCTGGCTAAGCGCGGTCTGCCGTTCCGCGAGGCACATGCCGTGGTGGGCCATCTGGTCCTGATGTGCGAGAAGCGCGGCTGCAATCTTGAGGACCTGCCGTTTGAGGTGTTCCAGGAGGCAAGCCCGCTCTTTGAGCACGATATTACCGAGGCGCTCGACATCCCCTCAATCGTTGCTGCGCGCACGACCGAGGGCGGCACCGCTCCTGCCGCCGTTGCCGTGCAGCTGCAGCGTGCCGAGGCACAGCTCGTGGCCGACGAGGGCGTGTTTGGATCGCTGACCAAGGTCGTCGAGATGGGTCACGGGGCAAAGTAGAGGTTTGGCTGAAGCCGTTTTGGCCATGTATTGGCAAATCGTTTTTGCTTTACGGGCGCCTGCTGTTGTGGGCGTCCGTATTTTGTTGCTATGGGGGAGGGGCTTGTCGAGAACTTCTGTAGGACCTTTGGGCAGGTTGTGAAGGGGGTGCGTTCGCGGGTGGCAACCGACCGTCTGCTCTGTTCGATGCGGTTGATGGGCAGTCGGATGGTACTCTAATCGGGCTTCGAAACAGAAGTAACACATATGGAGCGCTTTAATAAATTGTAGCGATTCAATAAACGGCTTTTTGTTTAACTGCAGCTAAAACTCTGTTACGATGCAGTCCAGGCGGGTGCCGGAATGGGACTTGGGCACGCGCGAACCTACTTGAAAGGCTACCTTATGGCTATCGAGAAGACCTTCATCATGATTAAGCCCGACGCCGTGCGCGACCGCAAGATCGGCGAGATTGTTGCCCGCATTGAGCGCAGCGGCCTTGTCATCGAGCGCATGGAGATGACCACGCTCGAGCGCGCTACCGTCGAGGAGCACTACGCCCATCTGGCCGACAAGCCCTTCTTTGGCGATCTCTGCGACTTTATGACGAGCGGTCCGGTCGTCAAGATGGTCGTTTCCGGTCTCTCCGCTGTCTCCAAGATGCGCACCCTCATGGGCGCTACCAACCCGCTTGACGCTGCCCCCGGCACCATTCGCGGCGATTTCGCTGTCGATGTCAACGCCAACGTGATTCACGGCTCCGACTGCCTGGAGAACGCCGAGATCGAGATCAAGCGCTTCTTTGGCTAAACCAGCTTTGACTCCTTAAAGCTGTTAGCGTGTGGCTTT
>URRJ01000118.1 GCA_900550205.1 uncultured Collinsella sp. | reverse complement strand
TACGCGCCGCCCGCGCCCGGCATGCCGCCGAACATGAGCATCTGGTCGTACTCTTTGCGCTTCTTCTCGTCCGAAAGCGTCTCGTAGGCCTCGCTGATCTCCTTGAACTTGGCCTCGTCGCCGCCGGCATCGGGGTGATATTTTTGCGCGAGCTTGCGAAACGCGCTCTTGATCTCTTTGTCGGAGGCGCTCTTGGATACGCCCAGGATGTCATAGAAGGTTTTGCCTGCAGCCATCGTAGCTCCTCTCCTGTTACGTCCGCCGTCCATGCAGACGACGGCCCATGCTTTCATATGGCACTAGGCCAGAAAGGGCCCCGGGTGTTGCCCCGGGGCCCTTCTCAATTACTCCTCGGTGCTCTCGGCCGTATCGGCCGCAGCATCCTCGGGCGCCGCTTCGGGCTCCGGTGCGGGGCGCTTCTCGCCACCGTAGGTCACCGTCACCATCGCGGAACGCAAGATGCGGTCCGCCATGCGGTAGCCCTTCTGGTACACATCGTTGACGGTCTCGTCGTACTGCGATGCGTCCTCGACGCGACCCACAGCCTGGTGCTCGAGCGGATCGAACGCCTCGCCCTTGGGGTCGATGGGCTCAACGCCCTCGTGCGCAAACACATCGAGCAGCTTGGCATGTACCGCGTCAACGCCATCGACGAACTGCTTAAAGTCGTCGGAAAGCTCTTGGCTGCGGGCATGGTCGATCGCGCGCTCGATATCGTCGATCACCGGCAACAGCGCGGTGACAAGCTTCTCGGTCGCGCGCTCGCGCTCGGCGATGCGCTCGTTGGCGGTGCGGCGACGGAAGTTCTCCCAGTCGGCCTGCAGGCGGGCGGTGCGCTCGGTAGCGTCCTTTGCCTTGTCCTCGGCGGCCTTCTGAGCCTCTGCCGCAGCATCGAGCTCATTGCGCACGTCCGCAAGCTCCTTTTGGGCCTGCTCGAACTTGAGCTTAAAGTCGTTGTCGGCGGCTTCCTCACCGGCGCGGATAGCGGCTTCCACCATCTCGTCCTCGGTCATCGTCGCCTCCTTGTTGGAATCCTCTACCTGGTTCTCGGCAGCCTCGGCGGCCGGGGCCTCGTTGGCCTCGGTATCGTCGACGGCCTCTACGGGAATCTTCACGTCCTTCTCCTCAGAGTCAACGGGGGCGGCGCCAGCGGCGGCCGCCTCCGTGCGAGCTTTACGGGCGGACATGATTACTTGTCCTCGTCATCCACAACCTCGTAGTCGGCGTCGACGACGTCATCGTCGGCAGACTGGGCACCGGCGGCACCGTCGGTCTGCTGCTGAGCGTCGGCGTAGACAACCTGGGCCAGCTCGTAGGCCACGGACTGCAGGGACTCGCCGGCGGCCTTGATGGCCTCGACGTCAGAGCCCTCGAGTGCCTTCTTGGCGTCGGCGATGGCGGCCTCGGCCTTGGACTTCACGTCGGCGGAAACCTTGTCGCCCAGCTCGTTGAGGGTCTGCTCGGTGGAGTAGCACAGGCTGTCGGTCTGGTTGCGGACCTCGACCTCTTCCTTCTGCTTCTTGTCCTCCTCGGCATGAGCCTCGGCGTCCTTGACCATACGATCGACTTCGTCGTCGGACAGAGCGGTGGAGCCGGAGATAGTGATCTGCTGCTCCTTGCCGGTGCCCTTGTCCTTAGCGGAGACCTTGACGATGCCGTTGGCGTCGATGTCGAAGGTGACCTCGATCTGCGGCACGCCGCGGCGGGCAGCCGGGATACCGGTCAGCTGGAACTTACCGAGCGACTTGTTGTCACGGGCAAGCTCGCGCTCGCCCTGGAGCACGTTGATCTCGACGCTGGTTTGGTTGTCGGCAGCGGTGGAGTAAACCTCGGTCTTGGAGGTCGGGATCGTGGTGTTGCGGTCGATCATCTTGGTCATGATGCCGCCCATGGTCTCGACGCCCAGCGACAGCGGGGTAACGTCGAGCAGCAGGATGCCCTCGACGTCGCCGGTGAGCACGCCGCCCTGGACGGCAGCGCCGTCGGCAACGACCTCATCGGGGTTCACGGACATGTTGGGCTGCTTGCCGGTCATGGTCTTGACGAGCTCCTGGACGGCGGGCATACGGGTGGAGCCGCCGACGAGGATGACCTCGGTCAGATCGGAGAGCTTAAGCTTGGCGTCGCGCAGGGCATTGGTGACAGGCTGCTTGCAGCGCTCGAGCAGGTCGCGGGTGATCTTCTCGAACTCGGCGCGGGTCAGCGTGTAGTTGAGGTGCAGCGGGCCGGACTGGTTCATGGTGATGAACGGCAGGTTGATGGTCGTCTGCTGGGCGGCAGAGAGCTCCTTCTTGGCGTTCTCGGCGGCCTCCTTCAGACGCTGCAGGGCCATGGGGTCCTGACGCAGGTCGACACCGTTCTCCTGCTGGAACTTATCGGCCATCCAGTCGATGACGCGCTGATCCCAGTCGTCGCCGCCCAGGTGGTTGTCGCCCGAGGTGGACAGAACCTCAAACACGCCGTCGGCGAGGTCAAGGATGGAGACGTCGAAGGTGCCGCCGCCCAGGTCGAAGACCAGGATGCGCTGGTCGGTGCCCTGCTTGTCCAGGCCATAGGCCAGAGCAGCAGCGGTCGGCTCGTTGACGATACGCTTGACGTTGAGGCCGGCGATCTTGCCGGCGTCCTTGGTGGCCTGACGCTGGGCGTCGTTGAAGTAGGCCGGGACGGTGATGACGGCGTCGGTGACGGTCTCGCCCAGATACTTCTCGGCGTCGGCCTTCATCTTCGCGAGCGTCATGGCGCTCACCTGCTCGGCGGTGTAGTCCTTGCCCTCGATGTCGACGACGGCACGGCCACCCTGGCCCTCCTTGACCTCGTACGGCACGGTCTTGATCTCGGAGGTGCACTCGGAGTACTTGCGGCCCATGAAGCGCTTGATGGAGAACACGGTGTTCTTGGGGTTGGTGACAGCCTGGTTCTTAGCGGCCTTACCCACAACGCGGTCGCCGTCGGCACGGAAGCCCACGACGGACGGGGTGGTGCGGTCGCCCTCAGCGTTCACGATAATGGTCGGAGAACCGCCCTCGAGGACGGCCATTGCGGAGTTGGTAGTACCAAGGTCGATACCAAGAATCTTGCCCATTAGAAATTCCCTCTCTCTTGTGCGTTCGCGCCGCCTCGGCGGTCTGCCGCGCGGCGCTTCGGCTTGTCTTTCAGGATGTAGTGTATCCCCTTATGGGCCGGAATATACAAAATCTAAGTCAATTCATATAAGATTTCTTATTGCTGAGAGTTTAGGTTCTCAAATGCGCAGGTAGATGCGTTGATTGAATTCTCGACAAATCTATCGAGATCTATGTAGAGATAGCTGAGGTTTGGGTCCGGGGGTGCCTGGGGCTGCCTTGCGGAAAGCTCGTCCCGGTTTGAGCGTGGATTCCGGGTCGCAGTTTCCGTCTGAAAGCTCAACCGGAAACCATATCCCGTTTTGAGAGCTGATACCGGGTCGCAGTTTCCGCTAGCGGGCCCAACCGGAAACTGCGACCCGTTTTTCGACCAAATAACGGGATGCCCTTTCCGCAAGCGCGCTCAATAGCTCAATATTTCAAGTCACCTTTAGCTAACATTTGCGCAGCTCAACGGCCCCACCTGCGCGTTTTTTAGTAAACCTTGGCATACTCGGCGAACGGTATGAAGATGCCGGCCAGAGGGTATTGCAAACGGTCGCTCCCGTGGTATGTTTTTGCCCGAATCAAACCGGCGCGCATCGCCTGTAGCGTCGGTCAACAGAGAGGAAACTACCATGGCTCATCCCGTAATTGATGCCGACGAGTGCATCGCTTGTGGCGTTTGCGTCGACTCCTGCCCCGCTGGCGTTCTGGAGCTCCAGGACGTCGCTACCGTCGCTGACGAGGACTCCTGCGTCGCCTGTGGCGCTTGCCAGGACGCTTGCCCCGCTGGCGCGATCACCGAGATCGTCGAGGAGTAACAACTCCCCCACCTGCACACTCAAAAGTACACCGTGCACAAAAAGGAGGCCTCCGCATCGCCGCGGAGGCCTCCTTTTGTTTGTATAGGTAGCTAATTGGGGACGGGGCTACCTTGGCAGTTGCGGTGGAATAGTTCCCGGTTCATTGCTTAGGTGCCGATTTTAGGAACTATTTCACCGCAACTTATTAAGACAGTATCGGGCTAGGACAAATCGTCCTCGTAGGGCATTAGGTCTGCCAGATAGCCCTTCTCCTTGAGCATGGCCTCGATCTCGTCGAGGGTTTGCTCATCCTCCGCCGCAATGCGATGGAAGTGATAGCCGCTCGTCACCGTTAGTAGTGGAAAGCTCTTGCCGCTCTCGATATCGTGCAGGTAGCGCTCAACATCGCGACGATTGCGGATGTCCAGGTCGGCCGTGATCTTACCGTACACGCGGTGATTGACGATCACGTTGAGCACGGCGCCGCCGGCGTCGACGATACTCGTGAGCTCATCGCCTGCCTGCTCCACGCTATGGCGAACCTTGACCAAGCGCGTGGGCACGGCGGGGCTGCTGGGGGCCTCCTGCAGCACATAACCACGGTTGGTTGCCACGACATCGTGCCCATCGGCACGCAACAGGGCAATATCCTGAACCACGACCTGACGGCTCACGCCAACCTCGCGGGCAAGTGCGCTGCCCGAAACGGGCTCCCTGGCTTCCTCGAGCACGCCCATGATGGCACGACGGCGCTCGCGGGCGTTCATTATTTACCGTCCAGCAGACGCAGGTGCTTAAGCGAGAGGTCGAGGATCGGGGCGGAGTGTGTCAGCGCGCCCGAGCTAATAAAGTCGACGCCCAGATCGGCCAGGGCGCGGATATTGCTGGCATCCACATTGCCCGAGCACTCGGTCCTGGCGCGGCCGGCGATAAGCTCAATCGCAGCAGCCATGTCATCGTGGGTCATGTTGTCGAGCATGATGATGTCGGCACCGGCCTCCACGGCCTCGCGTACCATGTCCAGGTTCTCGCACTCAATCTCGACCGTCGTGGTAAACGATGCGTGGGCGCGTGCCATCTCGATCGCACGCGTCACACCACCGGCGGCGTCGATATGGTTGTCCTTGAGCATGACGGCCGTCGACAGGTTGTAGCGGTGGTTGCTGCCGCCACCGATCTCGACCGCGGCCTTCTCGAAGACGCGCATGCCCGGTGTGGTCTTGCGTGTGTCGACAAGCACGGTTTTGGTACCCTCGAGCGCCGCTGCCATGTTGTGCGTGTAGGTGGCGATACCGCTCATACGCTGCAGATAGTTGAGCGCCACGCGCTCGCCCGAAAGCAGCACGCGCGCGTCGCCGCGCACCTGGCCCACGTGGTCGCCGGCGTGCACCTCGTCACCGTCGGCAACATCAAAGAGCACCGAGCTCTGCGGATCCAGCAGCTCAAAGGTGCGGGCGAACACATCCAGGCCGGCAATGATGCCGTCAGCCTTGGCGATGAGCTCCACCGTGGCGGGG